>JAZNQK010000063.1:0-27881 GCA_045590135.1 Faecousia sp.
AGATGACGCACCCGCCCCCGGCAAGGAACCCCCCGGGTACCACAAACGGCCGCGAGCCCGAGCGCCGCCAGGGGCGGATGCAGCGACCTGAGCGAGTGGCTGCGGTCGGCGAGGGACGAAGGCTTTTAAAAGCCAAGGACATTCGCCGGGAACCGCAACAGGACAGCAGCATTCCGCTGCCGTAGGCAGCCTCCTCTTTTCAATAGATTGCCACACCAGTGTGCGCACCGATTCGCAATGACAAATAACATTGGGAATTGTATTTTTCCTTGTATTATGCTATGATTGAACCAAAGCTCTGAATGGAGGTATGATTATGGTTGATCGTAAATATGCAGATTTTGCGTGGGAGCAGGCGGCAAGCCTGCTTGCCATTGACTCCCCTACCGGCTTCACGGACAAGGCAGCCGCTTGGGTGAAGGATGCCTTTGCGCGGCTTGGCTTTGATGCAAGCCTGACCACCAAGGGCGGTGTGCTTGTGGACTTGGGCGGCGAAAATACGCAGGATGCCCTGATGCTGGCTGCTCACACGGACACTTTAGGCGGTATGGTGGCGCAGGTCAAGGGCAACGGCCGACTGCGTCTGACAGCTCTTGGCGGTATGAACGCCAACAACGGTGAAGCAGAGAATGTTCGCATTTACACCCGCACCGGCGCAGTCTTTGAGGGTACACTGCAGCTGTGCAACGCATCTGTGCATGTCAACGGCGACTATTCCACCGCCAAGCGTTCCTTTGACACGATGGAAGTGGTTCTGGACGAGGATGTTTCTTCTGCCGACGACACCCGGAAGTTAGGCATTGAGGTAGGCGACATCGTCTGTTTTGACCCCCGCACCAAGCGCACTGCATCCGGCTATCTTAAAAGCCGTTTCTTAGACGACAAGCTTTCCGTAGGTATTTTACTGGGCTTTGCTAAGTATCTTGCCGAAAGCGGCACAAAATTGCCCCGGAAAACCTATGCCCACATCACCGTATATGAGGAGGTGGGTCACGGCGGCTCCGGCAGCGTACCGGCAGGTGTGACGGAAGCGATCTCTGTGGATATGGGCTGTGTAGGCGACGGTCTGCAATGTACGGAAAAACAGGTGTCCATCTGTGCCAAGGATTCCGGTGGCCCTTACAGCTATGAAGTAGTTGGCAAGCTTATAGAAGCCGCCAAGATAATGGAGGCTGACTATGCCGTGGATGTATATCCATACTACGGCTCCGATGTGGAGGCGACCTTGCGTGGCGGCTATGACATTCGCCACGGCTTGATCGGCGCCGGCGTTTACGCCAGCCACGGGTATGAACGCAGCCACATTGACGGCGTGTACAACACCATTAAGGTTTTGGTCGGTTATTTGGGTGTGTAGTATTAGCCTTCCCCTTTGGGGAAGGTGGCACGGCATAAGCCGTGGCGGATGAGGTTGTGACCTCACCCACCGCAAGCGGTCCCCCTCCCCAAGCATTTGTGTGTAGGTAAAGATTGCCACACCAGTGACATCGGTCACTGGTTCGCAATGACAAAGAGATGGCAAACCCGTCCTCTCTGGTTCGCAATGACAGCATAAAATTAACCCGGGTGTGCAATTTTGCACACCCGGGGATTTATTTATTTGTCAGGATGGATACCAAAGCGTTCCAACAGCTTGCGCTGCTCCTTGACCTGCTGGGAGGAAAATTGACCTGTGCCTTTCGCCCACTTGACGATCAGGTGACTGCGTTTGGTCACCGTATCATAAACACGGCACAGCCACGCAGCAGGTAACAGAAGAAGCTTGCCCTTGCACCAGGGGAATCGGTCCTCCAGCTCCTGACGGGGATAGAAGATACGACTCAGCAGCGCAGAGGTGCGGCTGCCGCCGGCAGACAGGCTTACCGCATTGAGCATTGCCCGGTCAGGGATACCGTGGCTGCCGCTGGTAAGGATATAATCTCCCAACTCTTTTAGCAGCGGTGTCATTTCCCCATCTGAGAACCAGGCATCTGCCAAGGCTTCAATATTGCGGGCAAACTGCAGCATATTCAGCCGCGTCAGCTCCTTCTCCAAAAATTCCTCGTCCACAGGTTCTTTCCGCAGATGCCGACAAACCCACACATCCAACACAAAACGCACGCCCACACCGCCATCCACAAAGTGGTCAGCCAGATGGCACAGCACATTCAGATATAAGCCCTCCTCTGTCAGCTCCATTTCCGGGCCCGGGAGGTCTTTTTTTGCATACTGCCAGCCGGGGTTGATACCGGTACCCACCGGAGTGGCGTGATGGAGCAGATTCGGGTGGAATTCCACTGCAACATCACCGGGGAACACAAAGTTCTTGTGATTACCGTCACCTGTATAGGCTTTGCCCATTACGGAGCGTGCAACTTGCGTGATCTTATCGTAATCCTCGGTATGCACCAGCACATCCATATCCGACATGGTACGCAGCATTGGCACAGGGTAGCTTTTGCGCAGCACAGCACCCTTCAAAAAGATATGCTGTACACCTGCATCCGTAAGGCCCTGACGCAGCAGCTGCTGGGTATGAGACTGCTGCGCCTCCCGGTAGGCTGCACGGAAATATGCCTTTTTTAAGTGATCCCGGACAGATTCCGGAATGGTCTGCCAGAGTGCGCTATTTTTTTGTAAGCCGTCGCAGACAAGGGCTTCTACACCGTGGCTCTGCGCCAAATGCAAAAATGCATCGTAGTCCACATCGGGCACTACGGGACACGCCTTTCCTGCCACAGCTGCGCCCAAGGCGCATATCAGCAATTTGCTTTCATTGACCATTCCGGTTCTCCTGTTAATCCTTAAAATACCAGCTTACAGGGCCAAACATCCACTGCATTGTCCTGGAAAACATTCTTCAGCCGCTGGTGCAGCTGCCCAGTTGTAACACCCTTTTTCATCATTACCTGCAGGAAGCCGCCGCCACCTGCGCCGCAGATCATTCTGCCGTCAATAAGGTCATCGATGGACAGGAATATCTGGTCGATCAGGGTGTTGGTAGAGCCGGCATCCACCTGCTGACTGAGCTTCCAGTGCTCGTCCAGCAGCTTTGCAAACTCATCCACATTACCACGCTCCAGCTCAAAGCGCATCAGCGCCGCTGTACGCTGGATCTCGTTAAGGGCAAAAAGGCTTTCCGGCTCATTGCCCACATAGCGGCCAACTACATCCCGCAGCAGGTTTCGTGCCAGGCGGCGCTGACCGGTGTATATCAGGGCAAAACGCTCCATCAGCTCCTGCTTGGTCTTTTCCGGAAGCTCGATATGCTGGACCTTCAGCTCCTGCTTCAGTCCCGGAGCGGAGGTGATGTACTTGATACCAGGGGAAATACCGCCCACCTGATCCTGCCAGCCACCGCCGGTTGCCATGATCTGCTCCATACAAAGCACATGGCTATACAGATCATTTTCGCTATGCTCGATACCCATAAATTCGAAGATCGCCTTAACACAGGTGGCAGAGAGGATACTGCTTGTACCCAGTCCGCTGCCCTTGGGCACATTGGTCACTTCCGACTTCATAATAAAGCCGCCGCCCAAGCGCTCCAAAATATCCATCAAATTGCCGCCGCTGACGGGAATAATACCACAGGCTACCAAGGCTGCCTTCTGCAGAGCAAAGGGATCGTAGGGGTCACCGGTGAGCTGCAGAGGTGCAATGTCCGTAAACTCGCCGTGGACATCCATATCCCGGCTGTCGAACACCACCTTGCGCTCAGCAAGTTTTTCCAGAGTCACTTCCACAGGCTTCTGGCCATCTAAAAGGATGGCAACATTTAGTACTGTACCGCCGTTTTCGTTACAATAAGGGGGTGTATCGCTCCAACCGCCGCCCCAGTTGACCCGCAGCGGAGATTTGACGGTATGCTTATCGCAGACAATACGGCACTTGTCGTTATAGTGGATGTTATCCAGTGTATTTTCCAAAATAGCAGCCTGGATGGTCTTGAAGCATTTGCCCACATATTCGTCGCCTTCCGCGCCGCCCAGGGCCTTGCCAATATAGTAGTAAAGCCGCATTTTCTCGCTGAAGGGCGCTACTGTAAGGCGTTTTTCCAGCCACTCAGACTGGATCTTGGTCAGTTTCTTCTCATTGCCCAAGGTTCGTTTTGCCTCGGCAACAGGCTGTCCAAAGCGGATCAGCTTTGCCACCTCATCCATACGGACCAGTTCTGCCATTCTGTCATCCCACTCGATGATAGCGGCAGCGTCTGCTTCATTGAAGCCGGAACATAAAGATTTACGCTTGGCGCTTTTCCAGGCTGCAGCATCACCGCTGCCATGGAACAGATCATAAACATTCAGTGCAGCCGCAATCGCCTCAGGGATGGTGTCGCATACCGGGTACAGCTTTGCCGTCCACAGAGTATGGTTATCATCATCCCACAGATCCTCCAGACCCTCCAAGGGTTTGCCGAAGAGCATATTCTTCTTGGGATCATCATTCACACCGTAAATGCGGGCAACGAACTTTCCGTCCTTCTGCTTCAGTCCGTGCAGGACCACATCAGAGGGAATTACCTCATCGTGAATGTCAATGTAGGAAAGGACCACATTGTCTCCAATCGTTCCGGCGGAATGAACATAAGAAGTCTCCAGGTAGCAGCCGTCACCGATCTTTGCCCGGCTGGACAGGACGCTGTTATAGCAGGCAGTATTTCCGCTGACACTGCTCACGGTCTGATTGCTCCAGCCAAGCGTCCCATAATCTTCAATACCGGAATTCATCAGCGCAAGGATCTCCCGGGTAGTACCAAAATGGATAAACTTTGCCGGAGCAAGGCGCAGCAGCTTCATCCGGAAAGGACGCAAAGCGTTCCACACCGCAGTTCTGGCATTGCGCAGCTCGTCACAAAATTCGCCCTCGGGCTGTTCCTGATAAAACTGCTCCAGAGTAGACTCCCCTGCCAGCGGATACAGGAAATCTCCGTACAGGGAAAGCCGGACTGTACTGTTCACATAGGCGTGGTAAGCCTGATCGTCCGGAATCAAGCTGTACAGAGCGTCCAGCATTTGGGTGCTGAAGATCACCGCACCGGTGTCGATATCTACACAGTCCCGGTCGTTCACTGCGCCGCACTCGCGCAGGGTCTGCTCCGTCTGCTTATGAAGGAATCTGGCAACATTGCCATCCTCCCCTGCCAAAAAGACACCGTGATTCTTACCGGTATCCACATGCTCCTTAAAGGAAATGGCTGCCGCACCGTGTCCGGGCCAGTCCACCTGCAAGGGATTGAACAGCAGCAACACATCACCGGACAGCAGCACCATACCGCTGCGTATACGGCTGGGCATAGAGGACATTCCAATGATAAATTCATCAAAAAGTGTAGAGCGTCTGCCATCGGGAAGCTCCCGGGGCACAGGAGAAAACAGCTTTCCCAGCGCAGAATACTGAGGTACGCGCTTGCTGTCGCCGCCGCTGTGGATCACTAAGATCCGCAAATTATCAAAGCTTTCCTCCCTGGCGCGGATATAGCGCAAAACGCTCAGCGTTGCACCGCCGGAGCCAACACGGACACCGCCCTCATCCGGCACCACGGCAAAGTGGGTGCGCTGGGGCAAAAACTCTGCCCGTGCAGCCAGCTGAGCGCGGAAACCCTCTGCCTGCTGCTCATTGGAGGCAGTAATGACCACATAATCCCACACAGGGAAATTGGGTCTGTGCAAGCTGCGGACATAATCGTCCCAGGTATCTTTATAAGATTGGGCAAGAAAAAGGCTGTTTGTAGAATGCATAATATTCTCCCTTTAACTTTCTAAATTATCACTGTTCCGCCTGCAAGTAGTATCGCTCTATATTCTGAATGTATTTATTTTCTTCAACACACCACTGATTTTTTTAAAGTGCATTGCAAGAGCGCCGCAGCCAAAAAGAGCCATCGATATAATCATCGCAATATACGGGTGGAGACCAATGGCAAAGAAGCCCTTGCATATTAAATAACAAATCAACCACAGGCAACCGATTGACAACCCAAATAATGAAATTTCCTTGACATGGAAGATCTCTGTCCACCTTGCGTTGATGCACTGAATGGACTTGCGCATAACCAACCAAGTATAAACAACTGCAGAAATCAATGTAGCGATTGCCGGACCCACAAGGCCGAACAAATAATAGCACCCTATATTTAATACAAAATTTAAAATCAGACTTCCAATGGAATATATCATCAAAGTCTTTGCCTTATTTGCAGCTGTTAAAACCAAATGCATACTTGCAAAACGAAGCATACTGTCAAAGACATA
This sequence comes from Faecousia sp., assembly GCA_045590135.1. Classification (GTDB taxonomy): domain Bacteria; phylum Bacillota; class Clostridia; order Oscillospirales; family Oscillospiraceae; genus Faecousia. The sequence continues at coordinate 6,234 of JAZNQK010000063.1, forward strand.
CAAAATAAAGATTATCGTTCCCGGCAAATATTTATCATCGTAAAGAAAAGAAACCATCGTTGCCGGAGAAATCAACAGCATAGTACCCAAAATCCAAACGCTGTAATATCCCACCTTCATATACGAAGACAGCAGATCGATACTCTTTTCCCGATTTTTTTCTGTAACATACCGGGTAATATATGGGATCAGTACCAACGCAAAGGATGTAACAATGACATCAACCGGCAAAAGCTTGGAGCAGTTTGTATAAATTGCCAAAGCATCTGTTCCTGCCAACCTGCCTATAACCAGTTTATCCAAGTCACGGGTCAATTCGCTTGTGATCGCATAGATGCCCATTGGAAGGCCATAGGCAAATATCGTTCCAATATGCGCCTTGGATATTTTAAATGGGTTAATGTGCACTTTCTTTTTGGACAAGGTTATATTATAGATCAAAAGCTGCACCAAGTCCTGTATGACCATAACGATATAGATCAGCAGTAAGTTTTTAAGAACATAAACCGCAATATAAATCGTAATAATTCGGACAACCGTCATTATAATGCTGTACAAGGACATCAGCTTTGCTTTTCCGACCGCGACATAAACGATCTGATAAAAATAAATCAGATTGCTCAGCACCGGCAAAAAAGCAACAACCGGCAACAGTTTCTTCACAGCCTGATTACCAAAATAAGCTGCCAAGATATTCTGACCGCCAATCACGCACACAGCCAGGATCAAGCCAACAAAAAGCTCCAAAAAGAACACTGTATTCACAATTCGCTGCCGTGTTTTTTCTTCAATGTTTTCCTGTCTGCTGTTAAAGAAGTAATTGAGCGCATCGCCCAATCCTAAAAGGATCAAAGACCGTCCTACCGTATTTACCAAGTTTGCCTGGGAATATGTACCATACTCTGTTAATGACAAACCAACTGACAGCATCTTGGCAGAAACAATCGTGAACAGCATTGTCAAAACTTTACCAACTGCCAGGAACATAGAGTCCCAACCGGCACCTTTTATGCTGATTCTTTTCATTGTACTGCCTCCGGTCTCGGTAACTCCTTTACTACCTTAGCCGGATTACCGGCAACCACAGTATAAGGTGGAACATTGTGTGTTACTACAGCGCCCAGTGCAACAATGGATCCGCGCCCTATGGTAACTCCCTTTAAGATTCTTGCATCTCTGCCGATCCACACATTCTCCTCAACTGTAACAGGCGCACTATTGGCATATTTCCATGACCATAATTCGTCGTGCAGAAAATCCCGGCACTGGCTCATCTTCATTCTCATCTGCGGATCTGTAGGGTGATTATTATTATCTATTATTACAACATTGTTGGCAATAATAACATTTTTGCCAATTGTAATACTTTCTTTTGCCTGCAGGCTCGTGCCTGGCCCAATATATGTATTTTCACCTACTACGATCTTTCCACCATAAGCAGGCAAAAACGCTGCACCGATGGTACAATGTTCTTTTATTACTACGCGATCTCTCGGTCCTCTGTTTTGACAAGATGCCCCAACCATAAAAACAGTCTGTGGTGCAGCAATTGCTCTCAGGCGAAAAGCAGTCTGTGCAGTCTTTTTTTGATACCAATATTTAATACGGTTAAATATCATTGTCCTGTCACCTTTCTTAAGCTTTCACACAGTCACAATTTATTGCGCACTGTCTTGCCGAGACAAGATTTCTAAATGCTGCTGCAATTGTTCCTTTGTAAAGCGATCCTGCAGATAGTGAGCCGGCACACCGCCTACTACTGTATATGGCGGCACATCCTTAGTAACTACCGCACCGGCAGCTACCACTGCGCCCTTGCCGATAGTGACGCCCTTCAGGATAGTGGCGTTTGCGCCGATCCAGTTGTCGCCTTCAAACTCCACCGGCTGATCATTCTCCGGGAGCTTGTCCGCCCCTTTTACATCGAACATATACTTGCCCACATAATCGATGCGGTGATTACCGGTGATCACTGTTACCCGGGGGCCAAACATCACATTGTCCTTGATAACGATTGGTGCTTCAGTACACATCAATAAAGAACCGGAGCCGATGATCACATTATTCCCGATATGGATATTATGACCATACAGTTTTACATCGTGAGGAAAGGAAACATTGCTGCCGCATTCGGCAATCGTTTTCTTCAGAATTTTATTTTCCATAAAATGCCATGCTCTTTGAAAAAAGTGCATAGCGTTCCAAAGCCGTTGATAGATATTCATACGCCTGCTATTCCTTTCCTATTCTCTTGCAAGTTCATCTTGCCGTTTCACAGTGTAATCCGTCCGGAAGTTTACTACTGCCAGAATAATCATAAATGCGAAGTCAAAGAACATCAAACAGCTCAGTGCCAATGACATCACAAACAAAATGACCCAGCAAAACACATTCAACGCAGTCATTTGACGGGGCTTTCCTCTTCCCAAGCAGATCCAGCAGGTTACAACAAACAAGACACTGCCAATCAGTCCGTAATAATACAAAAGGTCAAGAATCGTACTGTGGGCCGCTGCGGATCCCGGAAAACCTGCATTCACACCGTGGCCAAAAAATGTAACAAACAGGTCATCTCCAAAAATATGCTCCAGATAAGTCTGCCAGAGACTGCTGCGATTTGTTGTTAAGGCATTTGCATCTCCAGCTCCCGCTTCCAAACGGGCCAGAATGTTGTTAAATATTTCGATCCGACCGGAAATAATCGCAATAAACAGAACCAGACCGATTGCAGAAAAGATTGACCAAAGGAGATACCGCTTGCGTAAAAACAAACTTATTACAAAATACACATACGCTGCTGCAAGCACCAACAAAAAAGACTTACTGACCGTTGTGGAACCCAGCAGCACCAAGACGACAGAGATGATCACCGCAGAGATACCGGCGCGCTTTGCCACGAACAGACTCAGAAGACCGGCAATAGACATAAGCAGCGCAAGGCTGTAATAGTTGGGATCTGTATATAATCCGGAGGCTCTTGTAACCTTATCCTTCAGCTCGATGACCCGGTCCAGAACAATGTACTCCTCCAGATTCGGTATCGACTCCATAAACAAAGCAACAATGCCGCTTAACAGCAAGCCGAACACAAAATAGTATAATACTTTCTTTCCGCTGGATTGATAGATGGCAAAAAAGCAACAGATCGTCATAGGTATCATGATCTGCTTTATTGCAATAATGAAATTCAGCTCACATCCAAACACCACATATATGACAAAGATGATCAATGCCAACAATGCTTTCTTGTTAAAGTGGCTCATCAGCTGAATCATAGCTTTACCCACAAGAAGCAATTGCAAATAGGTTAAATTTGAGGTGGAATTGACCGAAAATTTAAATACAGTTGCAAAGGGCACCAAGAAGAACAGTATACAAAATCCCCGTTCTGTATTGGAAAACAGTACAACTGCCGCGCAGAAAGCAAATGCCGCATAGCTGATTACCGGCACTGCTACGCCTGCGATGATCAGCGCGCCCATAACGGTAAGTAAAAGCAGCTCTTTCACAATATCCATATGTGCAGGTGTGATGCGGACAACACCCAATTTATTTTGCTCCATTGAAACTATACACCTCGTCTATCTTTTGACACATCCGCGTCAGGGAAAAACGGTCCAAAATATCTTTCTTTGCATATGCACCCATCTGCTGGCGCAGTTGGGCATCTGTGATCAGCTTTTGCGTGCAGTCGGCAAAAGCCTCCGCACGCAGCGGATCGATCACATAGCCGCTTTTGCCATCTGTGATGATCTCTGCATTTCCGCCCACATTACCTACGATACAGGGCAGTCCGGAGGCGCAGGCCTCCAGCAAGGCGATGGACAAATTCTCGTGATAGGATGGGAAAATAAACACATCCGATGCGCCGAGATAGCTTGCCACATCATCGGTCTGTCCCACCAGGATCACCTGGCCGGATTCGATCTGTGCCTGCATTTCACTGCTGAATCGCTGGCGGTAAGGCCCATCCCCAAGAACAATCAGCCGGAAGGGGCCGATGTTTCTTTCATTTAACAGCTTGACGGTTTGGCAGAGTATATCAAAGCCTTTTTCCCGGGTAAGTCTGCCGGCAATACAAAGCACGGTCTCCTCTTCCCCGATCCCATAGCCGCTTCTAATCTCTTGACGGGAGCGTTTCACGGTCAACTCCGGAACCGGATTGTGAACGAAGCCATAATTACGCTTGCCGGAATTTTTCACCACGATCGGTCTCTTGGAAGCAAATTCGCACACGCAATATACCTGGTGAGAAAGCCGGAGAGATACCGGCTCGATGATATTTTTGTAAAGAAAATGCTTGGTGCCCCTGCAATTAGAGTCGTCGTGGGCAAAGCCATGGATCGTCATAATAATCTGCTTACAGCCTGCAAGGCGCGCTGCAACTGCGCCGTAAAAACCCTCGCTCTGGGCTCCCTGCACATGGACGATATCCGGCTTCATCTGCCGGAGCGTTGTGATCATATCCTTCAAAAGCTTTATGTCCAGTCCGCCGGGTGCTTTGTTCTGATAGCAGGTTTTGAAATCGTACTTCTTCTGAAGCTCCGAGTTAATAACCGTATTGATATATGTCAATGGACCGCCGATCCGGTCGCCATAGGAATAATACATTGCCACAACCGGTTTTTTATGCACTTTTTTCGCTGCATTTTTGCTTTGCATATCTATGCTCACTCCTATGACTTTTAATATATTTTCGTTAACTGATTTCTATAAACTGTACGATCTTTTTCGCCTGGGCATATTTATTCTTCTGTTCCAGCACGAATGCCTTCGCTTTACCGCCCTGTTCACAGCGTGCCTGCTCCGGCATTGCCGCGATCTGTTGGATCACACGGGCAATTTCACGGGCTGTAGCACTGGGAAGCTCAAACAAATGGGAATGGTATTCTCCCGGGATGCCTGCAAGGAAGCATGAGATCACCGGTCTTCCCGACACCATATACTCAAACAGCTTGGATGGGAAACAATATTTGGATGCTTCCTCCGTGTCCCGCCGGGGACTGATGAGCATCGTCGCCTGCGCCTGCTTATTCAGCAGGTCCTGACGGGAGGGTAAATAACCGTAAAATTGAATGCGGCTGTCCTTCTCTGCCCGCTGGCGGATCAGCTTCTCCGCGTTGCCGGCACCGGTAAGCCACAATTCATAACGATCATCCAAAAGGTCCATTGCATCCAAAAGCTCCGGTATGCCATAGCGCAGATCCAAAACACCGGAATACATAACCGATATCTTGTCTGGATTGGGCTTACAATCCGCATCTGCCAGCTGGGTACTGTCAAAAGAGCCTTCCATCACCATCCACTGTCCGTCCTTGAGCCCTAAGAAGGCTGCCATTGGCTCTGCATACAGCACATACTTATCAACTTTCCTCATATAATGCTGAATGCGCCACCAATCCAAAGCCTTCAAAAGCTTCTTGAGTCTGCTCATTTTCAGGTCCATATACTGGGGCAGGTCCGGCACGATCAGACAGATCCTTGCCCGGGGTAAACGCTTTTTGATCTCCCAGGCAGCTGCCAGATAGGGCGTGTGCATACTGTAAACAAACACATTGGTTTCTTCGCAATTTTTATTTTCCCGCGCCCACTGCCTTGCTTCCCGGCACAGAGCCTGCTGTTTTAACTGCAAATTCAGATACTTGATATTTCGATAGCCCACGCCCGCATCCCGGGATGTGCCGTTGCGGCTCCACACCTCCGATGTAACCTCACTGAGCACGCCAGTGCTGATATTCGGAGCATTCAAAGTGTCCATCTGGATATTCAGAGCATCTATGCCCTGGATCAAATTTGCTTCGGAAACCTGTGCAGAGAGGATCTTTCCATTATTGGCAATGATCTTTTCCCGAAGCTTGGGACCAACTCCCACACCGATCCAAATTGCTTTCATAGAATTCTCCCTTCCGCATATCCGAAAATTGATTGCCACAACTCGTCGAAGTGCAAGATACAATGATTCATTTTCCGCCTGCGGAAAATTCCACCTGCATCTTGACTTCTCCTTTCCCCACAAAAGCCGGTCGCTTTTGCGGGGACCCCATTTAGCGAACTGGTTTGCAATGACAAATCGGGGAAATGTGTCAGTCCATTACCCGGCGCATCACTTCCACCCATTTGGAAGTACCGATGGCCACAGTGAGATTTTCTTCAATATAGCGTCTGCCGTTTTTGCCCATCTCGACACAGCCTTCCCTGTCTGCCGCCATTTTCAGAACAGCTTCCCGGAAAGCGTCGGCATCGTTTGCCTGTACACAAATACCACAGCCGTTTTCTGTGAGCGTCCGGTCCAGCTCGCTGCCCTTATCAAAGGACGCCAGCACCGGACGGGAGGCAGACATTATGCTCCAAGTCTTACTAGGCACGGAGCTTTCACCGATGCCCGCCTTGGAAATGATCAGTCCGCAGTCACCCAGACTGAACACATGGCCGATCTTCTCGTAGGGCTGGAAGGGGATCATCGTGACATTGGTAATCTGCTCTGCCGCGATCCGCTCCTGAACATGCTTTTTATAGGCACCGCTGCCCACTAAGATGAAGCCGATGTTTTCATTATCTTTCAATGACTTCGCTACATCCAGCAGCATATCCATATTTTGAGAAAGACCGATATTGCCGCTATAGCAAACATAGAATTTACTGCGATCCAGTCCGTAGGTATCAAACAGATCATTTTCAGCCCGGGGCACATCCACCACTGCGCTTTCCTCTACCCAGTTGGGGATGATGACGATCTTCTCCTCCGGGACGCCCTTTGCCATAATGTTTTTCTTGAAGTCCTCGGATATAACAACGATCAGGTCACTGTTACGGTAGGTCAGATCCTCGATTTTTCTGCCGATCTTCCAAAGGAGTCCTCCCTTTTTCGCCATATTGGCTGTGACCAGGGAGTCCGGGAAAATGTCCTGCAGATTGTAAACGATCTTACACCCCAGCTTCTTTTTCAGGCTGGGGAACATCAGTCCGTTAATGGGAGGCGTGGAGCCGATGGAAAGAATATCCACATTCTTTTCCTTCCGGGCACACAGATACAGTTTCCAAATGCTGAGGAAATACCGAAACGCCCGTTGGATGGGGTTCTTCCCTTCCCGCATCAAGGGGAAACGGTGAACCTGCAGCTTGCCATCAAATTCCTCTTCATACAAGCGCTTGCTGTACTCCCGGCGAACCTCCTCGGAAATACCGCGGGTAGGAACCGGTGTGTAAAGCGCCATATCAAAGCCTGCTTCTGCAAATGCCTGACGCTTGTTCTCTCCCAAATAGGGACTTGCCGCCTGCTCCGGCTTGTAGTAATTGGCTAACATCAGGATCTTCATAGTTGACCTCTTTTACAATTATTGGGCATTCAGTCTGCCTGTATCAAAGCGCATCGTATACAATTCATTGCCGTCAGCATCGCGCACGCTGATGCCGGCCTGCAGCCGGTCAACAATGGAGATCAGCTCTTCTTTGCTGCTTGCCTGAACGGAAATCCTGCCGAAGTGCTGTCCCAAAGTACCGATGGCACTTTCCGGAATCGTATCGCCCTCGTGATAATACTGGATGTACTGAATGACGGCCGGTTCGTTCTTAACCGCCTCAACACCGCTGATCTTTGCGATGGTGCCGGCATTCAGTGGCAGCATCAGCTGACCGATCACCTTACCCTTGGGAACAGGATCCATCTTAGCTATATCCTCTTCTGTACAGATAGGACCACCCAAGGCATAACGGATCATCATCTTCATATCGTTGATGCCGGTCAGGGTCTCGCAGATCTTATAGGTCATACCGCCGCTGAGACGGTAGCCCATATCGTGGCAGTAGAAATCACCGTCACAGGGCAGCGCCTGGGCAAATACTGTGCCGTGCTTCAGACCCATATCGTAAAGCATATTGCGCACTTTTTTGTCTGCCGTATCCATATAGTGCTGCGCATATTCAGAAGGGATCAGCGAAAATGCGCTGACAAGGCACTTTTTATTCACAGGGTCGGCAATATAGGTATCCATCAGCATATACGGATAGCAGTTGCCCTCATCCAGGATATAACGGAAAGAGAAGAGTCTGCCACCGTTATCCATATACTTTTCCACGATGACCTTACCGGCTGCGGAGAATTCCAGTGCGGCTGCCACCGCATCTTTTAGCTGCTCAGTATTTCTACAAACGCAAACGCCCTTTGAGCTGCAGCCGTCCACCGGCTTTACGATCACCGGGAACATATCCGCAGGACACTGCTTAACCTGATCGATGCTGTCAAAGTGGAATTCCGGTATAAAGGGAAGGCCATTGGTCTTGCAGTAGTTTTTCAGGCTTTCTTTGTTGCCGCAGCGATCCCACAATTCTTTGGTGGCATAAAACGGCAGGCCTGTCATTTCGCACAGCTTCATAGTATTCTGAATGTTGAACTCGCTGGGGCCGCAGAACACGCCATCGATCCGGTTTTCCCGGATATAAGCCGCCAGAGCAGGCAAATCCGTTGTGCTGATCTTTACGCCTTCGTCAGCCAGCTGATAGGCAGGGCCCTTATCGGACATATCTGCAACGATGACATATACGCCCATTTCCTGCGCGTTCTGCACGATGGCATAGGTTGCCATAGAGCCACCCATGATCAAAAGCCGCTTTCCCGCAACACTGTACATATGCTCATTCCCCTTTTACTTTGAAATAATGATATTTACGGTTTTGCACGCGCTTTCACAGCAAGCAATTGCCTTTTCCGATGTTGCTTCCTGCGCGATTACAAAACCCGCCCGGTCGGTACTGGAACCGATCTCGCCAACGGTATCGCCTACCTGTTTGGTGAAAGAGATCTCCTGTACACCGGGGATATTCTTTGCATCCTCTACCCCGTCAATGGCAGTGATCACACCGTAGGGTACATCAAAGAAACGAATCGCGCTTCCCTTCTCCCACTTGGGTGCGATATCCGGGGTCTGCCCTAAGCAAATATCGATGGTCGCCTTGATCATATCCACACCGGTAGACAGCGGAACCAAGTGCGTAGTGATGCAGTCACCGCCCATTCGTGCTCCCAGCTCCACCATTTTCGGGCCTTCTTTAGTTAACATAATTTCCACATGGGCAGGACCGTTTTGAATGCCCACGGATTTTACCGCGCGGCCTGCCAGATCCCGGATTTTTTCAAGATCTTCTGCAGGCAAACGGCTTGGCTGACTATGACCCATTTCTACAAAGTGAGGCGCACCGGTGGTCAGCTTGTCTGTAACCTGCAGGATATGGGGCCTCCCCTGCCACACGATGACTTCCACGCTGACCTCAGGTCCCACCATATACTCTTCCACGATCACGCCGCCTTTGCGGCCGTTTTCTGAGCTATAAGCAATGGCAGCTTCCAGCTCCTGCCGGGAAGATACCAGCATCACACCGCGGCTGCCTGCATTGTCAGTGGGCTTAGTGATGCAAGGGTATGTCACCTTTTCCAAAATATCCGCAGCCTTATCCGGGGTTTCTACAATGTAGTACCAGGGATGCTCCACACCGGCCACCTCAAAAGCTTTGATCATCTCGCCTTTATCGGTGGCTTTCACCGCCGTATCATAGCTGATACCGGTAAGTCCCAGTTTTGAACAGGCGTAGGCAACACTGCGCATGGGCATATCCGTGGCGAGGGTCATAATACCGTCCGCCCGGAACGCTTTGGCGGCTTCATACACACCGGCTTCATCAATAGTGCTGACATTATAGTATTCATCCGCATAGGGGATGCCGATGGCTTTGGGATTAAAATCTGCAACACCCACATACAGACCCATTTCCTTTGCCCTCTGAATAGCAGGCAACTGCAGGATCGATGCGCCAATAATAAACAAACGCTTCATACAAACCTCTCACAGTCGTTTTCTTGAGATTGCCACACCAGTGTGAGCACTGGTTCGCAATGACAACCGGGGTTTACTTGGTCTCAACAGGCTCCTTAACTTCCTCGGCAGGCTTTGCTTCCTGGGAAACATAGATATTCTCCCGCTTCAGCACAGACTTCACTGTCTGTAAAATAACCTTTACATCCATAAGGAAGGTAACATTGTCCACATAATAGCAATCGTATTGGAATTTCTCTTCCTGCGTAATGGAGTTTCGGTAATACGCCTGAGCATAGCCGGTGATTCCGGGACGCATTCCCAGGCGGTGCTTGCTGATCTGCGGCAGTTCTTCATAAGGCACTCTCGCCAGAGAGGGTCTGGGGCCAATGAAGCTCATATCGCCAATGAGCACATTCAGGATCTGGGGCAGCTCATCGATGGAGGTCTTACGCATAAACCTGCCAATCTTCGTTACACGCGGGTCATTTGCACTGTTGAAGGTAGATCCGTCTGCGTTACGGATGTCCGGAGAATTTACATACATAGAACGCAGCTTGAACATCCTGAAGTTTTTACCGTTCATACCACGCCGGGTTGCGTTATAGAACACAGGGCCTTTATCCTCCATGTAGATAAACGGTGCCATAATTGCGATCACCAGCAGCACGAAGGGCGTAGCGATCAGGCTCAGCACGATGTCAATGGCACGCTTAAAAAACTTCTTATACATATCACACATACTCCTTCAGGATCTGAGTAAAGTTATCGATCACATATTCCACCTGCTCATCGGTCAGGCAGGTATGCAGGGGCAGGGATATCTCATTGGCGAAGTGAGCGTACGCGTTGGGGTAAGAAGCGATGTCAAAGCCCAGGTTCTTATATGCTGTGTGCATAGGCAGCGGCTTATAGTGGACATTGCAGGCGATCTCACGCTCTGCCATCTTGATGATGATCTCATTGCGCTGCTCCAGGGAAATACCGGGAACGCGACATATGTACAAATGACCGGAGGAGGTATGGCGTGCCGTGTAATGGGGCAGGCTTTCCACACCCAAAGGCTTAAGCGCTGCATCAAAGCGCTCAATGATCTCCTGCCGGCGCTTGAGCATAGTATCGTAACGCTCCAGCTGCTTGAGACCAATGGCAGCAGCCACATCGGTCATATTGCACTTGTACCACGGACCTACGATATCGTACTCCCATGCGCCCAACTGGGTCTTTGCCAGGGCATCCTTGCTCTGACCGTGGAGGGAAAGCAGCTGCAACCGCTTATAAATATCTGCATCGTCGATGCCTTCGATGGTGCGCCAGGTCAGGGCGCCGCCCTCGGCAGTAGTCAGATTCTTTACCGCGTGGAAGGAGAAGGAGGAGAAGTCAGCCACAGAGCCGACCATCCGATCTCCCAGCTTCGCGCCAAAGGCGTGAGCGGTATCTGCCATAATCGCAATTCTGCCCAATGCTTTCTGAATATCCGAGTTGGGCCGGAACAGTTCCTTCTTTTCCTGCGCGATGGCAAACAGCCGGTCATAATCACAGGGCACACCGCCCAAATCTACCGGAATGATCGCTTTGGTATTTTCCGTGACGGCGGCAGCCACCTGATCGTAATCCATCTCAAAGGAGTCCTTCTGGCAGTCGATGAGCACAAGCTTTGCGCCAACATGGCAGACGATGGACGCAGATGCGGTATAGGTGTACGCCGGAACGATGACCTCATCTCCGGGGCCGACGCCCAGCACCCGCAGGGCAAGCTCTGCGCAGGCGGTCTGAGAGTTTAAGCACACACACTGACTGGTGCCCACATATTCCGCTATCAGTTTTTCCAGCTTTTTGGTGCGCGGGCCGGTGGTGATCCAGCCGGAGCGCAGGGCTTCAGCCACTTCCAAAATCTCAGCTTCCGTGATATCAGGGGGTGAAAACGGTACTTTCATCTTCCTTTTCTCCATTCTAAAAACGGGCAAGTGGCAGGCTTATACGCCTGCCATTTCCCGCATTTGTTCTTCGTATGCCTTGCCCTTATCCTCACTGCCGTGCTCGCCGGCAGGGTGATAGGTAGTAACGATCTTAGCAACCAGCTCCCGAATATCCCCGCGATTTTCGCTGCAGGCATACATCAACTCCTTGAGCTGCTGCAGGAAGGTGTCGTTATCAAAGGGGATCGGACTGCCGATATGGATCAGTTTGTTGGGCGTGGTCTTAAGGCCCTCCTCGCCCATGAGCTTTTCCTCAAACAGCTTTTCACCGGGACGAAGGCCCGTGTAGCTGATCTTAATATCGATATCCGGACGGTGACCGGACAGCTTGATAAGATTGCGTGCCAATGTGTCGATCTTCACCGGCGCGCCCATATCCAGCACAAAGATCTCACCGCCGTTGGCATATGTACCGGCCTGCAGCACCAGAGAAACTGCCTCCGGGATGGTCATAAAGTAACGGATGATGTCAGGGTGAGTTACCGTCACCGGGCCTCCGGCTGCGATCTGCTTCTTAAACAGAGGAATCACAGAGCCGTTACTGCCCAGCACATTGCCGAAACGCACTGCCACAAAGTCTGTTTTAGGGGTGAAATCCCCATGTGGCGCTGCCGGCATATCGCTGACATTGTCCTCTGCGTGGGTAAACAGGATCGGCAGCTCCGCCGCTCTGCCCTGGCGGATCATCTTGTCAAAGGTCTGCACCACCATTTCGCACAGCCGCTTGCTGGCGCCCATAATATTGGTGGGATTGACTGCCTTGTCCGTAGAGATCAAAACAAAGCGCTTACAGCCGTTCATCATTGCGGCATAAGCTGTCTTATATGTACCGATGGCATTGTTCTTAATGGCTTCGCTGGGACTGTTTTCCATCAAAGGAACATGCTTGTGGGCCGCTGCGTGGTAGACCACATCCGGCTTGTAGGTTTCAAAAACCTGATTGATCCTGCGGCTGTCACGGACAGAGCCGATGAGTACCACCAGATTCAATCCGGGGTATTTATCCTTCAGCTCCTGCTCGATCTCGTAAGCATTGTTTTCATAAACATCAAAGATGATCAGCTGCCGGGGCGCGTGACCTGCGATCTGCCGGCAAAGTTCGCTGCCAATGGAGCCGCCACCGCCTGTGACCAGAATGGTCTTGCCCTGCAGGTAGCGGAAGATCTCGCCCATATCTACTTTGATAGGATCTCTGCCCAACAGGTCCTCTACAGCAACCTCCTTCATTGCCGCTGCAGTGATCTGCCCGGATACCAGCTGATACATACCGGGAAGATTTTTCAGCTCGCAACCTGTTTCCTTACAGATATCCAAAATATCCCGGATCGCTTCCGCAGGTGCGCTGGGAATGGCCACATAGATCTTCTCGACCTTGTATTTTTTCACATTCAGCAGAATGTCGTCTCTGCCGCCAACGATGGGAATACCGTCTATGTATCTGCCCCATTTATTGGGATTGTCATCAATGATGCACACCACGCTGTCATGCAGTTCCTTGGCGCTGTTGACATCCCGCAGCAGCATCTGTCCGGCGATGCCGGCACCGATGAGCATAACCCGATTTGCCGATGCCTTCCGGGCATTGCGCTTACGCAGCAGCAGTACAAAGCGGTAAGAAAAGCGGATGCCCAGCACCGCCAAAAACTGGATCAATGCGCCCGCGATATGATACACCGCCGGCATTGGCTGTAATAGCAAGGATGCAATGATCTGCACCACCGTAGTGATCACAGATGCTATCACGATCCTCGTCAGTTCATAGAAGCTGGCAAACTGCCACATGCTCCGGTACAAACGCAGCAGAGCAAAAACCGCCACCGCCAGCACCGTGTAGAAGGGCGCGAACTGCATCCATCCCTTCAGGTAAATATCCGGGATCTGAGAAAAGCTGCAGTCAAAGCGCAGCCAAAGCGCCGCAATATAAGCAGCATTCACAACGATCACATCATAGATCACAAGGTACAGTGAAATAATGTTCCAGTGCAGCGGCTGCTTGCGACGGTGTTTTCCTTCCGAGCCTTGTGCCGCAGTGTGGTTAGCCATAAACTTTCTCCTTCTTGAATCATACTTTATCCAGGGACATCAAAGGTGGAAATCACCTTGTTTTTGCATTTCCCGAAGAACGCATAGCTCCATTGAATTATATCACACAGCATTACATAAGGCAAGTCATTTTGTGTAATTTCCCCCAAATTCAAAGCGTATTATTTCCCTCTTTACAGCATTTTACAGCAAATTAGTATAAATGACAAAAGGCGCCAAAGGAAAGGGGCACTTCGTAAAGAAGTTGTCTCTCTCGTTTTTTATCTCTGCAAAACAAATGACACTTTACACAATGATTGTGAAAGTGTCATAGTGGGTTACATACTTTGAGAAAGGTAAAGTTATATTGCAAACGAAAAGTTTGCAGTGATATTTTTGCCAAAGGCAAAAGTGATATGAAAACCTATCGGTTTTCGTGATATTATATTCGCCTTAAAACTGTCCGAAGGGCAATATCACTATGCATAGCATAATACCACTGCGAAGCAATATCGCTCGCCGTCAGGCGAATATAACTGAGGCGCACTTCCTTACGGAGTGCGCCTCGACGGAGCCTTTTGTCTTTAATTTGATATTACCATTTTTCCCTGATTTCGTCCATCACCGCAATACCGGCAACAGACAGTTCCTTTGTTACCACCGGACTGGTCAACAGACCTTCCTGGATGCACTGGGCAATATGCTCTACCTCATAGGAAAGCTCATATTCGCAGGGAAATTCTACTGTCTCCGGGTCTTTTCCATCTATGTGAAATACCGCTTTTCTGGCTTTCCAGAACTCCGGGATCTGCACATAACCCCTATCGCCATAGATCCTTGCGGTGTTATCCAGCATCACACAAGTGCTGTTTTGGATACTGAAGACGATCCCATCGCCGCAAGTGCCGGAAAGGGAAAACTGGTTCTCCCCTTCCCCCGGACGCTCGCTTTTTGCGCCGCAGATATGATGAATATCCCCAAACAGCCACAAAAGCAGCTCCACAGCATAGATGCCCGCCGAAAGCAGCGTGCCGCCGCCGGCTTCTTTATCAAACTGCCAGGTGTTATATCCCGGGGCAAAGCTGTTGCTCAGCTGCGCCATATGGATCCTGCCCAGCTCCCCAGCCCCGATGCGCCGGCGCACCTCCCGGATCGCAGGCAGAAACAGCATCTTCTGCGCTTCCATCAGAAATACGCCTTTATTCTTCGCCAGCTCAAAAAGCTCCCGCGTCTGACCTTCTGTTACGGTGCATGGCTTTTCGCAGATCACATGCTTGCCCTGTTCGATCGCAGCCTTGGCCCAGGTGTAGTGCTGGGAATTGATAGTGGAAATATAAACGATATTTACATCCGGGTCGGCAAGCAGCTCCTGATGAGAGCCGTACGCCTTGGGGATCTGCCACTGGGATGCCTTTTCCTGCGCCTTTTGGAGGCTTCGGGAAGAAACTGCGACAACATTTCCGGCATTTGCCTTCCGCACCGCCGCGATAAAGCGAGGCGCGATAGACGATGTGCTTAAAATTCCGTAATTCAGTTCCATAATCAATCGTTAAACTCCCATAGTACTTCCCGGATGATCTCACTGACCGTCGGGTGTGGGAATATGATCTGCCGGGCATCAGCCACTCGCAGCTGCAGCTCCAGCATCTGCGCTGCGCCCCAAATGATCTCGCCGGAATAGGTGCCGATGAGATGGACGCCCAAAAGGGTGCGCCGTTTCTTATCGACGAGTATTTTGCACAGACCGTCTGCACCCTCATTTTCCGCAACAAACCGTCCGGAATAGACCATAGGCAGTTTCTTTACCTCATAGTCGATCCCCTTCTCCCGGCACTCTTCCTCAGTTTTACCCACGGAGGACACTTCCGGCTGGGTGTAGATCACCGAAGGATTTGCGTGGTAGCGCATAAAGTCCTGCTTACCTAAGATGGTATTGACTGCCACCTCTGCCTCCCGGTAAGCGGTATGGGCCAGCATATGGTGGCCGTTCACATCGCCGATGGCGTAGACATCCGGCACATTGGTCCTGCCCATAGCGTCCGTTTGGATGCCTGTTTTATCAAAGCTGACACCGATGCTTTCCAGACCGAGTCCTTCCACATTGGCGCGGCGGCCAATGGACAGCAGCACCTTATCGGCAGGAACTGCCAGCTGCTCTGCAGCAGGCGTTTCCGCCCAGACAGTTCCCGGCTCCACTTTTAAGCATTTATGGCCCAGCAGGAATGTGATCCCCTTCTGTTCCAGCTGCTTTTGAAGCATCGTGCTGATCTCCCGGTCCGTTGCGCCGGCAATGTGGTCTAACATTTCGATGACAGTCACCTGAGAGCCAACCGTTGCATAATATGCCGCCATTTCCAGTCCGATGACACCGCCGCCGATGACCGTCAGCTTTTCCGGGATCTGCTGCAGGTCCAGCACCTCCCGGTTGGTCATCACAAAGCTGCCCAGGTTTTCCTTTACACCGGGGATAGGCGGCACCACTGCTGAGGAGCCCGTGGCGATGATCAGACGCTTTCCAATATAGTTTTCTCCTGCGGCAGTAACAGAAAATCCATCCGCACTCTTCCCCTGTACGACCGCTTCTTCCATAACCACAGTAACACCGGCGGCCTTCATTTTCCCGCGGACTCCGGAAACCAAGGTCTTGACCACCTTACTTTTTCTTGCTACCACGGCAGCCTGATCGATCTTCACATCCGAGCAGGTCACGCCATAGGCGCTGCTGTGCAAGGCGTGGTCATACATTTTAGCAGAATTCAGCAGTGCCTTGGAAGGAATACATCCTTCGTTCAGGCATACGCCGCCAAGGCTGCGCTTTTCAAACAAAATGGTTTTGAGCCCAGCGTGAGCCGCACGCTCCGCCGCCAAATAACCACCGGGTCCACCGCCGATCACGATCAGATCAAAGAGCTTTTCCATATTCCTTCCTCCTTGTTTTCTATGGATTTATTATACCATAGCATAAGCGCAATCGCAATGCTGTGATTTTGTCACATTGCATTTGCAATCAGCACATTTATGCTTTATAATATGCCTATATGCTATATTTTAGGAGTTTCCGTATATGAAGCAAATACGCAACATTGGTATATTTGCCCATGTGGATGCCGGTAAGACTACCCTTTCTGAGCAGATCCTGCTGCATGCAGGTGCTATCCGCAGCGTTGGCAGCGTGGACGCCGGCACTGCCCATACTGACACGCTGAGTGTGGAACGCCGGCGGGGTATTTCTGTAAAAGCGACCTGTGTTTCCTTCCCCTATAAGGATGTGCAGATCAATCTCATCGACACTCCCGGTCATACCGACTTTTCCGCAGAGATCGAGCGCTCCATGTGGGCGCTGGATGCTGCTGTTTTGGTGGTGTGCGCCGTGGCCGGTGTGCAGCCTCAGACACAGGTGCTTTTTGAGGCTATGCAAAAGCAAGGTATGCCCATCGTGTTTTTTATCAACAAAACCGACCGGGTCGGCGCTGACTGTGACCGTGTTCTGGGGCAAATTCAGAGGCTTTTGTCAAAAAGCGCCGTCTTTCTTACAGATCAGGAGGCTTTAACAGAGCTGCTTTGCGACAACTGCGACGATCTGTTTGAGAAGTTTTTGGACGGCGAGACTTTTCCTCCGGAGCTTATGCGCGAAAAGCTGCCCAAGCTTGTCCGCAGAGGCTGCATCTATCCGGTATTGTGCGGATCGGCCCTTCGGGATGAAGGCATTTTGCCGCTGATGGACGCTATCTCCGAGCTGCTGCCTTCGCCGAAGGAAGCTGCTGCACTATCCGGTGTGGTATTTGCCGCCCAGCACAACCGTGCTCTTGGCCGCGGTGTGTGGGTGCGGCTTTTCGGTGGCAGCTTAAAAAGCCGGGATGCGCTCAATCTTATCACCGGTATCGATCCTGCCACCGGGGAAGAAAAAATCGCACAGTACAAAATCTCCCAGATCCAGGACGCCTCGGGTGCGCCGGTGGGACAGTTGTCTGCCGGTGAGATCGGCATTCTTTACGGCTTAAGCGATACGCCTATCGGTCATATTATCGGTGAAAAGGATCTTCTGCCTAAAAGTATCCAGCCGGGTCAGCTGCGCACCCCTCTGATCACGGTGCAGGTCATACCGGAAAAAGCCGAAGATATGCCCTCTCTGCGGCAGGCCTGCCAGATCCTGTCCGGAGAAGATCCCATGCTGTCTGCCCAATACATTCCTGCCCTGAATCAGCTGCAGCTGCAGGTTATGGGCACCATTCAACTGGAGATCTTAGAAGACCTCTTATGCAGCCGTTTTCAACTGCGGGTCAGCTTCTCTGAGCCGGCGATCATCTACAAAGAGACCATCGCCCAGGCCAGCGAAGGGTATGTTGCATACACTATGCCCAAACCCTGCTGGGCAGTGCTGAAATTTCTCATTGAGCCTGCACCCCGGGGCAGCGGTGTGACCTTCAGCTCCGCAGTGCCTGTACGGGATATTATGGCGCGCTACCAGCATCAGGTGGCGCAGGCCATTCCAATAGCTTTGCGGCAGGGGCGTCTCGGCTGGCAGGTCACCGATGTGAAGATCACACTCATCGGGGGAAATCATCACTTGCAGCATACACATCCGTTGGATTTCATCGTTGCAACACCTATGGCAATACAAGACGGCTTGCAGCGGGGCGGCAGTACGCTTTTAGAGCCGATCCTGGAGACAAAGTTCCATATCCCTGCGGAATTTGTTGGTCGGGTAATGAGCGATGTGGCCGCTATGCGAGGCCAGACTGTTGACAGCGTGGACGATGGTGAACGCGTGGTGCTCACTGCCCACATTCCTGTGCAAACAAGTCTGGATTACGCCGTTACCCTTGCTGCCGCCACCGGCGGCAGAGGCGCTATGAGCGCAAGGCTTTGGGGGTATCGGGAATGTCCCCCGGAGCTGGGCGCAACCACCCAGCGCAGAAGTGTAGATCCGCTGGATAAAAGCAAATATATCCTTGCCGCCCGCAGCGCTCTGGAGGGTGGGATCTTCGATGCAGAATAATATAAATGCGCATTTTAAGCAGGCAAACGGCGCGGACCGTTTGCCTGCTTTTTTTTGTATATATGGTTAAATATAGGAAATATCGCCCAAATTTCTCTTGGAACGCCTGGCATTTTATGCATATTTCTCCCTTGCGTTTTGCATAATTATGCATTATAATGATTGTATCTTATTTGCTGTACACAGACAGCGCAAACAGGAGGAGACAGCTATGAATACTGAGCTTATCGTCTTTATTCTCTATTTACTGTTTATGGTCGGCATCGGCGTATACTTTTTCGTGCGTACAAGAACCGGTGGCGAGAAGGCGTATTTCCTGGGTGGCCGGCAGATGGGTCCCTGGGTATCTGCCCTTTCCGCAGGTGCCTCCGATATGAGCGCATGGGTTCTGATGGGTCTTCCCGCCTCCATTTACGCTGCCGGTCTCGGTCAGGCGTGGATCGCCATCGGTCTTGCCATCGGCTATACCGTCAGCTGGCTGGTGGAAGCACCCCGGCTTAGGAAATACTCCATTGCCGCCGGCGACTCTATCACGATCCCACAATACTTAACCAACCGCTTTCTCTCCGGCAACCGCGCACTGCAGGTGATCAGCGCTGTGATCTTTTTGATCGCATATACTGTCTATGCCGCCTCCAGCATCAAAGCCTGCGGCACGCTGTTCAACACGGTCATCGGTATCGATGCCACTACGGCAATGTATCTTGCAGCGGTCATCATTATCTGCTACACCTTCCTGGGTGGCTTCAGCGCCGTGTGCTGGACAGATTTCTTCCAGGGTCTGCTGATGCTGGGTGCACTGCTGATCGCCCCTATCTTCGCGTTGAACATCATCCAGGCCGGTGAGGGTGCCGGATCTATGACTGCACTTCCCGACAACTATTGGAATCTGTTTGCCAACTGGAAGGATGTTGTGTCCGGTTTAGGCTGGGGCTTGGGTTACTTCGGTATGCCCCACATCATTATCCGCTTTATGTCGCTGCGCTCTGACAAGGATCTGAAAAAGAGCGCCAAGATCGGCATCACCTGGACACTTTTGATTTTGACCTTCTCCGTTGCGTCCGGCGTGATCGGTCACCTCTTGCTGGGTGAGCTCAGCGACAGCTCCACGGTCTTCATTACGATGGTGCGCAAGATCTTCCCTGCCCTCGTCAGCGGCATTCTGCTGTCGGCTATTTTGGCAGCTGCTATGTCTACCGCCGATTCTCAGCTGCTGGCATCTGCTTCTGCCTTCGCTAACGATGTATACAAGCCTGTGATCCGCAAGGATAAAGCCTCCGACAAGGAAATGCTGTGGGCTGGCCGGGTCGTTGTTTTGATCATATCCGTTATCGCGGTGATGATCGCCTCTGATCCCAACTCCGGCACCATTATGGGTCTTGTGGAGAACGCCTGGGGCGTCTTTGGCGCTGCCTTCGGTCCGGTAATTATGCTCAGCCTGTTCTGGCGCAGATTTAACTTTGCCGGTGCTGTTACAGGCATCGTCACAGGCGCTGCCGTAGATATTCTCTGGCTGATCTTCCTGAAGGATCTTGGTATCTATGAGATCATCCCCGGCTTTTTGCTGGGCCTGATCGCCAGCGTGGCGGTCACCCTTCTGACAAAGGCTCCCGGCGATGATGTTACCGCTGTTTTTGACCGGGTCGCGTCCAAGGAAGATATTTAACAGCATATAAGCACGGGGTGCTGCAAGGTCTTGCAGCACCCCGAAATATTTGGATTACTATCTGCCAGTTCAGCCCCTTTTTACTGTCACAGAGCCTCCCGCGTCAATATCCCCTTTCACATCGCCGCAGCTAACATCTGCACCGGCATTTACGCTGCCTGTTACATTGCCGCAATTTACATCCGTGCCGGCATCCACATAGCCGTCAACATTTCCGCAGTTAACATCTGTACCTGCGTCCACATGACCGCCCACATTGCCGCAGTAAACAGCCGTACCGGCAACCATATTGCCGCCCACATTGCCGCATTTTACATCTGTGCCTGCAACCACATTGCCCTGGATATCACCGCAGGACACACTAACTGCACTGGTAATATTATTTGCCGTTCCTTCGTATTGGAACACAAAAGCTCCCTGCTCCTTACTGTTCTTCAAAAGCCGGTGACCACGATATAAAACCACCCTTAAAGTATCGTCATCGTCCCAAGGCAGATCGCTTGCAGCAACAGCTTTCATTTCCCGGTCAAACAGGGCATCAATGGTAATGTCAAATATATCCGCAAGCTTTGGCAGCATTTGAATATCCGGACAGCACTGGTCAGATTCCCATTTGCTTACTGCCTGATTGGTTACATCCAGTAACTGAGCCAGCGCTTCTTGTGTAATCTTTCGTTCTTTTCTGTATTGTGCGATTTTGCTTCCTATGCTCATTGGAATCCCTCCTGTAATTGTGTCGGCCGCAAGAAAATCCTATCATTACATAACAGAAAAAACAACATAGTATTGGTTGATTTTATGCGTTTTTCTTCCAACCGGAGGTTGGAAGAAAAGGTTTACAAGCTTTTGCAGTGAAACAGCAGAGGATGAAATCCTTGCTGACGCAAGGATGAAATCAGCTAACACTGATAAAATCTTCGGCTTTGCCTCAGATGAAATTAAATCCACCCACTCGCCGTCGAGGCGAATTTCACCCAACGAAGTTGGATTTCATCGTCGAAGACGATTTCACCCACCCGCAAGGGTGGATTTAGTTGAAAAACCGACTTGTCGAAACAAGTCGGTTTTTCTGGCAGAGGATGAGGGATTCGAACCCCCGCAAACGGAGTCAGAGTCCGGTGTGCTACCGTTACACTAATCCTCTATGTGCATTCGGCACGGATATTATTATACGCA
>JAZNQK010000064.1:0-4751 GCA_045590135.1 Faecousia sp.
CAACGCTCCCATCAGCTGCAGGCGAATCCGTAACGCAATCCCCCAGACAAATTGCCTAATATCGGCAATTTGCCAGCCCCCTTTGCACAAGGGGGCCATTGGATTGTTCCTCTGACCAACATCCCCACAAACCGGAATTTGCCTTTTCCCAATGGCATATCTTTACTTTTTCCGGAAAAGTTGGTACAATAATAAAAATGTTTTTAGGAGCACATTATGCTGGATAAGTTACAGGCGGTGGTAAACCGCTTTGAAGAGATCTGCGCCCGGTCAGAGCAGCCGGACTTCTACGAGGACCCAAAGAAAGCCGCTGCCTTTTTGCGGGAGCGCAATGACTTAGAGCCCATTGTGGATGCTTACCGGGCATACCGCCAGGCGGAAACGGATATGGCAGATGCCCAGGAGCTGATGGGCGATCCGGAGATACGGGAGCTTTGCCAGCAGACCTATCAGGATGCCAAGCAGGCAAAGGAAGAGCTGTACCGGCAGCTGCAGATCCTGCTGCTGCCCAAGGATCCCAACGACGAAAAAAGCGTTATTATGGAGAGCCGGGGCGGCGTCGGCGGCGAGGAGAGCGCGCTGTTTGCCCACAGTCTTTTTAGGATGTATTCTATGTATGCTGCCCAAAAGGGATGGACCGTCGAGCTGATGAACTATTCAGAGACGGAGTTGGGCGGTGTCAAGGAAGCGGATTTCATTATCAACGGCCGCGGCGCATACTCCCGGCTGAAATACGAGTCCGGTGTCCACCGGGTCCAGCGGGTGCCGGAGACGGAATCCGGCGGCAGAGTCCACACCTCCACCGCCACGGTAGCGGTGCTTCCGGAGATAGAAGCGGTGGATGTGCAGATCGATCCAAATGATATCGAGATGCAGGTGTACCGGGCATCCGGTGCCGGCGGTCAGCATGTGAATAAGACAAGCTCTGCTGTCCGGCTGATCCACACGCCCTCAGGGATCGTGGTTGCCTGTCAGGAAGAACGCAGCCAGCTGCAAAACCGGGAAAAATGCATGAAAATGCTTGCCTCCAAGCTTTATGAGATCGAGCAGGAAAAGCTGGAAAGCCAGGTCACCGGTATGCGCCGCAGTCAGGTGGGTACCGGTATGCGCAACGAGCGCATCCGCACCTATAATTTCCCCCAGGGCAGGGTCACCGACCACCGGATCGGTCTGACCCTTTATAAGATCGATGCTGTGATGAACGGCGCCATCGATGAAATTATTGACAGCTTGGCCACCGCCGATCAGGCGGAAAAGCTGAAAAACGCCCAATAAGCCTTCCCCTGGGGGAAGGTGCTCCAGTGCGCACACTGGAGCGGATGAGGGAATTACTATGGAAAACAATTTAAAATCACGGCGTACTGCACAGGAATTACGAAAAAACCAAACAAAAGAAGAAAACCATCTGTGGTACGACTTCTTAAAAACCTATCCGGTACAGTTTCGAAGACAAGTTCCTGTCGGTTGTTATTATGTGGATTTTCTCAACTATCAGGCACGGCTGATCGTTGAATTAGATGGCTCACAACACTATGAGCCAAGTGCTTTGCTATATGATAAAATAAGAACAGCCTTTTTAGAAAGTAACGGATACAAGGTGCTGCGGTTTTCTAATCTGGATATATGGCGCAACTTTTCCGGTGTATGCCAGGCTATTGATATAGCTGTACAGGAGCGGCTTGAGCGCCGGAAATAGA
This sequence comes from Faecousia sp., assembly GCA_045590135.1. GTDB lineage: Bacteria > Bacillota > Clostridia > Oscillospirales > Oscillospiraceae > Faecousia. The sequence goes on from JAZNQK010000064.1 coordinate 1,698, forward strand.
AATTCCCTCATCCGACCTCGCTGACGCTCGGCCACCTTCCCCCAAGGGAAGGCTTATGAAAGGATCATATATGGAATTTTACACACAATCCCCGGAGCAGACCGAAGCTATCGGCGAGGCTTTGGGCAAACGCATACAAGGCGGCTCTGTCATCGCTTATTTCGGTGACCTGGGTGCCGGCAAGACTGCCTTTACCCGGGGGCTTGCCCGGGGTTTAGGGATCACAGACCCTGTCACCAGTCCCACCTATACCATTGTAAACGAATATCTGCAGGGACGGCTGGCGCTGTTTCACTTTGATATGTACCGCCTGCACAGCAGCGATGATCTTTTCGACATTGGCTGGGAGGATTACTTGGAGCGGGGCGGCGTGTGCGCGGTGGAGTGGAGCGAAAATGTTGCCGACGCCCTTACAGACGCTATCACCGTCTGCATCGAAAAGACCGGGGATACCTCCCGGCGGATCACAGTAAAAGGAGCGGAAGAAATTGCTGATCTTAGCCTTTGAGACCTCTGCCAAAGCCGGCTCTGTTGCCCTGATGGAAGACGGACGGCTGCTGGGAGAGAGTTATCAGAATACCGGCCTTACCCATTCTCAGACTTTAATGACGATGGCACAGGAGCTGATTGCCTCCTGCGGCTATACCCCTGCGGACATTCAAGCGGTTGCCGTGGCCGCCGGTCCCGGCAGCTTTACCGGCGTGCGCATCGGTGTTGCTGCAGCCAAGGGCTTTGCCTGGGGCAAGGAGCTACCCTGCTGCGGCGTGTCCACCTTAGAAGCGATGGCGCTGGGTCTGGGTGTATACGACGGCTTCGTGCTGCCGGTAATGGATGCCCGGCGGCAGCAGGTATACACCGCCACCTTCCGGGCCGAAAAAGGATGTCTGCAAAGAATCACCCCGGATCGGGCAATTTCCCTGGAGGAACTGAAAAAAGAACTGATTTCACTGGAAAAGAATGTTTTTTTAGTTGGCGATGGCAGTATTTTGTGCTATAATACATTAGCAGGCGATGTGCCGGGTCTTGTGTTGCCCCCGGAACACAGGATGCATCAGCGTGCCGCCGGTGTGGCGTTGGCAGCGATACCCCGCCTTGCCGCCGGAGAAGACTGCGACGGCAGCGCTTTGCAGCCTAATTATTTAAGAATGTCCCAGGCCGAGCGGGAACGCCTCGCCCGGGAGCAGTAATTTCAACAAACCAAAGGAGAGAAAGAAAATGGCAGGCGTACATGTATTAGACCACCCCCTGATCCAGCATAAGCTGGCGATCCTGCGCAGCAAAAACACCTCTGTTAAGGAATTCCGTGAATTGGTCAGCGAGATCGCCGGCCTGATGTGCTATGAAGCCACCCGGAATCTGCCTACCCGGGAAGTTCAGGTGAACACCCCTGTAGCAACCGCCAAGTGCCGGATGCTTGCCGGCAAGAAGCTGGCGATCATTCCCATCCTGCGCGCAGGCTTGGGTATGGTAGATGCTATGGTAGATATGATCCCCTCTGCCAAGATCGGTCACATCGGTCTTTACCGGGACCCCGAGACCCATATGCCTGTGGAATACTACTGCAAGCTGCCCGAAGATATCGGCAACCGCCAGGTCTTCGTGGTTGACCCCATGCTGGCCACCGGTGGCAGCGCTGTGGCAGCTATTGATTTTCTGAAGCAGCACGGCTGCAAGAACATCGTAATGATGAATATTATCGGCTGCCCCGAGGGCGTGGCAGCGGTCCAAAAGGCACACCCGGATGTGGAGCTGTATCTGGCAGCCATGGATGAAAAGCTGAATGAGCACGCTTATATCGTGCCCGGCTTAGGTGACGCCGGCGACCGCATTTTCGGCACGAAATAAACGCATAATTACAGCTGTGGTCTGTTCCGTATCACAGCCGTTAGTTGTCATTGCGAACCAGTGACCGATGTCACTGGTGTGGCAATCTCAAGCATTTACTTGGTTCTTGAGATTCCCACGCCAGTGTGCGCACTGGCTCGGAATGACAATTTTCTTTCTTCTGTTATGAGCACATTATCGGAAGTTGGTGTTTGCTTGGATTATGTAAACTGCAAATTGTGTCCCCGGAAGTGCGGTGTGGATCGGACCGCCGGGGAGCGCGGCTTCTGCCGCTGCCCGGACACGGCATTGGTGGCAAAGGCGATGCTCCACAAATGGGAAGAGCCGGCATTGGCAGGTCCTAACGGCAGCGGCGCCATATTCTTTGGCGGCTGCACCTTAGGCTGCAAGTACTGCCAGAACCGGGCCATCAGCGCTGTGCCCACGGGAAAGGCAGTGGGCTCTATACAACTGCGCGCCATAATGGAAACGCTTATCGCCCAGGGCGCAGAAAACATCGACCTTGTGACCGCCACCCACTTTTTACCCACGATCCTGCCTGCATTGGAAAAGCCTATAGGCGTGCCGGTGGTGTATAACTGCGGCGGCTACGAATCCGTGCAAACTGTGCGTTCCCTGGAAGGCAAAATCGATATCTATCTGCCGGATCTGAAGTATGCAGATAATGACCTTGCCCGGCAGTTATCCGGGACAGGCGACTATTTTGAAACTGCCACCGCTGCCATCCGGGAGATGGTACGCCAGACAGGCAGCCCGGTCTGGGAGGGGCAGCGCCTGCGCCGGGGTGTGGTGATCCGCCACTTGATCCTGCCCGGCTGTGTGGAAAACTCCTTAAAGGTTTTGGACTGGATCGGCGAAACCTTTGCTCCCGGACAGGTTTTGGTGAGCTTAATGCGCCAGTATACGCCTATGCCGGGAATGCCGGCTCCCCTCGACCGTACCGTCACGGAAGAAGAGTATCAGTCGGTGCTCAGCTGGATGTACCTGAACGATTTACAAGGCTTTACACAGGAAGCCGATTCCGCGCAAGCCGCCTTCATTCCTGACTTTTGAACATATTCCGGTTTGACGCGCTGTCGCGCAAATTGAGAATTGAGAATGGAGAATTGAGAATTAAAGCAAGGTATTTCCTCCGGAAATCATTTAAATAGTTGCCGTAGGCAACACAATAATTCTACATTCTTCATTCTCCATTCTACATTATTTCAG
>JAZNQK010000065.1:0-41047 GCA_045590135.1 Faecousia sp.
CCCACAGCACAAAATTCCATGCCGCGCCGTGCCACAGACCGGTGAGCATCCAAACCACAAGGATGTTGAACACCCATCTGCCACGGCTGACCCGGTTGCCTCCCAGGGGGATGTATACATAGTCCCGGAACCAGCTGCCAAGGCTCATATGCCATCTTCTCCAGAATTCGGAGATGGACTTGGACATATAGGGATAATTAAAGTTCTCGATAAACTTGAATCCGAAGATCCGTCCCAAGCCGATGGCCATATCGCTGTAGCCGGAGAAATCAAAATAGATATGCAGCAGGAATGCGATGGCATACATCCAGTAAAACAGTACAGACTTTTCACCGCTTGAGCGGAAAATTTCCGTCAGCTCACCAAAGCTGTTGGCCAAAAGGATCTTCTTGGAAAGTCCCACCAGAAAGCGGCGCAGACCCAGTGCAAAATCTTCACGGGTATGTACCCGGTAATTGAGTTCCCTTTCCACATCCACATACCGGACGATAGGGCCGGCGATCAGCTGGGGAAACAGCGCCACATATGCGCCAAAGCTGAGGATATTTTTCTGCACCTGGGCATTGCCCCGGTATACATCAATAGTATAGCTCAGGCACTGGAAGGTGTAAAAGCTGATGCCGATCGGCAGCGCCAGCCGCAGCAGCGGAATGCTCAAGCCGGTAGCGGCATTAAAGGACTCCACAAAGAAATCCGCATATTTGAAGATCCCCAGCAATGCAAGGCTGATCACCACGGATACCGTCAGCCACAGCTTTTTCATTTTGTCGGTGCTGCTCTTTCCGATGGCAATGCCACAAAAATAGAAAAGGCAGATGGTGCCGATCATCAGCAGCACATAGATCGGCTCACCCCAGGCATAGAAGAAAAGGCTGGAAATAAGCAGCACGGTATTTTTCAGCCCGCGGGGCACTAAAAAGTATAAGATCAGCACTGCAGGCAGAAAATAGTATAAAAAAGGAATACTGGAAAAAAGCATCGTCATTCCTCCTAAAGTAACAGCAAAAGTAAACGGGCTGCCTCATAATTTACGAGGCAGCCCGGACACTCACAGATATTAGGCAGCGATCGCTTCGCTGTATGCGATCACAGCTTCGGGATAAGCCTCAGCCAGCTTGGTCTCGAAGGGGTTCACAGCGTCGCCGTGACCGAACACAGTCACAACATACTCGCCGTCAACAACAGCGATCACCAGCTTCTCGGGGAAGCCGCACATCCACTGGTTGTTCTGGATAGCATCCTGCATAGCTGCGGTGAAAGCATCCACATCAGCGCCCTCGACCAGGTGGAACACGCTGCCGGTGAAGGTGTTGGCATTCATAGCGTGGATCAGAGAAGCAGCCTCGTCCACATTCTCTACCTGCTCAGCAGGGATCAGCAGCTGGAAGGGCAGGTTCTCGTCCTCCAGGCTGTACACGCCGGGAGCATTGTCCACGGGATTCATCATGTCGCCGCCCATAGCGAAGAACTTCTCGTCGTCGCCGTACAGAGCCCAGACCTTATCCATAACTTCCTTAGCGCCGTTGGTAGCAACAGCAGCACCGGTGGTCTCGTCGGAAGCTGCGGTGGTATCATCGTTAGCTGCGGTGGTATCGTCAGCAGCTGCGGTGGTATCATTGTTTGCAGCGGTGGTCTCATTGGGCTTCTCGTTTGCGCAGCCGGCGGCAATGGCGCATACCATAACCAGAACCAGCAGCAGGGAAATCAGCTTTTTCATTTTCATACTCTCCTGTTTTTTAATTTTTTATTTTTTTCTTTTGCCGCAGCAGGATGCACGCCCATATCAGTATAATACCAGCGCACACACCCAGGGTGTCAATGAGTACATCGCGCAGTCCGGGTCCACGATCCGGAACAAAGCACTGGATAGTTTCATCGATGCAGGATACTGCGATACCTGCAAATAATGGAATTGCATAATGCATCCAGGTTTTTTCCCGGAGCATTCGCAATAACCAGCTCAGTAAGACTCCCAAACAACAGAACTCACTGAAGTGGGCCAGCTTTCGCAGCAGGCCGTGGCCACCGGAGGGAGACTGTGTAGGGATCGAGAACAACTTCACCATCAGATCCCGCAAGAAGCCGCTGATGGCACCGGAGGTTTCACCGGGCAGCAGGGAATTTCCCCAAATAAACACAACATTGATAAGCAGCAGTGCAACGCACCACCACATTCTAGCAGCTGTTCTTTGGATCATTTCAGTACTCCCAGATGTTCTAACAGTATCTTTGTCCCCAGCAGGATCAATATCACGCCGCCGGCGATCTGGGCCTTCTTTTCAAACCGGCTGCCAAAGACATTGCCGATCTTCACGCCCAGCGCAGACAGCGTAAATGTGATCACGCCGATCAATAAAACTGCTGTGACGATGTTAACATCTCCTGCCATTGCCAGAGAAATGCCCACCGCCAATGCATCGATACTGGTTGCAATTGCCATTACCAGCATCGTTCGGGCAGAAAGGTCTGCATCGTGGCTTTCGCAGTCACTGCATTTACTAAAGGCTTCCTTCAGCATATTGATACCGATGATCGCAAGCAAGCCAAATGCCACCCAGTGGTCAAAGGCTTCGATCACACCGGCAAACAGCGTTCCAAGGAAGTAACCCAGCGCAGGCATCAGCGCCTGAAAGCCACCGAACCAAGCGCCGCAAACAGCACCTGCACGCAGTGTTGCCTTCTTCATCGCCAAGCCCTTGCAGACAGCCACGGCAAAAGCATCCATACTCAAGCCGACAGCCAATGCAACCAGTTCTGCGTTGCCCATAGCAAGTCCTTTCCGTTGTGTCGGCAGGTCCTGTGTATATGATGCCTGCCGGATTCTGTTCTCGACCACGAGGGATTATAGCAACTGTATACCTAAAAGTCAAGAAAAACGAACCGTATATCAGCGTTTTTATGTTTATTTGGTAATTTAACACAGTTATATCTTTACATTTTCCTGCTTTTAGTTAAAAACACCGTAAATCCGACAGCTGTACAAATGGTCATTTTATCCACCCAAAATATTGCTTTTTCTTGTGCCGCAAGGAACAATCTGCTATTCCTCCAACACCGTTCGTGCTTTTTTGTATAGTATCACCAAAAAATCCTTTTCCCCTTGAAAACATCTGTGTTTTCCTGTATAATACCAACGAATACAAAATGGTTATGCTATAGGCAGAACACGCCATATGTGCTCTGCCGTAAATACAGCAGCCTATGCTGCAAAGACAGGAGATCAATTATGAAAGGTATCGTTTTGGCCGGTGGTTCCGGCACAAGGCTGTATCCCCTGACCCGTGTCACCTCCAAACAGCTGCTTCCGGTTTATGATAAGCCGATGATCTATTACCCCCTGTCCGTTCTTATGAGCGCAGGCATCCGGGATATCCTCATCATCTCCACTCCCCAGGACTTGCCCCGTTTTCAGGAGCTGCTGGGTGACGGCAAGCAATTCGGTCTGCGCTTAAGCTATGCAGAACAGCCCAGTCCCGACGGTCTTGCGCAAGCCTTTATCATCGGTGAAGAATTCATCGGCAAGGACTGTGTTGCTATGATCCTGGGCGACAATATCTTCTCCGGTCACGGTCTGAAGAGGCGCCTGCGCGCTGCTGTGCGCAATGCCCGCTGCGGCAAGGGTGCCACTGTCTTCGGCTACTTTGTGGACGACCCCGAGCGTTTTGGTATTGTGGAGTTTGATGAGTGTGGCCGCGCCGTCTCCATTGAAGAAAAGCCCAAGCAGCCTAAGAGCAACTACTGTGTTACCGGTCTTTACTTCTACGACAACCGGGTGGTGGAGTATGCCAAGAATTTGAAGCCCTCACCCCGCGGCGAGTTAGAAATTACCGACCTGAACCGGATCTATCTGGAGAAGGGTGAACTGAATGTTGAGCTTTTAGGGCAGGGCTTTACCTGGTTGGATACCGGTACCCATGAAAGTCTCGTGGAGGCCACCAACTTCATCAAGACAGTAGAAGAACACCAGAACCGTAAGATCGGCTGTCTGGAGGATATCGCCTATATCAACGGCTGGATCACCCGGGAGGATCTGGAAGCTGTCATTAAGATTTACAAGAATCAATATGGCCGCTACCTGCAGGATGTGCTGGACGGCAAATACCTGGATGTATACCGGGATAAAAAGAAATTAGAGGAACTGGAAAAATGAAAAAGACCATTATCGTCACCGGCGGTGCCGGTTTTATCGGCAGCAACTTTGTCTTTCATATGCTGGGCAAGTATCCCGAATACCGGATCATCTGTCTGGACAAGCTGACCTACGCCGGTAACCTGAGCACCCTGAAGGATGTTATGGATAATCCCAACTTCCGCTTTGTGAAGCTGGATATCTGTGACCGGGAGGGTGTGTACCGTCTCTTTGAAGAGGAAAAGCCGGATGTGGTGGTAAACTTCGCTGCAGAAAGCCATGTAGACCGTTCTATTGAGAATCCTGAGGTATTCCTGCAGACCAACATTCTGGGCACACAGGTATTGATGGATGCCTGCCGGAAGTACGGCATCGAGCGCTATCACCAGGTATCCACCGATGAAGTCTACGGCGATCTGCCCCTGGACCGCCCTGACCTGTTCTTTACTGAGGAGACACCCATTCATACCAGCTCTCCCTACTCCTCCTCCAAGGGAGGCGCTGACCTGCTGGTAATGGCATATCACCGCACATACGGACTGCCGGTCACCATCAGCCGCTGTTCCAACAACTACGGCCCTTACCATTTCCCCGAGAAGCTGATCCCGCTGATGATCGCCAACGCCCTGAACGACAAGCCTCTGCCTGTCTACGGCGAAGGTCTGAATGTCCGGGACTGGCTGTATGTGGAGGATCACTGCAAGGCCATCGATCTGATCATTCACAAGGGTCGTGTGGGCGAGGTGTATAACATCGGCGGTCACAACGAAATGAAGAATATCGATATCGTGAAGATCATCTGCAAAGCTCTGGGCAAGCCTGAGAGCCTGATCACCTATGTTGCCGACCGGAAGGGTCACGATATGCGTTACGCCATTGACCCCACCAAGATCCACACCGAGCTGGGCTGGCTGCCGGAAACCAAGTTTGTTGACGGCATTCAAAAGACCATTCAGTGGTATCTGGACAACAAGCCCTGGTGGGAGGAGATCATCTCCGGCGAATACCAGAATTATTATGCAAAAATGTACGCCGACCGCTGACGCGGTCGGCAACACCGCTTTATAAAGGCAGATTTTTATCCTGTTTCAATAATATGGAGGCAGATATGGAAAATACAAATACAAACGCAACCATCTATTTGAAGGATCTTTTTTTCAGCATTGTTTACCGCTGGAAACGCATTTTGACCGTTGGTGTTATTTTCGCCGTTATTTTCGCTCTGCTCAGCTGGGTGACCAGCATTTCCGGCAGCATCACCGCAGAAAAAGACGCTATTGTACAGCATCAGTATCAGCGCGAGGAGAACATCCTGCGCTCTAAGATCGATGTGCTTACTGCCGGCATCAAAACCCAGCAGGACTATCTCACAGACTCCATTTTAATGAAGCTGGATCCCAGGGCATATTATGAGATCGCACTGACCGTCTACGTGGACACCAACTATCAGATCCTGCCGGAAATGAGCTACCAGACCCCCGATATGACTGCAACCGTCATCAACAGCTATGTAAATCTTTTGGAAAGCAGGAACGCATTGCTGTCCCTTTCTGACACGCTGGGCACAAAACCGGATTATTTAGCCGATGTGCTTCAGATCCAGGCAGATACCGTCAACCAAACAATTCTCATCAACGCGCAGTATGTGGACGAGGCCGGTGCAAAAGACTTTGCAAACGCTGTGCTGAATTACCTCAGCACTTTGCACGACCAGATCGAAGAATCTGTTGCAGAACATACCTGCACTGTTCTCTCCCGGGACATTTATAAAGAAGAGAGCATCGACATTTTCAACAAACAATCTGCGCAGCTGGATGCTTTGGACCTTTTGGAAGAGGATCTGGATGCAACAGAATTGGAGATTGCCAAGCTGAAGCCTCCGGTCACCAGCACCACCCCCTACACCGTTAAGGACGCTGTTTTACCTGCTGTTATCGGCGGTATCGTGGGTGTTTTTGTGACGATGCTGATGATCGTTTTGGCTTTCCTTACAGATCCCAAGGTTTACTCTGTTCGCACCGCACGGGATCGTACCAACATAAAGATTCTTTCCTGTGCCCGCAGTGACCGCAAGCTGCTGCCGGATATCCTGTGGCTGCGTATGCGGGAGGGTCGTGTCAATGCTACCTTGGAGCAGCAATATCCTTTGCTGGCTGCAAATATCCGTAACCGCTGTGAGGATGGCCAAACGCTTCTGATCTCCGGCAGTGCAGATCCTGCATTGGTGGAGCAGACCGCCAACTATCTGCGCGCTGCGCTTCCCGAAATCAAAACAGTTTGGGAAGGCAATATCTTATACGATGCAGCTGCCCTTTCCAAGCTCGGCCAATGCGACTGTGTTTTGTTGGTAGAGCAGTGCCTGCGCAGCCAGTATACACAGCTTAGCAGTGCACAGGAGCTGATCGAAGATCATAACAAGCGTTCCCTTGGCTGCGTTCTGATCGACGGTTGATCCTTTCAAAATTCATATATTCGAGGTTATTATGAAGTTTTTCGTCACCGGTGTGGCCGGACAATTGGGTCACGATATTATGAATGAGCTCCACAAGCGGGGCTTTAAGGGCATCGGCAGTGACATCGCCCCGGAATATTCCGGTATCCAAGACGGCAGTGCTGTTTGTACTATGCCCTATGTCAGCCTGGATATTACCGATGCGCTGGCTGTCAATACAGTTATCGCAAATACCGCGCCGGATGTGGTGATCCACTGCGCCGCCTGGACGGCTGTGGATCTTGCAGAAGACGACGATAAAGTGGAAAAGGTCCGCGCCATCAACGCAGGCGGCACCCGCAACATTGCCGCAGCCTGTAAAAAAATCGGCTGCAAGATGATCTATATTTCCACAGACTATGTCTTTAACGGTCAAGGCGATGCTCCCTGGCAGCCGGACTGCAAGGATTACAAGCCTTTGAATGTGTACGGTCAGACCAAATTGGAAGGCGAGCTGGCGGTTGCTGAGCTGCTGGAAAAATACTTTATCGTCCGCATCGCCTGGGTGTTCGGTCTCAATGGCAAAAACTTCATTAAGACAATGCTTTCCGTAGGCCAGAAGCACGACACCGTCCGGGTGGTGTGCGATCAGGTCGGCACGCCTACCTACACACTGGATCTTTCCCGTCTGCTGGTGGATATGGCGCTGAGCGATAAATACGGCTATTATCACGCCACCAACGAGGGCGGCTACATTTCCTGGTACGATTTCACCTGTGAGATTTTCAAGCAGGCAGGCTACACCACGAAAGTGGTTCCTGTAACTACTGAGGAATACGGACTGAGCAAGGCCGCCCGTCCCTTTAACAGCCGGCTGGATAAGCGTAAGCTTGTTGCCAACGGCTTCACCCCCCTGCCCCATTGGCAGGACGCATTAAAGCGTTACCTTAAAGAAATCGAGGAATAAATTATGGGTCAGATTACCGTAGAAAAAAATGTCGGCGGCATCGAAGGCCTGTGTGTGATCACCCCCGCGGTGCACGGAGATAACCGGGGTTACTTTATGGAGACATACAGCCAAAGAGATATGGAAGAGGCCGGCTTAAATATTCCCTTTGTGCAGGACAACCAGTCTATGTCTGTCAAGGGCGTTCTGCGCGGCCTGCACTTCCAGAAGCAGTATCCCCAGACAAAGCTTGTCCGTGCCATCAAGGGCAGCGTATTCGATGTTGCCGTGGATCTGCGTACAGATTCTGCCACCTACGGAAAATGGTACGGTGTGCTGTTGACCGAAGAAAATAAAAAGCAATTCCTGATCCCCAAGGGCTTTGCCCACGGATTTTTAGTGCTTTCCGACACCGCGGAATTCTGCTATAAGTGTGATGATTTCTATCACGCAAACGACGAAGGCGGTCTTGCCTGGAACGATCCTGCCATTGGTATTGCGTGGCCGGAGCTGGTGGGCGCCTACAACGGCACTGCCAGCGCACAGGGATATACCCTCAGCGACGGCACGCCTTTGAATCTTTCTGAAAAAGATCAAAAATGGGCATGCTTGAAAGATACCTTTTCTTTCTAAGTAACCGGAGGAGCATTGTATGAAACCTTTCTCTTGCGCCGACATTTTACTGCCGGCTGATGTTTCTATGGAAAAATGGGCGGTGATCGCCTGCGATCAGTTTGTATCCCAGCCGGAATATTGGCAGCAGGTCCGCAGCACCGTCGGCTCTGCCCCCTCTGCCCTGCACATTATCCTGCCGGAGGCAGACTTAGAGACCGGCGATACCGCCCAAATGATCCGCGCTATCAACGCGAATATGGATAAATATCTGAAAGAGGAGCTGTTCCGGTGTTATCCGGATTCCTTCGTGTATGTGGAGCGAACCCTTCTCAGCGGTGCTGTCCGCAGAGGCATCGTGGGCGCTGTGGATCTGGATGCTTACGATTATTCCCCGGACTCCGTCAGTGCTATCCGGGCAACAGAAAAAACTGTCACAGAACGGATCCCGCCCCGTATGGACATTCGCCGGGATGCGCCGGTGGAGCTGCCCCATGTGCTGCTTTTGTGTGACGATGAGCGCAAAAAGCTCATCGACTCCGTTGAGCAGAAAAAAGACCGGCTGCCTGTCCTTTACGATTTCCAGCTGATGGCCGGCGGCGGACGGATCCGTGGCTGGCTGGTCAGCGGCGAGGATGCCGATGCCTTCCGGCAGGAACTGGATAACTACGAGGCGCATATCCGCGCCCGTTATGATGCGCTGGGTACACCTGCGGTTTTGTATGCCGTAGGTGACGGCAATCACTCTCTGGCCTCCGCCAAGGGTTGCTATGAAGAACTGAAGCAAAAGAATCCCGGTGCGGATCTTTCCAACCACCCTGCTCGCTTTGCGCTGGTGGAGCTGGAAAATATCCACGATGAAGCCCAGGTCTTTGAGCCCATCCACCGGATCATCAAAGCCACCGATCCGGAAAAACTGCTGGCTGCTATGGACGCGGTTTGCAGCAGCGACGGCTGTCCGGTACAGTGGTTCAGCGAAGGTAAAAGCGGAACTGTTCGCCTGAAGGTCAAGCCGGGTCAGCTTCCCTTAAGCGTTATGCAAAGCTTTTTGGATGAGTACCTGTCCAACAATCCCGGACAGATCGATTACATCCACGGTGACGATGCCCTGCAGGAATTGGCACAGACCTCCGGCAGCATTGGTTTCCTGCTGCCCGCCATTGAAAAGGACAGCTTCTTCCGCGGTATCAGCGTAGACGGCGTGTTGCCCAGAAAGACCTTCTCTATGGGTCACGCACAGGAAAAGCGCTATTATCTGGAAGCGCGTAAGATTCGATAATACAGGAGTTGTTTGTATGAAAGTCTGTTTAGTCGGCTCATCCGGTGGACATTTGACCCACCTGTATATGCTCAGACCCTTTTGGCAGGAGCAGGAGCGTTTTTGGGTGACCTTTGACAAACAGGATGCCCGTAGCCTTTTAGAGGGAGAGACCTTTTATCCCTGCTATTATCCCACCAACCGCAACTTAAAAAATCTCATCAAAAACACTATTCTTGCTTTGAAGATCCTGCGCAGGGAGAAACCGGACCTGATCGTTTCCTCCGGTGCAGCCGTTGCTGTCCCCTTCTTCTATTTGGGCAAGCTGTTCGGTGCAAAGACTGTGTATATCGAGGTATTTGACCGGATCGACAAGTCCACCCTTACCGGTAAGCTTGTGTATCCCGTTACAGACAAATTTATCGTGCAGTGGGAAGAAATGCAGCAGGTTTACCCCAAGGCAGTAAACCTTGGCAGTATTTTCTAAGGAGGTAGCCTATGATCTTTGTTACTGTAGGCACCCACGAGCAGCCCTTTGACCGGCTGGTCGCCTGTATCGATGCGCTTAAAGGCAGCGGTGTTATCCAGGAGGATGTGATCATCCAAACCGGATACAGCACCTATGAGCCAAAGTATTGCCAATGGAGCAAGCTGCTTCCTTATGAGCAGATGATAAAAAATGTGGCGGATGCCCGCATCGTCATTACCCACGGCGGTCCTTCCAGCTTTATTATGCCGCTGCAGGTGGGAAAAACCCCCATCGTTGTTCCCCGCCAGGAAAAATACGGTGAGCATGTAAACGATCATCAGCTGGATTTTGCTCTGGAAGTGGCACGCAGGCAGAAAAACATTTTGGTAGCTGAGGATGTTTCTCAGCTTGAAGATCTGATCACCGGCTACGATGCCGTTGTAGGGAAAATGGAATCCGGTCTTAGCAGCAATAACGCTGCATTTATCGATGGCTTCCGCGCGCTGATTGCGGACCTTTTCTGAGGAGATATGCAATGTTAGGCTTTCGGCTGAAAAATGACTGGGTATATTACGCGCTGTTTCAGTATTTATGGCTGTTCGCGATCCTACCCAAGGCTTTGCAATTGGTTTGCCTTGGTGCTTTGTTATGCCTTGTTTTATTTAAGTCCGGCAAAGAAAAGCCATTGGACGCCTTCACTTTGCTGCAGATCGGCTATCTGGCTGTCTACGGTTTGTCTATCGTCATAAATCTGCTGACAGCTGAACACGAGCTGTCCCGGGTGCTTGCAGCTGTCAACACCTGGTCTATCAGTGTGGTGGCTGTGCTGTTTTATCACTGCTACCGGCATATAACCCTTGACTATCAGCGTTTGAGCCGGTATATGTTCCACAATGTCATCATCCTTCTGATCATTTATGTGCTTTACCTGACTTTGGATTATCGGGGCAATTTTTCCTTTATGAGTCATCCTTTGACTGTTTCTGACTGGATCAACGATGCCCCGGCGCTGCGCTTTGCCGGTTATTTGGAGTATTCCAATTTGATCGTAACCTTAATGCTGTTCTGCTTTGGTCTGTCCTTGCGTTATATACAGACCAGATTTGGCGGCTTCGCTGTGATGATCTACTCCGTGGTTTGCATTTTGCCCATTTGGGCCACCAATTCCCGTATGGGTATGCTGATCATGCCTGTTTTGGCTGTGCTTGCTATTGTTTTGACTAACAGCAAAGCGTTGATCCGTATTTACCGGAAATATGACAAGCTGATCCTGGTGGGCGGTGTTATCTTGATCTGCGCAGTAGCTTTGCTGCTGCATCAGCAAATCAGCGAGATGGTGGAGCAGGTTCTGAACGCCCGGCAAGGCAGTACCGACACACGCTTTGACATTTATCTGAGCAGTCTGGAACGGATGATCACCGAATCTCCCATTATCGGCTGCGGCATCAAGGATATGTACGGATATTATCCTTACGGCTCCCATTCCACTTATGTGGGTGTGTTCTATAAGGCAGGTCTTTTGGGCGGCGGGATTTTTATGCTGTCCATCATTTTAGCAATTTGCAGCATCTTCAAAAACAAACCCCGCAGAGGATATACCGCTGTTATAATGGTATCCTTTCTGGCGCTTTTCGCTTTTTTCGCATTGGAAGATTTGGACGGCGCCAACTGGTGCATTACCGTATTTATGGCTCTGTACGGCATCTGTTACGGCAACCGGAACTTCTGCGCAACATTTTGAAAGCACAGGATTGATTTGATGAAAGTTTTAATGATCTGCACGGTACCCCTCGCAGGCAACGGAATCTCCACCTGCGTGATCCACTATGCCTGTGGTCTTGCAGACGAGGGGATACAATCGAATATTCTTGCGCCCCAAGGCGTTCCGTCCCACATCGTGCAGAGGTTGGCACAAAAAAATGTGGTTTTGCATGAACTGCCTAACCGGAAAGAGGGAACGGTCAAGTATTTGCTGGAGCTATATCGGCATCTGCGCCACGGGCGCTATGATATCGTGCATATCCATGGCAACAGCTGCACGATGGCTCTGGAGCTGATGGCTGCGGCACTGGCAGGCTGTCCTGTGCGGATCGCGCACGGTCACAGCACCAACTGTGAGCATCAAAAGGCACATCGACTCCTGCGGCCCTTTTTTGAGCTTTTTGTCAGCGCCCGGGTATCCTGCGGCGATGAGGCAGGCCGCTGGCTGTATCGCAGGAAGCCATATACCGTTGTGCGCAACGGTATCTACCCGGAGGCCTTCGCGCCGGACAGCGCCATACGCGCGGAAGTGCGCAGCAAGCTGAACATCCCCCAGGACACCTTGGTCCTGGGACATATCGGAATGTTTTCTGCCGTAAAGAATCATCCTTTTCTGATACAGTTATCCAGCGAGCTTGTCCGGCGGGGAAAAGATTTCCGCCTTCTGCTCATTGGTGACGGTGAATTGCTGCCTCAGATCCGCAGCAGCGTTGCCGGCAAGCTTGACGATACGGTTCTGTTTACAGGTGCGGTTGCCAATCCTGCCCAATATCTGCAGGCTATAGATATTTTTCTGCTGCCGTCCCATTATGAAGGTCTGCCCTTCGTGCTGGTGGAGGCACAGGCCGCAGGTCTACCGGCACTGGTTTCAGAGAATGTCAGCCGGGAGGCGGATCTCACCGGGAATCTGACATTTCTTCCCATTGACGACCCCTGCCGCTGGGCAGACGCTATCGAGAGCCTTTCCCTGCCCCACCGGCAGGAAACCGCTGCCTCCGCCCGGAAAAAGCTGGCGCGCAGCGGCTATGACATGACAGAAAACGCCCGGCAGCTTCTCCAATTATACCGGAGCGTCCAAAAGAAAGGTAGCTGACTATGATACCAAAGGTCTTACACTACTGCTGGTTTGGCGGCAATCCGCTGCCCAGAGAAGTGCGGCAGTGCATTAATTCCTGGAAAAAGTTTTGCCCGGATTACGAGATATGCTGCTGGGATGAATCAAATTTTGATATCTCCATCCATCCGTTTATAAAAGCCGCCTATGACAATAAGGCCTGGGCCTTTGTTTCCGATTACGCAAGACTTTGGGTAATATGGAATCACGGCGGCATTTATTTGGACACGGATGTGGAAATAAAGCGAACACCGGATTTCCTTTTGGAACACGCTGCATTCTTTGGTACCCAGCAGGTAGACAAGCTGGTCAATACCGGTCTTTGCTTCGGCGCAGAAGCCGGACATCCCGTTATAAAGGCTATGCTGGAGGAATATGACGGCATCGTTTTCGACCCGGAGAAAAAAACCGAGTTTGCCTGCCCGATTTTGAATACCCGTGCGCTGGAATCCTTCGGCTATCGGTTCAGCACAGTTCCCAAAGAATTTGACGCAGGTATTTGTGTGTATCCACCACAGTATTTTGACCCACTGTCCCCGGGAGAATCTGAAAACCTTCTGTGTAAGGATACGGTTTCCGTTCACCATTACAGCGCATCATGGCAGTCTGCCTCTAAGCGCTGGAGGCGCAGAGTCATCCGTTTGATCGGAGAAGAGCGCATCCATATTATCAAACAGCGGCTCCGCCGCTGACCGAAGTGAGGGGTCCTATGTATTCACTGATCGTTGTAGATTATAACTCCATAGAGGCTACCTGCCGGTATATTGAAAGCTATAGCGCCTGCCTTAAAAACGGGCCTGTCCACGCGGTGATCGTTGACAACGGCAACCGATCGGATACTCTTTCCGCGGCACGCGCGCATATGGCTGCCGAACCGGTAGAATGCACCTTTGAAGGCAGAACCCTTTGGCGCTTTGCCACCGGGAAAATGGATGTGATCTACTGCGCATCCGGAGAAAATATGGGCTATGCCCGGGGCAATAATCTGGGTGTCAGAATTGCAGACCATTTTTTTGCCGATCCATACTACATCATCAGTAATAATGACCTGATCCTGCCGGAGGAGTTGGACCTGACCGCTGTCACCGATTGGTTTGAGAAGCATCCCGAAACAGCGGTGATCGGCCCACGGGTCGTTGGTGTAGACGGTATTGCCCAAAGTCCCCGGAAGGATCAGTCGGCTTTCACCAAGCTGATCGGCTGGTATTGGTGTATGGGGCCTCTGAAAAAATGGGTAGATGATATATGCCACAGTGCCCAGGAGGGTCCGTGCGACTGGATCATGGGATGCTTTATGGTGATCCGGGCGGATGCCTTCCGGCAGGTTGGCGGCTTTGATGAAAACACCTTTCTTTTTGCGGAGGAAATGATCCTCAGCGCCCGCCTGGAAAAAGCAGGACTGCAGGTTTGCTATGTGCCCGCTTTTACCGTTATTCACAATCACAACGCTACCGTAAAAAAGACATTTGCCGTGCAGCAGGGATTTCAGCTCAGCTTTGATTCCAACTGCTATTACTACAAGCATTACAGAAATGCCTCTGCGTTTCTGCTGACATTTGCAAAGCTAAACTTTGCCATCTATAAAAACCTATATCCCCTGAGACAAATGCTGAAGAAAAGACATTGAGGATGTGAGCCGCAATGAACAAGCCTTTAATATCTGTTATCGTGCCTGTATATAAGGCAGAACCCTTTTTTAAGCAATGTATCGACAGTATCCGGCAGCAGACATATCAAAACCTTGAGATCATTCTCATCAACGACGGATCTCCGGATAACTGCGGCAGTATGTGTGATGCTTTTGCCGCGGAAGATTCCCGTATCCGCGTGATCCACAAGGAAAACGGCGGACAGGCTTCTGCAAGAAATGCAGGCTTGGATATTGCAACCGGTGAATATATCGGTTTTGTGGATTCCGATGACTGGATCGAGCCGGATATGTATACCCATCTGTATGAATTGCTCACCGGACACGAAGCCCAGATTTCCGCCTGCGGCACGCAGCTGGATGGGAAGCATGGCCGCATCGGTTATCTTAACCCGGATTATCCGGCAAACCAGGAAATCGAGCGGTTTTCAAAAGTAGAAGCGATTCGCCAGTCCATCATCAATCAAAAGATCACCAACAGTCTTTGCGACAAGCTTTACCGCAAAAACATTTTTGATAATACGAGAATGATCAGCGGTATGATCTATGAGGATATGGAGCTGATCCCCCGCTGCCTGGAGCAGGCAGAGCTGGTGGTGTATGACCCCAAGCCTTTTTATCACTACAACCAAACAGACGAAAGCACTACAAGAGGCGTTTACTCTCTTGCCAGAATGGCAGAAGCAGATGTTACCTACAAAAGAGCCTGTATGTGTCAAAGCAAATACCCTTCCCTTTACGAGGATGCAATGCGTGTGCATATTATGGTATGCCTTTCCATACTCCCGGAATCCAGGGGCATACAGGAGTGCGCAGCTAAGCGGGAAGAACTGATCCGTCAAATGCGCGGTGCGTTGCCTGCCGGGTCGATTCAGGGTCTTTCCGAAAAGGATCGGCTGAAGCTGCGTGTGCTCCGGTTCAGTCCACAGCTCTACGATCTGATCCTGGCAGTAAAAAAGACGATAAAGCGGATGCTTGGAAAATAATGAATTAAGAGGAATGTGCATATGCGTTGGTTTGCCATTTATCTTCCCCAATTTCACGAAACGCAGGAAAATAATGCGTGGTGGGGAAAGGGCTTTACAGAATGGACTCATGTAAAAGGCGCAAAGCCTTTATATGCCGGGCATCGGCAGCCTATTGTTCCATTGAATCAGAATTACTACAATTTGATGGATAAGCAAACCGTTCAATGGCAGACAGAACTGATGAAGCAGTACGGCATTGACGGTTTTGTATACTACCATTATTATTTCTGCGGCAAGAAACTGTTAAATAAGCCTGCTGAAAACCTTTTGCAATGGACGGATATTGACCAGCCGTTCTTCTTTTGCTGGGCCAACCATACCTGGTATCAGGCAAAAGGTGATACCAAGAGCGTGCTGATAGAACAAACCTACGGTACGGAAGCAGACTGGGCCGCGCATTTTGATTATCTGCTGCCCTTCTTCCGGGACAGCCGGTATGAAAAGAAAAACAACAAGCCTGTATTTATGATATATGCGCCTAATTTCCCGGAAAAGCAGCCTATGATGGATTACTTTGATGCGCGCTGCAAAGAGGCAGGTTTTGACGGCATTTATGTGATCGAAACCTTTGCAGATGCTTCCAGGGAAGAAAACCTAGCAGCATTCAAAGCAGCTACCTGCACCCAGACAGAACTGACATTTATCCGGGAGCCCTCTGTGGCCAACCTGATATTGAACCGCCGCAGACAAAAGACCCTGATCCCACTGATCAATCGGGTTTGCCGCAAACTGGGCAAGATGCATTTGCTGCCCTGGGCGGAAAAGCTCAGCGGAAACCGCTTATACGATATTATGATCAACAAGACTCCCCGTGGGAAAGATCTGTGCCACGGCGTATTCTTCAGCTGGGACAACACCCCAAGACACGGCGTACGCGGCTATATTATCACACCGCCCGATAAGGAAAGGTTTATGGCCTATGCCCAATCTGTAAAAGATGACGAATACATTTTTGTGAATGCTTGGAACGAGTGGGCAGAGGGTATGGTTTTGGAGCCCACGACCCACGACGGATATAAATATCTGGAATGGATCAAGGCGTTTCGGGAGCAGGAGCGTAGCAAAGAATGAAAAAAATAGTCAAAAAACTGTTGAAGGCATTGACAAGACCCATCTATAACCCCAGGGTTTTGGCCTTCCTGAAAAGGACTCACGAGAAATTGGTATGGAGCGCCTATGCCAAACATCTGCACAGCTTAGGCGAAAATGCCACGATTGGATCCGGCCTGCAGATCCGGGGTATGGAGTATATGGATATCGGTCATCGGTTTACCGCCGGTAAGGACTTGACGCTGCAGGCCTGGGATAGCTATGCCGGTCAGTCCTTTTCTCCCCGGCTGACGATCGGCGATGATGTTATGTTAACTGATTTTGTGCAGATCTCCTGCGCGCATCAAATCTGTATCGGTAACCGCGTGCTGGTGGGACAAAGCGTGTACATTTCAGACAACAGTCACGGTGATACAGACGCGCAGTCACTGAAAATACCGCCGCTGAACAGACCGCTTGCAGTGAAAGGACCCGTCATCATCGAGGACGATGTCTGGATCGGTCGGTGCGCGACCATCCTCTCCGGTGTCCATATCGGAAAGGGTGCTGTCATTGCTGCCGGCGCAGTAGTGAACAAGGATGTGCCTGCATACAGTGTGGCTGCAGGTGTTCCCGCCAAGATTATAAAAAACGGCGGGCAGAAGGGATAGTTTATGAAAAAGCTGCTTACTTTGGC
This sequence comes from Faecousia sp., assembly GCA_045590135.1. Taxonomy (GTDB): domain Bacteria; phylum Bacillota; class Clostridia; order Oscillospirales; family Oscillospiraceae; genus Faecousia. The sequence goes on from JAZNQK010000065.1 coordinate 17,123, forward strand.
AATTCCCACCTACAACAGAGTGGAAAAATTAAAAAGCTGCCTGGAGCGTGTGATGGAGCAAACGCAGGGAAAGAGTGTGGAACTGCTGGTTTCTGACAATGCATCTACTGACACCACACAGCTGTTTATGGAGGAATTCTGTAAGTCGCATCCCGATGTGACCTACATTAGAAATCCCGAAAATGTCGGTCCTGACAGAAATTTCTTAAATTGCTATGACAAGGCAGCAGGCGAGTATGTTTTTTTGCTGGGTGACGACGACCTGCTGCTGCCCGGTGCTGTAGATTCGATTTTGGAAGCATTGGCAAGAAAGCCCGTTTTCGTTCATCTGAACTCCTGCACATTGCTGAGTCAAGAACCTTTTTCCTGTACACCGCCCCGCGTACCGGAGGGCGAAATGCGCATCTACCGCCGGCGGGAGGAATTTATGGAGCAGATGGGTATTTTTGTGACCTTTCTCTCCTCTTTTATCCTGCGCTCAGATCTTGTCCGACAAATCGAAAACAAAGAGCAGTATATCGGCACATATTTTATTCAAAGTCACATCGCCATTACCACATTGGCTTGTGAAGGAGAATACATTTTTATTACCAAAAACTGTATTGCTGCCACAGGAAACAAGACCGTAAACTACGATATTTATTTTGTTTGGGGAAAAATGTATCAAAAGCTGTTGTTGGAGACAGGCGCTGCCGCCGGAATAGAGCTTCCGGTGCTTCAACAGCTCCATCTGCACGATCTGCAGGATATGGTCTATGGATTTGTAAAATACTACCGCGGCACCTGTCCTCAGAGCAGCACCTGGGATAAAAAGGCTATTTTAGATGTTGTTAAGCCATATCCAAAGCTGTATCTTCGTTACTGGTCTACGGTCTATCTGCCGCTGCCAATCGTGGATGCACTCCAAAAGTGCAAACAGGGCGTCAAAACGCTCTTGAGGAGAACAAAATGAAAGAACCAAATGTCCAGAAAAACACCATATACAGCGTGATCAAATCCGTTTCTGCAATTTTGTTCCCGCTGATCTCCTTTCCGTATGCCTCCCGGGTACTGCTGACAGAAGGTATCGGACGCGTCAACTTCGGCAACTCCATTATCAATTACTGCTCCCTGATCGCTACGCTGGGCATCACCAGCTATGCCATCCGGGAATGTGCCCGGGTGCGAAACAACCGGGAAGAATTAAGCAAAGTTGCCAGCCAGCTGTTTACCATCAATATGGTCACAACAGCCATCGCCTATGCCTTTTTAGCTATTGCTCTGATCTTCGCAGATGCGCTGGCAGATTACCGTGTGCTGATCATTGTGCAATCTACCAATGTTCTTTTTGCCACATTGGGTGCGGACTGGCTGAACTCCGCTATGGAGGACTTTAAGTTTATAACTCTGCGAACTGTGGCATTTCAGGTATTGGCGTTGGTCGCTATGTTCGCCTTTGTGCGCACGCCGGAGGATTATCTGATCTATGCATCCATCGGTGTGTTATCCGGCAGCGGCTCCAACATCGTCAATATGTTCTACCGGCGCAAATTCTGTAATGTCCGGTTAGTAAAGGAAATGAACCTGAAGCGGCATTTACCGCCGATTCTCTTGATGTTCTCCCTGATCCTGTCTCAAACCATTTATGTCAATTCGGATGTGACGATCATTGGTCTGTTCCGGGGCGATCAGGAAGTAGGTCTGTATTCCACCGCTGTGAAGATCTACACCATCGTAAACACTATGGTGGCATCCGTTGCTTTTGTGGTGATGCCTAAGATCTCCTACCACTACGCAAAGGAAGAATACGATCAGATCAATGACCTTTTGCGGTATGGCTTAGGTTTTATCGTCACCTTGGGTCTTCCCTGTCTGGTGGGTATCAATGTGCTGTGCGAGGACATTATCCACGCCATTGCCGGCGAGGCCTATTTCGGTGCGATCCCTGCCCTGCACATACTCACGATCTCCCTGGCGTTTTCCTTCCTGGGCGGATTTATTACCAATCTGATCCTGATCCCCACCGGTAAGGAAGCGATCTGCCTAAGAACCAGTATCATCAGTGCTATTGTAAATTTAGTATTAAACCTGATCCTGATTCCCAAATTTGGATTTGTAGCCGCTGCGGTCACCACCAGCGCAGCAGAAATGGTGGGTTTTTCCATTGTTTCCCGTCATATCTACAAATGGGTGGATCTGGGCAAGCTCAGCAAGCTATTGCTGCCACCGGTAATGGGTTGCGTTGCCATCGTTCTTTCGGTATTTGCCATTCGCAATTTTGTTGCGGACCATTTGCTGCGTATGATCATCAGCATTGCGGTCAGTGTAGTGGCCTATTTCCTGGTGCTGATCTTAACGGAGCACGAATTCACTTTAAATTTGATCAAAAAGATAAGACGATAAAACTGCAGTCACCGGAGGTTTTCCGGTGACTGCTTTTTCCTGCGGTAAAACCAATAAAAAAGAGATATTATAAAATAGTGTTGAAAAAAAGGTCTGAATATGGTAGGATAGAAAAGGAAAAATATGCGCAGCGCATCATTTTTTTGTACAGTATACTGCGGTATATAAGGTGTTCAACAAAAGGGGATCTTAGTATGAAAGTCGTTATTCTTGCAGGTGGTTTTGGCACCCGGATCAGCGAGGAATCTCAATTCAAACCCAAGCCTATGATCGAGATCGGTGGAAAGCCTATTTTGTGGCACATTATGAAGGAGTATTCATACTACGGTTTTAATGAATTCATTATTTGTGCCGGCTATAAGCAGCATGTGATCAAAGAATGGTTCGCGGATTATTTCCTGCACAACAGCGATATTACATTTGATTTCACCAGCGGCAAAAACGATATGACTATCCACCAGCAGTTTTGTGAGCCATGGAAGGTCACGGTTGTAGATACCGGACTCAACACGATGACCGGCGGTCGGATCAAGCGCATCCAGCGCTATGTGGGAGACGAGCCCTTTATGATGACCTACGGTGATGCCGTGTGTGATGTGGACATTTCCAAGCTAATGGATTTTCACAAGTCCCACGGCAAGATCGCGACCCTGACCGCTGTTATGCTGGAGCAGGAAAAAGGCGTGCTGGACATCAGCAGCGATAACGCTGTCAAGTCCTTCCGGGAAAAGAATATGTCTGACGGTGCGCCCATCAATGCCGGCTATATGGTTTTAGAGCCTGCCATCTTTGATTATATTGACGGGGATGACACCGTGTTTGAGCGTGCTCCGCTGGAAAAGCTTGTTGCCGAAGGTCAACTGATGAGCTATATGCACCGGGGTTACTGGCAGTGTATGGACAATAAGCGTGAAATGGATATGCTGGAAAAGCATTTGAAAAAAGGTACAGCGCCCTGGAAAAAGTGGGAAGACTAACAGGAGGACCTTATGTTCGATATCAGTTTTTATAAGGGAAAGCGAGTGCTGGTTACCGGTCATACAGGCTTCAAGGGCACTTGGCTGTGCCGTATGCTGGTGAATGCCGGCGCAGAAGTTACCGGTTATTCTCTGGAAGCACCCACAAACCCCAATCTGTTTTCTCTTGCCGGATTAGACGGCAGGATGACCAGTGTTATCGGCGATGTCCGGGATCTCGATCATATGAAGGCCGTTTTTGAAAATGCACAGCCTGAGATCGTGCTGCACTTAGCTGCCCAGCCTATCGTCCGGGACAGCTATAAAGACCCCCGTTACACCTATGAGACCAATGTTATGGGTACGGTGAATCTTTTAGAGTGCGTCCGCAGCACAAAGTCTGTAAAGAGTGTACTGAATGTCACTACTGATAAGGTATACCAAAATAACGAATGGTGCTGGGGTTACCGGGAAAATGAACCGCTGGACGGCTTTGACCCCTACTCCAATTCCAAATCCTGCTCGGAACTGGTGACCCACAGCTATAAAAACAGCTTCTTTACCGACGGCAGCGTGGCAGTATCCACTGCCCGGGCCGGTAATGTCATCGGCGGCGGTGATTTTGCCAATGACCGCATTATCCCCGACTGCATTCGCGCTATGGCAGCAGGCAAGCCGATCATTGTCCGCAACCCCCACTCCACCCGGCCTTATCAGCATGTGCTGGAGCCTTTGGGTGTTTATCTGATGATCGCAGCAAAGCAATATGAGGATCATTCCTTCTCCGGTTATTATAATGTCGGTCCGGACGACTGTGACTGTGTAACCACCGGCAATCTGGTGGATCTGTTTTGCAGCAAGTGGGGCGACGGTGCCTCCTGGGAGAATGTGGCAGAGGCCAATGCGCCTCACGAGGCAAATTTCCTGAAACTGGACTGCTCTCTTGTGAAGGCTACCTTTGGCTGGAAACCCCGCTGGCATATGGACGAGTGTATGGAAATGACCTGCCGCTTCGGCAAGGTTTGGCTTTCCGGCGGCGATATCCCGGCGGAAATGGATGCAGAAATTAAAGAATTTTTGGGAGAATGAATATGGCTATTTGGAAAAACGAAGCAGAGGCAAGAGAGCAGATCAAGGCTTTGGTCGCCCAGTATTATCACGATTTCAAAGAAAAGAAAGAGCCCTTCAAGCCCGGCGACCGTATCACCTACGCTTCCCGTGTGTTTGATGAAAAAGAGATGTGCGCCCTGACCGACGCTACGCTGGACTTCTGGCTGACCACCGGCCGCTTTGCCGACGAATTTGAGGCAGAATTTGCAAAGTGGATCGGCGTGAAGTTTGCCCATTTGGTGAACAGCGGTTCTTCTGCAAACCTGATCGCCTTTATGGCGCTGACCGCTCCCGAGCTGGGTGAGCGTCAGATCCGTCCCGGCGATGAAGTGATCACTGTGGCCTGCGGCTTCCCCACCACGGTAACGCCGGCGATCCAGTACGGTGCTGTGCCTGTATTCGTGGATATGACCGTTCCCCAGTATAATATCGATGTTTCCCAGCTGGAGGCTGCTCTCAGCGAAAAGACCAAGGCTGTTATGATCGCCCACACCCTGGGCAATCCCTTCGATCTTTCCGCTGTGAAGGCATTTTGTGAAAAGCATAACCTGTGGCTGGTGGAAGATAACTGTGATGCTTTGGGCACCCAGTACACCATCGACGGTGAGACCCGTTTCTCCGGCACATGGGGTGATATCGGTACTTCCAGCTTCTATCCTCCCCATCATATGACCATGGGCGAGGGTGGCTGTGTCTACACCAATAATCCCAAGCTGCACCGGATGATTCTCAGCTTCCGTGACTGGGGCCGCGACTGCATCTGTCCCTCCGGTCAGGACAATTTCTGCAAGCACCGCTTTGACGGTCAGTACGGCGAGCTGCCCAAGGGCTACGACCACAAGTATGTGTACAGTCACTTCGGCTACAACCTGAAGGTCACCGATATGCAGGCAGCTATCGGCTGTGAGCAGCTGAAAAAGTTCCCCAGCTTCATTGAGCGCCGCCGTCATAACTGGGACCGTCTGCGTGCTGCCCTGGAGCCGGTGGCAGACAAGCTGATCCTGCCGGAAGCTGCGCCTAACAGCCGTCCCTCCTGGTTCGGTTTCCTGATCTCCGTGAAGGAGGGCAGCGGTCTGGAGCGCAACAAGGTGACTCGTTATATTGAGGATCACAATGTGCAGACCCGCTTGCTGTTCTCCGGCAACTTGATCAAGCACCCCTGCTTTGACCAGATCCGCGGCACAGCGGCTTACCGGGTCGTGGGCGACCTGAAGGTCACCGATTTCATTATGAACAATACCTTCTGGGTAGGCGTATACCCCGGCATGACGGATGAAATGATCGACCATATGGCAAAGGTCATTATCGACGCTGTAAACAACTGATATAAGATTACCCCAGGAGAACACGATCGTGTTCTCCTGTGTGGCATTATCTGACAGGAGGTCCTTCTATGAAGCAAAGACTTGCAGACTATGTTGCCGATTTTTTGGCAAGCAAAGGCGTTACGGATGTGTTCTCCGTGGTAGGCGGCGGTGCTATGCACTTAAACGATGCTTTGGGTCATCACGATGCCCTGCATGTAACTTATAACCATCACGAGCAGGCATGCGCCATTGCAGCAGAGGCCTATGCCCGTTTGGAAAACAGGATCGCCGCCCTTTGCGTTACTACCGGCCCCGGCGGCACCAATGCGCTGACCGGTGTTTTGGGCGGCTGGCTGGATTCCATTCCTATGTTCGTGATCAGCGGTCAGGTGCGCTATGATACCACTGCCCGGTATGCCCTGCAGTATACCGGTGAACCGCTGCGCGCTATGGGCGATCAGGAATATGATATCGTTAAGTCTGTAAAGCCGATGACCAAGTACGCCACTATGATCGAAGATCCCAAGGATATCCGTTATGCCTTGGAAAAGGGCTGGCATTTGGCTACCACCGGCCGTCCCGGCCCGGTGTGGATTGACATTCCTGTAAACTTCCAAGGCGGTTATATTGAAACGGATGACCTCAGAGGATATGATTCTGCCGAGGATGATGCTAAGCTCCCCCCTGCTGTTTCCGATGATGTGATCACTACCGTTTTGGAGAAGATCCGCAAGGCAAAACGGCCTGTTTTTCACGCTGGCTACGGTATTCGCCTGTCCGGTGGGTATGAAGCCTTCCGCACTGCTATGGAGAAGCTGAATATTCCCGTGGTGACCTACTGGAATGCGGTGGATCTGATAGAGGACGAGCATCCCCTGTATTGCGGCAGAGCCGGCAATATGGGCGACCGCCCCGGCAACTGGGCCATTCAGAATGCGGATCTTATTTTAGCTGTTGGCACCCGCATCTCCATCCGTCAGGTTGGCTACAACTGGAAGACCTGGGCAAGAGAAGCCGAGGTCATTATGGTGGATGTGGACAAGGCAGAGCTGAAAAAGCCTACTTTGCATGTGGAGATGCCTGTTTGGGCTGATGCAAAGGACTTTCTCACCAAGCTTGCCGCCGCAGCGGAAGAAAAAGTATTTGCTGAAGGTTTGTGGCAGGAGACTTGTCGGCGCTGGAAGAAGGATTATCCGGCTGTACTGCCCCGTCAATGGGAGGAAAACGGTACTACCGCCAATGTCTATGCGTTTGTGCGGTATCTCAGCAGCCGTCTGCCGGAAAACAGTCTGACTGCTGTATCCAACGGCGCTTGCTGCGTGGTGGGCAATCAGGCATATGTGATCCAAAAGGGCAGCCGTATGCATAACAACAGTGCTGTTGCCTCTATGGGCTACGGCCTGCCTGCTGCCATCGGTGCCTGTATCAGCGGAGGCAAACGGACCACCATCTGCTTAGAAGGCGATGGCTCCATTATGATGAATCTGCAGGAGCTGCAGACTATTCTTACCAACAAGCTTCCCATCAAGATCTTTTTGATCAACAACAATGGCTACCATTCTATCCGGCTGACCCAGACCAATTTATTCAGCCACCACTGCAAGGTAGGCATCGGCGAGGAGTCCGGTGACCTGTCCTTCCCCAAGTTTGAGCTGATCGCCAAAGCCTTTGGTTATCCTTACCTCAGTGCTCATTCCAACGCAGAAATGAAGGATGCTGTGGATGCCGCCCTGGCAGCCGAAGGCGCAGTGTTCTGCGAAATCTTTACCGATACCCAGCAGGTGTGGGAACCTAAGTCCAGCACAAAGCGGCTGGAGGATGGCACGCTGGTATCTCCTCCCCTGGAGGACCTTGCCCCCTTCCTGCCCAGAGAAGAATTGGCAAAGCAGATGTTTATCCCCATGATGCCGGAGGTGTAAGCTATGGTGCAGCGACAGCTTCACACAGCTGTGGTCACCGGTCCTACCGGCGCCATCGGAACAGCTCTGTGTTTGGAATTGGCAAGCAACGGCATTTCCGTTATTGCGGTATGCCGTCCCGGCTCTCACCGCGCCGCTGCTGTGCCCCAGCACCCTTTGATTCGGCGGGTGGAATGTGATGTTACCCAGCTTGACCGCTTGCCGGAACTGATCAGCGAAAGTGTAGATTGCTTTTATCATCTTGCATGGGCGCATACCATCGGCCCCGGCAGAAATGATATGCCGGCACAGATCGACAACATTCGTTTCTGCATTGATGCCGTACACGCGGCAAAAGCACTGGGCTGCAAGGTCTTTGTAGGCGCAGGCAGCCAGGCAGAGTATGGCCGGGTGGAAGGTGTCCTGAAAACCGACACCCCCTGTAATCCGGAAAACGGCTACGGCATTGCCAAGCTGTGTGCCGGCCAGATGAGCCGTATCGAGTGTGAAAAATTGGGCATAGCTCATATCTGGGCACGAATCCTCAGTGTATACGGCCCGGGTGACGGCCCCAACACTATGATCTCCAGTGTGATCCGGCAGTTATTGGCTGGTGAAAAGCCTGCACTCACGGCAGGTATTCAGCAGTGGGATTATCTATACAGCGGTGATGCTGCCAAAGCTTTCCGTCTTATGGGTCTGCATGGCGTCAGTGGCCGCACCTATGTGCTGGGCAGTGGACACGCACAGCCTTTGAAGACCTATGTGGAACAGCTGCGGGATGCGATCGATCCCAGCCTTGGCTTAGGCTTTGGAGAAGTTCCTTACGGTGCGCTGCAGGTAATGCACCTGCAGGCAGATATCTCCGCACTGCAGGAAGATACAGGCTTCTCCCCGGAAACCGTTTTTGATACCGGTATCCGCAACACCATAAACTCTTATAAGATGGGCTGAAGATGGCCTTTCAGTTATGATCCGCTGCTATAACGAGGCGGAGAATGCGCGATCTATTTATGAGGTCGTGTGTAACGAACTGAAAAAGAGCTGCCCCGAATATTGAACTGCCCCAGTTTGTGCTATCCGCACAAACTGGGGCAGTTTAAAAAACATAGGGAGCATTTTTATTCAATGATATAAGCAGCGACCACCTGGCCGTAATAGGCGGTGTGGTAATCCTGCTCGTCTGCTGTACCGGGTGCGTAGTATCGGGTGCGGTTTTCATCGTTGATGGAATCAAGCACCTGATCCTGCTTGTAGATCACCCTGCACTCCAGGGTCAGGGGCAGCTCCCTGATGCCGGGCACGCAGATCTCCTCCGGCTCCTCCAGGGTCAATCCTAACTCTTTGATCTTATCCATATCCCTGCCGGACTTGCTGCCGCAAATGCCCAGGATCTTCTTTGCAGAATCGTCCAGGGGCACATTGACGGTAAATTCCCCGGTCTCATCCAGCAGCTTCTTTGTATGGCGGCTCTGGCGGACAAACACCGTATAGATCGGCTTGTGCCACTGATTGCCCAGCGTTCCCCAGCCGATGGTCATAGTGTTGACCTCATCACCGGATCTCGTGGTCACCAGCACGCCCTTTTCTGTCTGCTTCAAAATAATAGGTGCGTATTCATAAAGATCGATCTTGCGCTTCATAAATTCTTCCTCCTCACTTTTTTATTATCATATCGATTTTCTATAAAAAATGCAAGGATTTTATGGCAACACCCCACCGCAAATGCGGTGGGGTGCGTTCATTAAGATAACAGCATCTTGTCGTTGGCTTCGTCAGAGCCGCTGGCGCGGCTGAACAGCTCCAATAGCTGCTCCACCGTCAGCTTCTTCTTTTCCTCGCCGGATACATCCACCACGATGTGGCCGTTATACATCATAATCAAGCGGTTGCCGTACTGAATGGCATCGCGCATATTGTGGGTGATCATCAAGGTTGTCAGATGATTACGCTCCACGATCCGCTCTGTGGTCTCCAAAACCTTTGCTGCTGTTTTGGGGTCCAGGGCTGCGGTATGCTCGTCCAACAGCAGAAGCTTGGGCTGCTTGAGGGTTGCCATCAAAAGGGTCAGCGCCTGCCGCTGGCCACCGGAGAGCAAGCCTACCTTAGCCGTCAGCCGATCCTCCAGACCCAAGTCCAAAATCTTCAGCTGCTGGCGGTATTCTTCCCGCTCCTGCCGGGTAATACCGGCACGCAGCGTGCGGTGTGCGCCCCGGCGGGCAGCCAGCGCCAGATTTTCCTCTATTTGCATCGTGGCAGCGGTGCCCATCATAGGGTCCTGGAATACTCTGCCGATGTACTTTGCGCGCTTATATTCCGGCAGGGAGGTAACATCCACGCCGTCGATAAGGATCTTACCGGAATCCACTCCGTAAACACCGGCAACGGAATTGAGCATCGTGCTCTTACCGGCGCCGTTGCCGCCGATGACTGTCACAAACTCACCGGGCTTCAGGTGCAGGTTTAATCCCTGCAGGGCAACCTTTTCATTCACCGTGCCGGCATTGAAGGTCTTATAAATATCACAAATCTTAAGCATATTATGCCTCCTTTCCGGCCTTGTGTTTTTTCACACCGAAGATCCCGTTGTACCAGTGGGGCACTGCCAGGAACAACGCCACGATCAGCGCGGAGATCAGCTTCAAGTAGTTGGAATCAATGTCCAGCAGGCTGATGACCGCCTGGATGACGATATAATAGATCACACTGCCAAGGCTCACTGCCAGCAGCCGCAGACCAAAGTTGCGGAACAGCCTGCCGAAGGTGACCTCACCGATGATGATGGCAGCCAAGCCGATAACGATGGCGCCTCTGCCCATATTGCTCTCAGCGAAGCCGTTGTACTGGCTCAGCAGTGCGCCGGACAGTGCCACAAGGCCGTTGGCAATGATCAGACCCAGCACCTTGTTAAAGTTGGTGTTGATGCCCTGTGCCCGTGCCATATTGCCATTGGCACCGGTGGCACGGATGGATGCGCCCAGCTCTGTGCCGAAGAACCAATACAGCAGCAGAATCACACCCAAAGTCACCAATCCAACGGTAAACATGGGATACTGGTAGAAGGGACGAGTGCCCTTTACCACATCGGTAAGGTAACGCATGGATACCAACAGGTCATACTGATTGACATTGACCGCCTGATTGGAGCGCATTCCCATAATGGCAAGGTTAACAGACCACAGTCCCAGCTGGGTCAGAATACCGGAGAGGATGGCGGGAATGCCGCATTTCGTATGGAAAAAGCCTGTTACTGCGCCGGCAAGCATACCTGCCACCATTGCGCCCAGCATGGCGACCCAGGGATTGCAGCCGGCAAGGATCAGCATAACGCACACGGCACCACCGGTACAGAAAGAGCCGTCTACTGTCAGATCAGAGATCTCCAGCAGCTTATAGGTAATAAACAGTCCGATGGCCATAATGCCCCAGATCAGACCCTGGGTCACCGCACCGGGCAACGCATTGATAAAACTTGTCATTACAATTTCCGTCCTTATTTATCATAAAGCGGGGCGGGATGTTTTTATCCCGCCCCTTTGGTATTACTTGGAAATAGGTGCGTAGCCTTCCGGAACTGTCAGCTCCAGTGAAGTGCAGATCTCTTCGTTGTAAAGCGCTGTGAACTCATCGGGGTACGCAATGGGCATGGTGGAAATGTCTGCGCCGTTCTTCAGGATCTCGATGGCCATCTTACCGGTGGCAACGCCCAGGTCGTAGTAGTCGATGGACAAAGTTGCAACACCGCAGCCGGAGCAGATACCCTGCTCGCCTGCAATAATGGGAACACCGGCAGGACGGCAGACGCTGTCGATAATTCCGGTACCCTCTGCAACGGTGTTATCGGTGGGAACATAGATCACATCGGAGTATTCTGCAGCCTGACGGGTCACAGCCTCCAGATCAGAGGTTGCGGAGAAAGCAAACTGCTTACAGGTAAAGCCATCTGCCTCCAGATACTCCTGAACCTTATCTACCTGGTACTTGGAGTTTGCCTCAGCGGAGCAGTACAGCAGGCCAACAGTCTTTGTATCCGGGAACCATTCCTTGACCATAGCAGCCTGCTGATCCAGAGGTGCCAAGTCGGCAGTACCGGAAACATTGGTACCTACTGTGCCGGAGAAATCTTCAATGCCCAGTGCAACGCCATACTCCGTAACGGAGGTGCCCAGAATGGGAATGTCCTCGGTGGCGCTGGCAGCTGCCTGCAAAGAAGGTGTGGCGTTAGCCAGGATCATATCCACTTCGTCAGCCACAAAGGCATTGACGATGGTGGAGCAGGTGTTGGAATCGCCGGCAGCGATCTGCACATCAAACTCAACACCATCTTCGCCGAACTCAGCGATCAAGGTATCCTTAAAGCCGTTGGTGGCTGCATCCAGCGCAGGATGGGTCTGGATCTGGCAGATGCCGATCTTAATTTTGGCACTGTCATTTCCGCCACAAGCTGTCATAGACACAACCAGCAGCATCACGCAAATCAAAGCAAGCACTTTTTTCATAATGTATCTCTCCCTTTACCTTAACAGGTTTTTGATGTGTTCTATGATACCACTTTACGGCTTTTCTGTCAATTGAAAAATCCACAATTCGCGGACATTTGTACTCCGCAGGCTCACAAACTTTTATACAGTTTTTTCCGCTTTTTTGTATAAAAAGACAGACCTGCCGGAGCAGGTCTGTCTTTTTATGCATTTATTTAGTCTAAATATGCAGGCAGCAGATCAGATGCGCCGGTGTACTCACCGATCATCTGCATCTCGGAGTAGGTCTTGTCATTCAGGTAGACACCCTCAGCCAAAACTCTTGCCTTTGCTTCCGCTTCCTTCTCGCCGTGGATAAAGATGCGGTCCTGGCCCTCTGCCTTAGCAGAGTCCCGGATCTCCTGCAGGTACTTGGAGAAGTTTGCCTCGATTTCCTTCTTGTCGCCAAACATACCGTGATCCAGAGCGATGAAGCAGTGGGCGATGTTGGCTCTGCCGGGAGTCTTGTAGATGTAGTTGGAGGTTGTGCCGCCGGACAGGATAGCCGTTGCGATCTCACAGAGCATTGCGAAGCCATAGCCCTTGTAGCCGGAGGTCATCTCGCCGGAGCCGCCCAGAGGCAGGATGCCGCCGCCGGTCTTGGCGATGATGTTCTTCAGCACGCGGTCAGCATCGTCGCTGTCGTGGCCGTTCTCATCCAGCGCCCAGCCAACAGGCAGGCCGTTGCCGCGCTTGACATACACTTCCAGCTTGCCACGGGGAACAACAGTGGTGGCAGCATCAAAGGAATAGATGGTGGGCTCAGCAGGCATTGCAAAAGCAATGGGGTTGGTGCCCAGCATAGCCTGACGGCCGAAGGTGGGGACCATAATTGCCTCTGTGTTGGTCATACACATACCGATCAGACCCTGCTGGGCAGCCAGCTTGGTGTAGTAACCGGCAATGCCGTAGTGGTTGGAGTTGCGCACTGTGACCATACCGAAGCCGGACTTCTTAGCCTTCTCGATGGCCAGATTCATAGCGTCCACGCTGAGGACCTGACCCATACAGTCGTTGCCCTCGATAACGGCAGACAGAGGCGTTTCAAAAACAACCTCAGGCTTGGCATCGATCTTCACCAGGCCGCTGGTGATCTCCTTGTGGTAACGGATCAGACGCTGTACGCCGTGGGATTCGATACCGGACAGGTCAGCTGCCAGCAGAACATCGGTGATCTGCTCAGCTTCCTTTTCGCTGAACTTATAACCCTGGAAAACCTTGATACAGAACTTGCGCAGGGCTTCATAGGAAACATGATGGTACTGCATAATATGTACTCTCCTTTTTCATTAAACAGTGTAGCCAAGATTGACCATTTCAATATTGCCGTTGGGGCAGCGGTTGAAGCACATACCGCAGGCAACGCACTCTTCCTTGCGGATGTTCATGGTATCCACACCTGCCACCTCGGGAGCAAAGTCAGTACAAATGGTCTTACACAGCTGACAGCCTTCGCCGCAGCCGCAGTTCAGGCACCGGGCAGCTTCGGCAATTGCCTCTGCCTCGGTCATAATACGCTCATAAGCATCGAAGCTCTTCACCCGGTCAGCAGCAGCTGCATTCAGCTTCAGCTTATGGGGATCCTTCTTTAAGTAGCCGTTTCTCTCACGGACCTTTTCAGCGCTGACAGTTTTCAGACTGCCAATTGCTTCCAGGGTCGCCTCGTCGCCGCGGATCATCTTGTCGATGGCAACAGCGGCTTCCTTACCGGCAGTAATGGCTGCGATCACATTGCCGATCTTGGCGCTGCTGGTGACCAGAATGCCGGTATCGTCAGCAGGCAGGATCGTCTCATAGTCGTTGGCAAGGACGGTCTTGGTACAGGACACTGCCATATCCACGCCGTCGCGCTCCACAATGACCATATCGCTGCGAATTTCCAGAAGCTTGCAGCTTTCCAGAACAGAAACGCCCTCTTCCTTTGCAAGCTCCAGGCTCTCCCGGATGCCGCTTGCCTTACTCAGCGTGCCGGTGATCAAGCTCACCTTTTCTGCACCAACACGCAGGGCGCTGCGGGCAGCGTTGATGGCTGCATAGCCTTCGCCTGCTACCACAACATTGCCGGACAGCTTAACAGCCTCACCGGAGTTGACCTGACGCAGGAAGCTGACAGCGTCCAGCGCATAGCCATAGCCGGGCACATTACTCTCCAGCAGCTGCTGCTTACCAACAGCGGCAAAGACTTTTTCATAGCCCTGTGCGCGCAGCTCAGCAACGGTCACATCCACGCCCACCCGGGTGTCGAACCGGAAGGTAACGCCGTTTTCCTGCAGCTGTGCTACTTCCTCGGCGATGGCCTTTGCCTGACCGCCGTAAGCAGGCATACCGTAACGCAGGCTGCCGCCTGCCTCGCTGTTAGCATCAATCACACAGACCTCATAACCGCCCTTACGCAGCTCGGCTGCGCAAGCCAGGCCACAGGGACCTGCGCCGATGACAGCCACCTTATGGCCGTTTTTCTCAGCTTCTGCCCAGGCAGGCTTCCAGCCCTGGGCTGCGCCGTATTCCAGCACAAACCGCTTCAGCTGACGGATCTTCACCGGGGCATCGATGGTGCCGCGGACACAGGCATCCTCACAGGGGTGGGCGCAGACCGCTCCGCAGATACCCTGCAGAGCATTCTTGCCGGTGATGAGATCGTAAGCTGCCTTATAATCTCCCAGCAGGATCTTCTGCACATATGCCTGAATGGGCACATGGTGGGGACAGGCACTCTTACAGGGTGCGCTCAGGTTCGGCTCTTTAATGCGGGCATAGCCGGCGTACAAGGTCACATCGTTGGCGGTCTTTACTTCGTCCACCAGAATGCTACGGAAGTCATCCAGGCTCTTATAGCCGTGCTTTTCCATAAACTCGTGCATGCCCTGGATCATAGGCCGGACGATATCATAGCCGGAGATCAGCGTCTCTGCGCAGATACCCACCAGGTTGCCGCCGCACATCACCATTTCCACAGCGTCACGCCAGTTGGTGATGCCGCCGCAGGCCATAATGGGAGGCTCCTTGCCGCAGACCTTACGGATCTCATAGGTATCGCGCTGGGCCAAAGGCTTCAGCCAGGTGCTGCAGTAGCAGCTCATGGAAACCTCGTCCTGGAGGTGGTAGAAAGCCTTTTCGGGGTTATCCAAGTCGATGGGAGGGATACCCATACGGTTACCGGTGCCGCCAACGGCGTCTGCGCCGGCCTCATACAAGGACTTTGCCACCTGTGCGATCTTGCCGCCCTCGGGGGTCAGCTTAACAAACAGCGGAATGGAGATTGCTTCCTTGACAGCCTTGACGATCTCTGCTGCCACATTTGCATTCTGACCCATACTTGCGCCGGTCTGCTTCTTGCCGGTCTGGGTACCGCCGGAGGTCAGCTCCAGGTTGTAGGACATATTGGGGCAGCACATATTCAGTTCAATGACATCTGCGCCCACTTCTTCGAATTTCTTTGCCATATTGACCCAGCCTGCAACGCCGTCATCACCGGCATAGGTGATATTGGCAAACAGCTTCAGGTCAGTCAGCACCTTCTTGGCATCTTCCACCAGCTTCAGACCCTCTGCGAAGGTCAGACGCTTTTCGGTGGTAAAGGCCAGGGCCTTGCGGTCCTTGAAAATGCCGTAGCGGGGCTTGCGGTTAATATAAGGAGCGGGATCGATGCTCAGCTTAATGCTGGCAGCTGCCCAACCGGTCTCCTCGATGCGCTTGAGCTGCTTAACGGACTTGGTGGTGGGACCGGATGCCACGAAGAAGGGATTTTTAAAGGTCACACCGCCAATGGTAACGGGGATCTGAATATCCTTCGGAATGTTCACCATAATTAAGCCTCCAGATGATCGTTCTTTACATGGATGCCTTCCTTAGCGGATTTGTAGATCAGGTTGATGACCTTCAAGGTCTCCAGGCCGTCAATGCCACGCAGACCCACCTGTGCATCTACACCTGCCTTGGCGCACTCCACAAAGTGGTTGATCTCGCCGCAGTATCCTAAGTTGTACTTTTCATCCACAGCGGGGGTGGACCAGCCGGTGGTGATCTCTGCCTTTTCCACAGTGTAGTCAAGGCCCGGGATGGAGAATACCTTCACAGGGCCGGAGAAGGAAAGATCCACATGGATGCAGCCCTGCTCACAGTAGATATCCAGCACATCTTCCATACCGCCCACGGTCACATAGTTAGCTTCCAGGGTTGCGTAGGTGCCGTCCGCAAAGCGCAGGAACGCGCCTGCCCAGTCCTCGCCCTCCATCTGCTGATGGACCATATTGTTCTCGCCGCCGCCGGAGGTCATAGCTGTCAGCTCTGCCCACTTGTTGTTCTTCAGCGCCAGCATAAAGCTAACGGGGTGAACACCCAGGTGCACCATACAACCGCCGCCGCAGTACTTGATCAGCTGTGCAAAGGGGCTGTGGGAGCCGCAGTGGGATTCCCGGGCGCGGATGTACAGGGGCTTGCCCACCTTGCCGCTTTCCAAAATCTCCAGAGCCTTACGGAAAGCAGGCGCGAAGAGCCAGTCCTCAGCATAGTAGATGTGCTTGCCTAAACGCGCAGCGGTGTCTACCATATCCTGTGCGTCCTCAACGGTGGTAGCCAGAGGCTTCTCGCAGATGATATCGTGGCCTGCATTCATTGCCTTGAGGGCAACATCGTGGTGCAGGAAGTTGGGCATACAGATGTCCACCAGATCGCATTCACACTCCGCGATAGCGGTATTGTAATCGTCGTATGCGGTGTAGCCGGTGAAGCCATAGCGGTTTGCCAGTGCCTCGATGCGGCTGAGGTCCTTGTCGCAGATGCCCACGATCTGCACCTTATCCAGCATACGGCTGTAGCCGTCGGAGTGCAAATCAGCGGAGAATGCTGCGCCGATCAGTAATACTCTGAGTTTTTCCATTGGTGGTTTCCTCCTCAAAAATAACTGTAATTGAATTTTTCTTTCTTTTCCATATAGGTAAAGGCATCGTTCAGCGCCTGAACAGCAAGCTCTGCCATCCGCTCCTGGATCTTCTCGCCTTTTTCGGCGCTTGCCTTACTGGGCTCGCCCCAGACACCACTGGGAGAGGCTCTGAAAATGCTGCCGTAGCTTAAGTAGGGGCGGGGCACATCCGGTGTGCAGTCCACTGCCCGATCCATATGCACCGTTTCCGGAGCAATGGCCAGCATCTGAGAGGTCTCGCACTCACCGGCGTGAAGCTCCGAGGTCTCCAGCACCCCTTCTTCGTGGAGCGGTCCAAAGAATGCAACCGCATCTGCCAGTGCCACCATCAGATCCGGGTTGTGCCGGGCATTCATATCCCGCACCAGGGGCGTCATCACAAAAATACCGCCGTGGCACTGCAAAATACCTACTTTTTTGAAGCCCTGGGTCTTTAAGCTGAGAATGATGTCCTCCATCATCTTATAGAAGGTGGTGGGTTCCATCCAAACTGCACCTTTTTTACCCATATGCTCCCGGCAGGTGGAAACAGGAAGTGCCGGCACTAAAAATGCGCCCATCTTTTCTGCCACGCGTCTGCCCAGATCTGTGGCGATGGCCCAGTCGGTCATCACCGGCAGATGGGGGCCGTGCTGTTCAATCGATCCAACCGGGATAATGGCCAGGTCTGTATTCTGGGCCATTATTTCGTCAGCAGTTTTCGTGTACATAGGCTTGTTCCTTACAGATCAGCAGGCAGCTTGGAAGCCGCAGGCTCGTCTACGAACAGAGCAGCATCATTGTGGAAACGCAGGATACTTGCAGGGCACTGGGTAGTTACCTCGCCGCACAGCGCGCCGTAAACAGCGTCTGCCTTGCGGACGGTGGGAACAGTGCAGATGGCATGAGGAATGCTCATAATCAGAGAGAGGGTCAGGGTCATTGCCTGCTTGGGCACTTCGTCGATGTGGTTAAAGCAGCCGTCGTTGACCTGCTGCTGACGGCAAATATCGTCCAGGTCCACGATCTTGACCATCTTGGGGTCATTGAAGTCGGCAACAGCGGGATCGTTGAAAGCCATATGGCCGTTCTCGCCGAAGCCCAGGAAGATCAGATCAGCAGGATACTTCTTCAGCAGCTCAGAGTAGGAAGCGCACTTTGCCTCTGCTTCTTCCGGCTTGCACAGCAGATAGTGCAGCTCCTTGAAGGGCACCAGATCGAAGATGGTACGGCGCATAAAGTTACCGAAGCCGGCGCTGTGGTTGGGGTCCAGGCCAATGTACTCATCCTGGTGGAAGCCGCGAACCTTGGTCCAGTCGATGTTTTCCTTCAGCAGGTACTCCAGAGTCTCATTCTGAGAGGGAGCAGCAGCAAAGACCACATTTGCCTCACCCTTCTGGGCGATGACAGCATTGATGCGCTCTGCAGCAGCCTTGGCAGCAGCCTGACCCATAGAGGGGCGGTCGCTGTGGACGGATACGCTCAGCTTTTCTACCTTAAAATTCTTGATTTCCATATTGATGTTCCTCCTTAGTTTTTGGGGTTTATAGATATTGGAATAGAAAACGATTTCTGTGTTTTCTTCCCGCTTAACCACAGGTAGGCCACGCTCAGGGGTGTTTCTTTGTTTGCTCCTACAGAAAGCAGTAGAAAATCACAGATTTTCTTATTGTAATTATACTACTGATTACAGAAATTGCAACCGGTTACAAACACTTTTAGAAAGGATTTCAAAGTAAACGATTTCTTTTTTCTGCAATTTCCCTATTTTTTGTGCAACTCGCTCTTAGGTGCTGCTGTGGAGTGGCGTATCATAAGCTTCGGGCTCAGCCGCATGGTCACAGACATGGCCGCCTCCGGGCTGCGCATAGAGTCCAGGAGCATAATGGCAGCAAGTCTTCCCATCTCCTGTGCCGGGCAATGGACAGTCGTCAGTGCCGGGATATAAGCGCCTGCCAGGGGGATATCGTCAAAACCGACGACGCTGACATCCTCCGGCACCTTGATGCCCTTTTCTGCAAGAGCCTGGATCAGACCGATGGCTACCATATCGTTAATGCACAGAAATGCGGTTGCCGGACAACCGGCCTGTACAAATTCCGCAGCGATCTGTCTGCCCAAATTCAGTTCGTAGTCGCTGCCTCTGCCTGTTTTATCGATGGAGCGTTCATAAAGCAGCGCAGGATCCGGCACAATCTCCGCCGCCTGCAAGGCATCCAGGTAGCCGCCATAGATCTCCCTACGGGTAAAACGCACCAGGGGCGTAGTAGCAAAGGCGATACGCTTGTGTCCCAACTGTAAAAGGTGCTCCATAGCCATACGGGCACCGGACCGGGAATCATAGTGAATGCCGGGCGCTTCTACGCCTGGAAGGATCTGATCCAGCATCACAAAGTGCATTCCCTTACGGACATACTTATTTACCAGCTGCGCATTGTCCGCATCCACGGAAGAAAGTATCACGCCTCTGACCTGCTGCTCATAGAGTCTGCGGATAAAATCCTGCTCCCGGGCAGTTTCGTGCATAGTATTGCAAAAGCGGATGCTGTAACCGTCCGGATCCAGCGACTCCCCCGCTCCCAAAACTGCCTGCAGATAAAAGGGGTTGGAAAGGTTGGGAATGATCAGCGCCACATCCCGACTGATCTCACTGCGCAGTGCCTGCGCCACCGCATTGGGGGTGTATTCCAGCTTTTCCGCAGCCTCCCGCACTCGCTGCTTCAGCTGCGCCCGGACAGGATAATTTGAATCACTGAGAACGCGGGATGCCGTGGCAACAGACACACCCGCAAGCTCCGCCACATCCCGGATGGTTTTCTGTTTTCCCATAGAAACAGCTCCTTTCTTGTTTCTATTATTTTACCATATTGTTACTTTGAATGTCAAATGCGGCGAGTATCCGTTTGCGGTTCCCAGCATCCTCCTTGGTGTAAACACCAGCGTCGGTTGCTGACCGCGGCACACACTGCACCCTCCCTTGACTCCGCCACCGGCGGCGGTCGGGTTCGTGTCCGCTGACAATGCGCACAAAGACATTTGTTATCTTTACGCATCCTGATTGTGCCCGGTAACACCACTGCAGATGTCAAATTTCAGTTTGACGAACTGTCCAATCTAAACTGTCATTCCGAGCCAGTGCGCACACTGGCGTGGGAATCTCCTGAGAAATGCGCATAATCCGGGAGATTGCCACACCAGTGACTCGGTCACTGGTTCGCAATGACAATGGGGGTTGTGCTGCTCAACAAACCGGAATTTGGCAGGTAATGCGCAGCGGGAAAAGCCGTCCCCTGCGAACCATAAAGCTTCCCACGGGCAAATAACAAAATCAAGTACCTGCTGCGCAGGTACGGGATTTTTTAAGGGAGGATCGGGTAACCGGAGAGGGGTACCCTCACATCAAAGCATTATTCAGCTGCTTCGTTGGTGTAAGTAACGGCGCCGTTACTGACATACACACCGTTAGCTTCCAGAACGGGCTTGACCTTCAGGGTGCCGTACAGGTCCTGTGTCAGACCGTTGACAGTGATGTACAGCCATCTGGTGTTCTTTGCAACGCCGTCAGCATATGTCGCCCAGCCCTGGGAGAAAGCATCCGTATTGCCATCCAGACCGTAGTATACGGTGTCCAGATCCTCACCGTTCCAGGTCAGCTCGGTGCTGATCTCGAAGCCGGAGCCGCCGGCTGCAACCAGCGCGTAAGCGTCCTGATCCAGCTCGGTGCAGGCATCATCGGTATAGAAGTGGAACTTGAACCAGAACTTCTGGCTGTAGGTGTTGACAGCCTCAGCTGCATCATGAACCTCCAGCAGGTAATCGAAGAAGCGATAGCCTTCTGCTACAGCATCATACAGGGGAAGGTCTGCATTGTCAGGATTGAATGCGCCGCTGGTCTTCAGGAGACCTTCGTTGCCTGCGCTGCTATCCACCACATTGCCTGCAATGCCCACAAACTCAGCAGCAGTCAGGGTGTGACCGTTCAGGTCCACAGCAATGCCGGCAGGCAGAACCAGCTCGGCCATCTCAACATCAGCGTTGAGTTTCACAGTCATATCGCTGTCAAACGCAGCAGGAACAGCCTCTTCGAAGGTTGCGTAGTTAACGCCGTCAGCGATGAAGTCGCCCACTTCCTCCTCAGCGCCGCCAGCTGCCACATTTGTCAAAACTACGCTATTGACATACAGGGCGTTCAGTGTAGCGCCAACCGTGTCACAGGTGAATACCAGCAGATATTCCTCTCCGGCAGTCATTGTAACCGTGCTGTCGAAGGTTTCGGTGGCAGCCACTGCTGCCTTTGTGGATGTGCCCTCGTAGTTGACACTGCCCACGGCTGTGCCGCTTACAATGGCAGCTGCCACATCCGGAGTGTCACCGGGCAGGAGGTAAACGCTGCCCTGGGCAGCACCCTTGCTGTGCTGGCCATAGTTCAAAGTCATTTTATAATTGCCGGTGCCGGGGCTGCGGACGGTCATTGCAAAGTAATAACCGGCAGGATATCTCACTTCTGCGCTGGTGCCAGCATCCTGATACATCCAGGCAAAGTCACCGCAGGTAGTGGTATCTGCAGAGCCATAGACCGCGAAGTACGTGCCCGTATAAGAATGGAACTTCCAGTTCAGCGTTTCTGCATCATAGAAGTTTGAAATGACCGTACGACGATTTGCTGGGGAAGTGTTTGTTCCAACACAATTCAAGCCACTAAAGCTTGTGCCGCCGTTCATTGCGCCGTTGTTGCCAAAGGTCAAACCGGCATCCACCAAACCAAAATCATATTCGATCTCGTCCAGGGAAACGATCTTGTTCAAGGTGACATTGCCCAGATACAAAGCAGCGCGTTTGTTATTCTGACTACTCAGTGCGTCACTGGTAAATACCAGCAGGTACTCTTCGCCGGCTTCCATAGTAACAGCGTTGTCGAAGGTCTTGTTTTCAGCTGCAAGGGTTGTTCCGTTGGAATTGCTGGACTCACAGGAGAAGGTGCCAACAGCAGTACCTGCATTAATAGCAGCTGCTATATCTGTGGTATCACCAGGCAGAACATAAACGCTTCCCTGCGCTGCACCGGTAGTATGGGTGAAGTAGTCTAAAGTCACAGCGTAATCGCCGGTACCGGGGGAACGAATGGTCGTTGCAAAGTAGCCTCCGGCAATCTGTGCGCTGGAGGCACCAGCACGCAGCAGCAGGTTATAATTGACAGTCGTCTTTGCATAACCAAAGCTAAAGGTCGTATTGGTGCTGTCAATATACATGCCAGAAGAATGGTATTTCCACTGAAGATCGCCATTAGCATACTTAGTAGAAAGCGCGCTCTTGCAAGCATTAGAATTATGCACATCAATGCCACTGAATGAAGTTCCTGTCGCTGTACCGTCGTAGGTATCGCCTCTTCTGCCCTGGCCGAAGTCATAGGTGATGGTATCCAGATCCAGCACAGGTGTCTGCTCCTGGAGGTCCAGGGTGACATTGCCCAGATACAACGCTGCACGCTTATTATTTCTGCTGCTCAGCTCATCACTGGTAAATACCAGAATGTACTCCTTACCAGCCTTCATAGAAACAGCATTGCTAAAGGTAACGCTCTCTGCAGTGAGGGTCGTTCCGTTGGAATTGCTGGACTCACAGCTGAAAGAGCCTACAGGTGCATAATAATCCAATGCACCGGGAATGTCGGTAACGCTGGCAGGCAGAACATAAACACTACCCTTGGCCGCACCGGTGGTGTGAGTGAAGTAATCCAGGGACAGTGCATAGTCACCGGTACCGGGAGACTTGATGGTCATCGCAAAATAGCCGCCGGCGATTTGAGCACTGGAAGCACCAACACGCAGTAAGAATGCATAGTTCACGCTGTCTGCGCCAATGCCAAAGCTAAACTGGTCAGTAGCATCAGTGAGATGGCCGGTAGAGAGATACTTCCAGTTAATAGTGCCTGCATCATAGAGTTCAGCAACTTTTGCTCTGCCTCCAACTCCCTTATTGGAAACTTCTGCCAGATTTAAGCCGGCAAGAGGCACGGTGGTAGGTGTTGCGTTGTCTGTGCCGCCCATATATGTAAATTCCGGAGCCTTCTGATAGAAATCATAAGTAATAGTATCCAGCTGGGCGGGGGTCTCGATTTCTTCCGCGAATGCCACGGCGGGCACTACGGAAAGGAGCATACAGATCATCACTGCAAAGGCAGCGATCCGCTTGAATGTGTTCTTCATTTTACCTTCCTCCTTCATTAATGGTCATGACCAACCGCATTCACGGGATTGGGACCATCATCATCCCAGCCGTAGCCATTGTCACTGATGGTGGGTCCAGTCAACAATTCTTCCTTTGCCCGCAGCTGAAACAGCTGGGCCTCAGGTGCTTCGTAAGTTTTCTTCAACATAGGTTTCTCCTTTCATCTGGCGGCATAGGATTTCCGGGTATAAGACCGGATATTAAATGCTATTTATAGCATATCAGTATACATCATAGTTGTCAAACAACCAGTAGGATAGTTTCGCACTTTTCACGCATTTTAGGTGAATATGCAAACATTCAAGGGATATTCGCAATGTTACATTTACCCGCCTGCATTGCAAGAACATCCAAGCTATCGTCAAATTTCAGTTTGTCGGCGAGTCGCTGCTGACAATTCGCATATGCCTGCGCAGTAATCGTTACGCATCCGGATTGCGCCCGGTAACGCTTTTGCGGCAGTCAAATTTCAGTTTGACGAGCAGTTGGATAATGCGCAAAGGCTCCCTTGTGTAAAGGGAGCTGTCAAAAATCTATTTGATTTTTGACTGAGGGATTGTGGTGCAGAATTTACAACACTCCCATCAGCTGCAGGTGAATCCGTAACGCAATCCCCCAGACAAA
>JAZNQK010000066.1:0-4763 GCA_045590135.1 Faecousia sp.
ATTCCGAGCCAATTCCCAAAGGGGACCCCGCAAAGACAAACAGTCTTTGTGGGGAGAGGAGAAGCCAAGATGTTGTCGGAATTTTCTGCTTGCAGAAAATGAAGCGTTACATCTTGTGCTTTGACGAGGCGTGGGAATCTACTGTAAGCACTGCATTATTTAGATTGCCACACCAGTGACACGGTCACTGGTTCGCAATGACAGTGAGGGTTGTGCTGCCCGATAAACTGAAATAATGTAGAATGGAGAATGTAGAATGTAGAATGATTGTGTTGCCTACGGCAACTATTTAAATGATTTCCGGAGGAAATACCTTAATTCTCAATTCTCCATTCTCAATTCTCAATTTGCGCGACAGCCCGTCAAACCGGAATTTGTCAGTCAGCTGACGCTGATGTTCTTCCGCAGGACGCTGATAGCGCCCTTTTCCAGCCGGGAGACCTGGGCCTGAGAGATCCCCAGGATCCCTGCCACCTCCATTTGGGTCTTGCTGCCCACAAAGCGTAAGGAAAGGATCTGCTTTTCCCGGTCAGACAGATTCTGAAAGGCGCTGCGCAGGGCGATGTGCTCCATCCAGCCTTCCTCAGTGTTTTTGGTGTCCCGCACCTGATCCATAACTGTCAGGGGGTCACCGCCGTCGGCATACACCGGATCGTAAAGACTGATGGGGGAGCACACCGCATCCAGTGCCTCGCTGACTGTCTCCACCGGCAATTCCAGCTCCTTGGAGATCTCGGCAATGGTGGGCTCTCTGCCCAAGCGCAAAAGCAGCGATTCCTTGCACTGCAGCACCCGGTAAGCAACATCTCTTATGGATCGGGAGACCCGGATGGCAGAATTGTCCCGCAGATACCGGCGTACCTCACCGGCGATCATAGGCACGCCGTAGGTGGAAAAGCGCACCTGCTTTGTGGGGTCAAAGTTGGCAATGGCTTTGATCAGACCGATGCAGCCTACCTGGAACAGATCGTCCGGACTCTCACCCCTTTTATCAAAACGCTGGATCACACTAAGCACCAGCCGCAGATTCCCTTCGATCAGCTTTTCCTGAGCGATCTTGCTGCCTGCCTTTGCCTGCAGCAGCAGTGTGTCCATTTCCGCCTGGGAAAGGACTTTGAGCTTTGCCGTGTTCACGCCGCAGATCTCTACTTTTCCCTGCATTGCGTACCTCCCGTATTGTTTTGTGCTTTCAGTATCTCCTTTGGGAGAAAATTCATACCACCGCGGAATATGTGTAATTTTAACAAAAAATTCTTTGCAGAACTGGCGGAGAGGGGTGTGAAGCGGCACGCATTTGGTGAAAGTGCCAACTTTTTGCCAAATTTCTGCGGAATAACAACAAGGAAAACAGTGGCAACATAACACATAAAAAATTGTGCCGCAAAGGGCGTTATGCAGTCGGATATTCATAGCCGGATCTTCCCGGATCAGGAGGGATACGGAGGAAATTACTGTCAGCTGACCGCACTTTTCCACATTGTCCACAGAGTTTTCCACAGCCCTAAGCAATAATTGAAAACAGTGCAAATTATACATTTTGGTTTACATAAGCAAACCGCAGCCCAAAAGAAAAACACCGTATTTTTTTGCCTTTGATCACTTTCACAACACCCTTTTTCCACCCTGAAAAATACCCCTTGACAACTGCGCAAAAAGGTGCATTTTCCCCAAAAAGAAAAAAATTAAAATTAGGTATTGATTTTATGGAAAAAGTTCGCTATAATTGGTATCTGCGTAAAATAGAATGCAGAACAGGAGGTGTCAAAATGCCCAACATCAAGTCCTCTAAGAAGGATGTCATTAAGTCTCGCGTTGCTTATGAGAACAACAAGGCTAACAAGTCTGCAATGAAGACCGTGATCAAGAAGTACGAAGCTGCTCTGGCTGGCGGCGACCGCGCTGTCGCTGAAGTTGCTTACAAGCAGGCGATCGTCGCGGTGGATAAGGCAGTCAGCAAGGGTATCCTGCACAAGAATACCGCTGCCCGCAAGAAGAGCAGCATGACTCTGCAGCTGAACAAGCTGGCCTGATTTCTCTGAAAATATCTCCCTCCCTTCCTAACCCGGAGGGAGTTTTTTCATATCTTCACAGCGGATCTTTTGCCGTAACTGTGCACCGCCCGGGGCTCGAAATACACAAAGTATGTCTTCGCCCCGGCGGCTTCATTTCCGGCAAAATCTCTCGCTGTGACGGGTTCTTTGCCGTAACTGCTCACCGCCTGGAGCTCGAAAAACACAAAGTATGGCCTCAGCACTGCGGCTGTCAAATTTCAGTTTATCGGGCAGATACATCTGCCCGATAAACTGAAATAATGTAGAATGTAGAATGGAGAATGTAGAATTATTGTGTTGCCTACGGCAACTATTTAAATAATTTCCGGAGGAAATACCTTAATTCTCAATTCTCCATTCTCAATTCTCAATTTGCGCGTCAGCGCATCAATCCGGAATTTGTTGG
This sequence comes from Faecousia sp., assembly GCA_045590135.1. Lineage (GTDB taxonomy): Bacteria > Bacillota > Clostridia > Oscillospirales > Oscillospiraceae > Faecousia. The sequence continues at coordinate 2,458 of JAZNQK010000066.1, forward strand.
CAAAGGGGAAAAAGTGTGCTATACTTATACAAATAAAAGAAAGGGGGTGCGGTAATGGCAAGATTATCCGATCCGGTTACCATCTTAAAGGGCGTTGGGCCCACTAAGGCAAAGCAGTTTGCCAATTTGAATATCTTTACCTTAGAGGACCTCATTTGTCATTTTCCCCGGGGCTACGAGGACCGCACCCGGCTGGTGACCATCGATAAATTAGAGCCGGATGTGCCTGCCTGCTTTAAGGCTATGGTGATGAACCATCCCCGCACCAGCCATATCCGCAAGGGCCTGGATATCACCAAGGTGCAGGTGGCGGATCACACCGCCCGGCTGAATCTGACCTTTTTCAATCAGAAATTCACCACCGAGCAGCTGCAGTACGGAAAAGAGTACATTTTTTACGGCGCGGTATCCGGTGACTTTATCGGCTACAATATGACATCTCCGGTGTTTGAGGCGTTGGACAGCACCCCTGTGACCACCCGGCGGATATTGCCTATTTATCCCCTGACGGCAGGCCTTTCCAATGCGTCAATGCTCAAGGCGGTGCGCCAGGCGCTGGCCATCTGTGACCCGCCTGCGGAGGTGCTGCCGGAAGCGGTGCGGCAAAAATACGGCATACTGCCTGCAGAGCGGGCATATTATGCCATTCACGAGCCGTCGTCCATACAGGAGGCAGAACAGGCGAAACAGCGGCTGATCTTTGAGGAGTTCTTTATTTTCTCCGCCGGACTTTCCCTGATGCGCGCTGCCCGGGCCCGGAAAAGATGTGCTCCCTATAAAGACTTGGCGCTGGAGGAATTTTATAAAGCCCTGCCCTTTACCCTTACCGGCGCCCAAAAGAATGCGATTCTTGAGATCCGGGAGGATCTGAAAAAGGGCGTGCCTATGAACCGCCTTGTCCAGGGTGATGTGGGAAGCGGCAAGACTATGGTGGCAGCGGCGGCAGCCTGTCTTGCGGTGAGAAACGGCCAGCAGGCAGCGTTGATGGCGCCTACGGAAATTTTGGCGGAGCAGCATTTTGCGTCTTTGCAGAAACTTTTTGCGCCTATGGGTATTCAGGTGGGTCTGCTCACCGGCTCTATGACCCCCAAGCAGAAAAAGCTGACCCGCCAGGCAATTGAAAACGGCACGCTGCAGCTGATCATCGGCACCCACGCGCTGGTATCGGAGAGCACAGTGTTTCACAACCTGGGCCTTGTCATCACCGACGAGCAGCACCGCTTCGGCGTGGGTCAGCGCTCGGCCCTCTCCGGCAAAGGAGAAGATCCCCACCTGCTGGTAATGTCGGCGACCCCCATTCCCCGGACCCTGGCGCTGATCATGTACGGAGATCTGGATGTATCTGTATTGAATGAACTGCCGCCGGGCAGAGAGCCGGTAGATACCTTCCTGGTAAATGAAAGCTACCGACCCCGGATCAACAACTTCATCCGCAAGCAGGTACAGCAGGGCAATCAGTGCTTTGTGGTGTGTCCTGCGGTGGAGGAAAACGACGGGCTGGATATGAAAGCAGCCACCGTTTGGGCTGAGACCCTGCAGCAGACGGTTTTTCCGGACCTGCGGGTGGCGCTGCTCCACGGGCAGATGCGAGGCAGTGAAAAGGAAGCGGTTATGAAGGATTTTGCTGCCGGAAAGGCAGATGTGCTGGTGGCAACCACTGTCATTGAGGTAGGCGTGGATGTGCCCAATGCCACCTTGATGGTGGTGGAGGATGCAGACCGCTTCGGCCTTTCCCAGCTGCATCAGCTGCGGGGCAGAGTGGGCAGAGGCAAGGCAAAAAGCTATTGTATCCTCAATTCCCAAAATAAAAACCCCGATACCCTTGCAAGGCTTAAGGCATTGTGCAAAACAACGGACGGCTTCCGTATCGCGGAAGAGGACCTGAAGCTGCGCGGTCCCGGCGATTTCTTTGGCAGCCGCCAGTCCGGCCTGCCGGTATTCCGGGTGGTAAACCTCAGCTGCGATCTGCAGACCCTGACCCAGGCGCAGCAATCCTCCAAGGAGTGGATCGAATCCCGGAGCGCGGATTCTCCTGAGGCGCTTGCTTTGCGCAAGCGTATCGGACAGCTGTTCGCCCGTGCGGAAGGAACGATGAATTGACAGAACAAAGGACGCGTTCAAAACGCGTCCTTTTTGCGACGAGATAACAGACAAATTCCGGTTTGACGCGCTGTCGCGCAAATTGAGAATTGAGAATGGAGAATTGAGAATTAAGGTATTTCCTCCGGAAATTATTTAAATAGTTGCCGTAGGCAACACAATAATTCTACATTCTACATTCTCCATTCTACATTATTTCAGTTTAT
>JAZNQK010000067.1:0-11893 GCA_045590135.1 Faecousia sp.
CCTTGGCCAAGTGGTAAGGCAAGAGTCTGCAAAACTCTCATTCCCCAGTTCAAATCTGGGAGGTACCTCCAGAAAAAACTCCTTGAGATTTTCTCAAGGAGTTTTTTTAACTAAATCCGTTCTAACGGACGGGATAAATCCATCTTCGATGGGTGAAATCGCTTTGCGGTGAAATCCGACTCCGTCGGGTTTAAGGGACGGATTTAATTTCATCGAAACCAAGGGTTTCGATTTCACCAAAGGCGAAAGCCCTTGATTTCACCGTGCGATAGCACGATTTCACTTTACTTGCAATGTTATAGCATTTATGGCGAATGTTATGGATACGAAAAGAAAAAATAAAGAAAATCAGGTTTTTAGACCAGTTCTTTTTCGGACACGAATGACAAACAAAAGGACATCCGTTAGGATGTCCTTTTTGTTTGGAGAAATCTGTCCGAACAGATTTGAAAGATCCAATTGCTCAGTTATGGCGGCAGAGCATTTCTGGCAGTGGTAACAGACCGGTTTTCCGCTCCTGAAATAATAGGTCGAACAGTTGTGATCCACAACCGTGCGGATGATTTTTACACACAGCCTGCAGGAAATGCAGGAGATAAAATCGCCTGCGGCGTGATTCGTCGTATGCGATAACCTTACTTTCCGGATATATCGGTAATTTTTGATATTGACGCACCACTTGCAAATTCGTATAATACGGAAAGATGTTATTATGATCTGGATTCATCGGAATCAGTTTTAACAGAAAGAGTGACAAACTATGACCATAAATGTTGATCAACTTGCGGATGCTCTGGGCATTGGCTATTACATATTGGTGTATGGGATCGGTGCTCTTGCAATGGCGTTTTCTACACTGGCATTTCAATGTAAGCATCGGGTTGCCATCATTTTGGGTAATTTCTTTGGTCAAAGCTGCTGGGTGGCGCATTTTGTACTTCAGGGGGATTTGACCAGTGCCATCGCCTGTGCTTTAAGTGCTGTAATGCTGGCTGTCTTTTCTAAGAGCGAAAAATGGAAATGGGCAATTCATCCTGTCAGTATCGTATTCTTCATTGTGCTGCTTTCCGGTTTTTCACTGTTTTCCTTTCAGGGATGGTCAGATGTTTTTCCTGTTCTTGCCGGTATTTTTGCAGTTATCGCCAATAGCAGAAAGACTGAACAACGCTTGCGGCAGTTTTCTGTAGCATGGTGCTTGTCCTGGTTGATGAACAGTATCTGTAAAGGATACCCCATTGCCCTTGCTAACGATGCTTTATGCGCTGCGTCTGCCATTATTTCCTTGGTTCGTTACCGGGATCGATCTGCTGCAAAAAAGCAGTAAAACATACTTCTCGTTTAGAAAAACTGCCTATGTAACCTGTTTGGCTACACAGGCAGTTTTTGGTTGACTGCTTGGGGATAAAAGCGTATAATATCGAAAGATATAATTGCGAGGTGGGTTATGGAACTGAGTCTTGTCTTTGCTACGGCGGCCAATGCAGTGCTGCCCATATTGCTGCTGATCCTGTTGGGTTACGGCTTGCGCAGGATCAACCTTATCAACGAGGATTTTACCAAGCTGGGTAATAAGTTGGTATTTAATGTACTTCTCCCACTGATGCTTTTTGATAATGTTTACACCATTGAAAGCTTTTCTTCCATCAACTGGCCGCTGGTGGTGTATGTGATTTTTATCATCTGCCTGCTGTTTGCCATTGGATATTTTGCTGCCGTGTTTTCCACCAAGGTTCCCGAACGCAGAGGCGTGATTATGCAGTGTTCTTACCGCAGCAATTTTGCCATTATTGGCATTCCTTTGGCATCTGCTCTGGGCGGTCCGGAGGCAATCGCGGTGACAGCGGTGGTTTCCGCCTTCTCCATGCCCTTTTACAACATTTTTTCTGTTGTGTCCCTGACTATGTTTATGAAGGACGGCTCCGGCAAGCGGCAGAGTATGAAAAGCGTTATGAAAAGCATTATAACCAACCCCTTGATTATTGCGGTTGGCCTGGGCTTTGTGGTGCTGCTTATCCGATATGTGCAAAATGCGTTGTTTGACCGGACGGTATTCTCCCTTAGCGAGCATTTACCCTTTGTATATTCTGCAATTAAAAGTGCCGCATCCATAGCATCTCCTTTTGCTTTGATCGTAATGGGTGCCCAGTTTACATTCTCTGCGGTGAAGGGTATGTTTAAGGAAATCGCAGTTGGCACGCTTTTCCGGATCGTTGTTGCACCGCTGATCGGCATCGGTCTTGCGATCCTTCTGACCACCTATACAGACTGGTTTACCTGCGGCGTTAACGAATTCCCGGCTTTAGTTGCGTTCTTTGGCTCTCCTATGGCTATTTCCGGTGCTGTGATGGCTGCCCAGATGGGCAACGATGAGCAGCTGTCTACCCAGCTGGTGGTGTGGCCCAGCGTGTTCTCCATATTGACCATATTCATCACTGTATGTTTACTGCTTCCTGCAGGTTTTCTTGCGGCATAATTACAAATCTAAACCGTCATTGCGAACCGGTGCGCACACCGGTGTGGCAATCTAAGGTAAATCAATACCGGGTGTGCATTGCACACCCGGTATTCTTGTTATTTAAGATTTCTCATAACATCCTTGATCCGTTCAACCGTCCGGTCATAGCCTAAGATCTGCATAACTGTGTACAGGTCAGGGGAGTTGGTCTTACCGGTGACCGCCTGACGGATAAAGGTGGACACATCTGCCACCGTGCCGGGGAACGCGTCGGGGTCGGCCTTGTAAGCCTTCATATCGGTGGTAAAACCGATCTCTTCGGTAATTGCCTTAACCTTATCGAACCATACGCCGGAGTCATCGCTGATATCAAATCGGGCAAGGAACTTATCCAACACAGTATATACAGTTTCCTTGCTGAACTTTTCGTCAAAGACAGGCCTTTGCAGATACTCGTCAAAGAAGAAGTCCATATAAGGCTTGGCTTCCTTCCAGACGGCAATATCCTTTCTGGGCTTCTTGCCGCCTCTGCCGATGGCAAGGATCGCCTTGGCATAAGCAGGATCGCGGCTCAGCTTTTCAGCGAAGTCAGCGTCAAATTCTTTTGCCCAGTCAAGCAGCAGATCGTAAACGGTCTCAGCGTCCATCCGGGAGATCACATTCTTGGAAACATCTGTCAGCTTGGCATAGTCAAAGAGGCTGCCTGCAGGATTCAGCTTTTTGGGAGTGAACTTAAATTCATCAGCCGGCGCGTCCGGATTGGCTCTGCGCCAGTCTTCGAAGTTGGAGTTGAGCACGGTCATAATGTACTCGTAAACTGCCGCCACAGGGAAGCCCTCGGCCTTATAGAAGGTCAGCGCCAGCTCCGGGTCCTTGCGCTTGGAAAGCTTGCGCTTGGAAGTGCCGTCCATCTTCATCAGCGGACCGATGTGCACATATTTGGGCAGCTTAAAGTTCAGCGCCTTAAACAGCTGAATATGGAAGGGCAGGGTAGGCAGCCACTCGTCACCGCGAACCACATGGGTGGTGCGCATCAGATGATCGTCCACCGCGTGGGCAAAGTGATAGGTGGGGATGCCATCGGATTTTAAGAGCACATGATCCACATCGTTTTCTGTGATGGTCAGCTTGCCCTTGACCAGGTCGTCAAACTTAAACTGATTCTCAATGGAGCCTGTGGAGCGGAATCGCAGCACCCAGTCCTTGCCGGCAGCAAGCTGCGCCGTTACATCCTCTAAGGAGCGATCCCGCCACATAGCATACTTGCCGTAATAGCCGGTGGTCTCCTTGTTGGCCTCCTGTGCCTGACGCATGGCGCCCAGCTCTTCCTCGGTGCAGAAGCAAGGATAAGCCATGCCCTGGGAAACCAAAAGCTTTGCATAAACATGGTAAATTTCAGCTCGCTGACGTTGACGGTAAGGGCCGTAATCGCCCCAGTCGCCGTCAATGGTAGCGCCTTCATCGAATTGGATGCCGTAGTGCTTTAAGGTATTGATCAGCACCTCCACTGCACCGGGCACCTCTCGCTTGGCGTCGGTATCCTCAACCCGGAGAAACAGCACACCACCGCTCTGATGAGCCATACGCTCTGCGGTCAGACCCATCACTAAGTTGCCCAAATGGACAAAGCCGGTGGGAGAGGGTGCCATGCGAGTGACAACTGCCCCCTCCGGCAGCTGCCGCAGGGGATACTTTTCCTCCAGTGTTTCCGGCGTATCCGTCACATTGGGAAATAAAAGCTCTGCTAATGCCTGATAATCCATAGTTCTAACCTCAGTAAATAAAATTCTCTTCATAATATAGCACAAGCAGTGGTATAAAGTCAATTTATCGTTGCGTTTTTATAAGGAGTGTGTTAAAATCCAGTATAGAATTTCAAATTTCAGTTTGTGGGACAGTTAGTTAGGCGTAATAAGGCTCCCCTTGTCAGGGGAGCTGTCAAAAATCTGTCTGATTTTTGACTGAGGGGTAGTAACGATTTCTCTCCCTCAGTCGCCTGCGGCGACAGCTCCCTCATCAGAGGGAGCCTATTAAGCACCCCGCCAAACCGGAATTTATCGGCAAGAAAAGAGGAACAGATATGGAAGAAACACAAGCTAAGAAAAGAATGCTCTCCGGCATCCAGCCCAGCGGTGACCTGCACTTGGGCAATTACCTCGGCGCAATTAAGAATTGGAGCGCCCGGGCAGATACCTACGAGTGCTTTTACTTTATGGCAGATATGCACACCATTACTGTCCGGCAGACACCGGCAGACCTGAGAAGGCGCACCTTAGAGCAGCTGGCGCAGTATATCGCCTGCGGCTTAGACCCGGAAAAGAACACCTTGTTTGTGCAAAGCCATGTGCACCAGCACGCGGAGCTGGGCTGGGTTCTGAATTGCTACACTATGTTTGGTGAGCTGAGCCGTATGACCCAGTTTAAGGATAAGTCTGCCAAAAATGCAGAGAATATCAACGGCGGTCTGTTTACCTATCCTGCGCTGATGGCGGCAGATATTTTGCTGTATCAGCCGGATCTGGTGCCGGTGGGGCACGATCAGAAGCAGCACTGCGAGCTTACAAGAGATGTTGCCCAGCGCTTTAACAGCATTTACGGCGATGTGTTCAAGATCCCCGAGCCTTATATTCCCGAGACCGGCGCCCGGATTATGAGCCTGAACGCACCGGACAGTAAGATGAGCAAGTCTATGCCGGAGGGCTGCGTGTTCCTCATGGAGCGTCCTGAGGACATCCAGCGCAAGTTCAAACGGGCAATTACTGACTCTGATACCGAGAACTGTGTCCGCTTTGCCCCGGAGGAAAAACCCGGTGTCGCTAATTTGATGAGTATTTACTCTGCTGTTACCGGACAGAGCTTTGAAAGCATCGAAGCGGAGTTTGCCGGTAAGGGCTACGGCGCATTTAAGCCTGTGGTGGGCGAGGCAGTAATTGAGCACCTGCGTCCCATCCGGGAGGAAGCGGAAAAGCTCCTGAAAGACAAGGCATACTTAGAAAGCGTCTACCGCAGCGGTGCTGAAAAAGCAAGCTATGTGGCTGAAAAAACCCTGCGTAAGGTCTATAAGAAGATCGGTTTCTTAGCAAGATAATGTTGAAGAAGAGGCAGAGAGATCTGCCTCTTTTCCATTGATTCAGCATATGAGCCTTGACAGCAGCCTGTTAAAATGTTACAATAAGTTACAAATAGTAACGAATAGGGGCGGCTCAAATGAAAAACAGATCTTTCCTGATTTCCTTGGCAGCATTATCCTTGGTTATACTTGTTTTTGCGCTGCTTCCGGTAACTGCCGGTGCAGCGTCCTCCGGGGAGCTTCTTGCACAGTTGAATGAATTGAAAGATGAGCAATCTCAGCTGCAGTCGCAAATACAGGAGATCGAGGAGTCGCTTTCTGAAAACAAGACACAGACTTTGGAAATGGTACAGCAGAAAAATCAGCTGGATGAACAGATATTCCTTCTGCATCAGCAATCAGAAAATACGCAGGATCAGATCAAGGGATACCGCTTGCTGCTGGCAAACACACAGGAGGAACTGGAGCAGGCACAGGAAAGACTGGATACCCTGCATCAGACCCACAAGCAGCGTCTTCGATCGGCAGAAGAGCAAGGTCAGTTATCCTATTGGTCCGTTCTTTTGAAAAGTGCCAGTATGTCAGATTTCTTAGACAGGCTGGTTATGATGCTTGAAATTATGCGAGCAGATCGGCAGCGGTTGGAACAGCTGCAGCAGGCAACAGACGAGGTAAAGACCATACAGTCACGGCTTGAAAGTGAACGCAGCCAGTTGGAAGCCTTACATGATCAGCAGGAAAGCACCTTACAGACTTTAGAGGATAAACGGGCAGAAGCGGATGATCTGTTACAGTCCCTTTTGGCAAAGGGAAATGAGTATTCCTTGCTCCTTTGGGAATCTGAGGAAAAGCAGGAAACGCTGATGGAGAAGATTGCCCAGAAGGAAAACGATTATGATCTGCAGGCGAAACAGGAATGGCTGGCGACCTCTGTGCCGGAGACAACCTCGAATGCTTTTGCGGAAGAAAACCACCCTGCTGACCCGTCCCAGTGGGTGACACCGGTGCCTTATTATACTTTGACTAGTCCCTTTGGAATGCGCCTGCATCCTATTCTTGGGATCTATCGGATGCATAACGGTGTGGATCTTGGCTGCGCACAGGGAACACCGATCTACGCAACCCGCAGTGGTGTGGTCAGTATAGCGGATAATGAAGAGGACGGGGCAGGTAATTATATTCAGATCAATCACGGTGACGGCTATCGGTCTGTATATATGCATATGACCCATTATGTGGTAGCATTAGGTGAGCGAGTGGAGGCAGGTCAGGTCATAGGTTATGTGGGATCCACCGGCTTGTCTGACGGACCGCATCTGCATTTTGGCATTTCCTTCCGGGGTACTTATGTGAATCCTATGGGATTTATCTCATAAACAAAGCCACTGACCGAATAGGTCAGTGGCTCTTCTTATAAAAACAAATATAATACCAGCGTCAGCATAGCGCTGTTCTTATCCTGCTTGCAGTCACCGGCCATTAAAAGCAGCAGCAATATCACCAGAAGATCTCCGGTATCCAGGCCCTTGGGCAGCAGCTGCCGGAAAAAATCCGGTATGGGTACGCCTTCCTTACAGGGCGGTCTTTGCGGTTGCTTAGGTGGCTCATTTAGCGGCGGACGAGGCTCCGGTGGCGGTTTGGGCCGTTCCTGCTTTGGCGGTGGGCTGGGAGGGTGCTGGCGCGCTGGACGCTTGCTGTCAGGGATTTTATCTTGCATTCGGCATCGGGAAAAAGAGCCGTCCGGTTGTGGAATATAGCGGTTATACATCATTTTCACCTGCCTGTGCCGGATAAAAGCCCGCTGCTTCCCAGAAATACGGAGGCAAGGGAAGCCATTTTTGCCGCGCGCATTGCCCGCTCTAACTTTGCGATCCGTTCGCTGCTTAAATAAGGCCGCAGCGCCCGCAGGAGGGATTGCTGATCATTGTCGATACGGCTCTTTCCTGCGATGGAAGACAGCTGACTGAGCATCGCCATATCGGGTAGCGGTATATCAGGACTGGGTACATCCTTAGACGGCGTTGGCGTCGGCTGCTCGGAAGCTGACTGATTTTGCAGCGATTGCGCCATTGCCATGATCTTCTGCATCATCTGCGGATCGTTTAAGATCGCGCCCATTTTTTCTTCCATTTCACTCATTTGTGCTGCCTCCCAATTGCCGCATCAATGCCTGTGCCTCTTTGGAAGAAAGCAGCGCACTGAGAGATGCTTTGGCTGCATCCAGGTTTCCGGCTGCCGCCTGGTCTGCAGCAGCGTTCAATGCTTCTTTCGGTTGTTGCTGCAGCAGCGCCATCAGCTGTTTTCCTGCAGGACTGTTTGCCAGTCGCATCGCTTCCTCTATTGAAAAATGGGGGGATTTTTCCTGCATTTGATTGCCTCCTGTCAAAAATCCTGCTATAATGATCATATGCTGTGCGCATACTTTGCACAGTCGGTTCAATACTACTATATGCAGTGAGTTTGCGGTTGGTGTACTATGAAAATTTTAGTTTTATCCGATTCCCACAGCGCCCTGCGCTTTATGCGCAGCTGTATCACGGCAGTAAAGCCCGATGCGGTGATCCATTTGGGCGACCACTATGACGACGCCGAAATCTTGGCACAGGAAAACCCCCATATCCGTTTTCATATGGTGCCGGGTAACTGTGACCGGTATCGCTGCCCACCCAATACGCCTCAGATCCTGGCATATCCGGTATGCGGCGTAATGCTTTATATGACCCACGGACATCTGCACGGGGTAAAATCCGACCCGGGTAAAGTGGTGACCGCGGCACGGGAGGTCAATGCACAGGCGGTGCTGTTCGGTCATACCCACGAAAGCGTCTGTTACCAGGAAGCGGACGGCTTGTGGGTGATGAATCCCGGCAGCTGCGGTTATGGCGGCGGCAGCGCAGGTATCATCGAAACGCAGGACGGAAAAATATCCGCCTGCCGTTTGATCGGACAAGCGGATATTTGATCAGATCAGGACCAACAAAAACAGCAGCGATGCAGCGCAGCCTGCGCCGATGGCTGCAACCAGCAGCAGATCCAGTACTTTGTGTGCCACTTCCTTTCGTGTCATAGCGTTGGGATAGGGGACAAAAGGCATCACCCGGCGCGGATTTTGATAAACTGCAGATCTCATAATTCTTACCTCCTGAAGTAGTTTATGTCCATACTTTACAACAGGAAAGGTACAATAAACCGGACCGATAACATCTCACTTGCATACCGGACGCAGATGTGCTATTATAGAGAAAATCAGCCGGAGGTGGCTTATGGAAAATCAGAAGAAAAGCGAAGGCCGGAGCGCAGCAGCCGGCAGCTGGAAAGATAAGATCAAACCGATCCTTAGTAAGACAGGTAAAGTGCTATCGGTTATTTGGAAGTGGATCTACCGCCTTCGGGGCGCAGTTCTTGCGATTCCTGTGGCTATCGCTGCAATTTCACTTGCCATTTATAACACGGCAAACCTGCCGGAGCTGGTGGGTATCAACCTGCAGGCAAACGGCGCTTACGCAATGATGGTGGAGCGTGGCACGGCGGTGGGCGTACCGCTGCTGATCACCGGCGTATGTCTGGTGCTGATGTTTATCTCCCGGAAGACCATCTATCCCTGGCTGATAAGCGTATTCTCTCTTGCGCTGCCTCTTTTGATTTATTTTACCAATGTTTTCCCGGGATAATTTCAATAATAATAGCCGGTGGCGCTGAGCGTCACCGGCTTTTTGTATGTTTTAACTGTCATTGCGAACCAGTGACAGATGTCACTGGTGTGGCAATCTGAGAGGAATAGTATTACAACAACATCTCTTTCAGCTCATCCACAGTCTGTGCAATCGCCGCGGCACCGGCAGCGCGCATATCGGCTACCGTTCCGTAACCCCAGCTGACACCGATGCAGGGAATATTGTGTGCCTTTGCGCCCAACACATCAAAGGCGGTATCGCCAACCATCACGATATCGTCCGTGGTGCTGCATTCGCGCAGCAGATAGGCGATCACATCCTCCTTGGAGCTGCGGCTGCGGTCCAGAGATGCACCGCAGATGCGATGAAAATACCTGACAAGGTCAAAATGCTCCAATATCTCGATAGACAGCGCCTCCGGCTTGGAGGTAGCGACTAAAAGCTTGTGCCCCTTCTTTTGTAATTGCTCCAGCATTTCCGGGATGCCGGGGTAGGGAAAGTTTTCAAATTTACCGATGGTATTGTAACGGCTTCTGTAGATCTCCACAGCGTTATCTGCCTCAGAGTCGGCTATGCCAAACTTCACAAAGGTCTCGTGCAGAGGCGGGCCAACAAAAACACGCATCTTTTCCCGTTCCGGCACAGGAATTCCATAGTGCTCCAGCGCAAGTGCTGCGCTGTTCATAATACCTTCGCCGGAGTCTGTGAGTGTTCCGTCCAGATCAAAAAGAATGGTCTTCATTGGGATACCTCCTGTGTTTTTCAATTATGATATCATAATGTGGCTTTGATGGCAATAATTTAAATATCAAATTATCATTTGAATCTCACAAGTAAAAAGAACCCCACCCGTGAAGGGTGAGGTTCTTTTTGGCGGAGAGAGTGGGATTCGAACCCACGGTACCTTTCGGTATCACTAGTTTTCAAGACTAGCTCCTTAAACCGCTCGGACATCTCTCCATCGGGCTTTACTATACCATTTCAGGAATTCAAAGTCAAGAGTATCTGACAGGTTGATTGCCATTGCGAACCAGTGCGCACACTGGTGTGGCAATTTAAGAGACAATTTCGGTAGCGGAGTGAGAGGGATTTGTTTGCATTTTCTATCTGCAGGTTTGCAGATAGAAAATATAGGTTCCGCTGCGACGGAGCGCAGCGGGCAACGCTCATTCGCGTTGCATTTAATCTTTCAAATTTCTCTCAAGCATAAAAATACCACACCAATTAGGGCAATTTGTTATCCAACAAAGTGAGAGGGATTTGAATTTGGCTGGATAATTACTTTCTTTAACCAAAGTTCTCTGTTTGCTACCAAATGCCGGCAAATTCCAAACATTTGCTTACCACTTTTAACCGCCGTTAACCATCGTTTACTATCCCCGCAAGGGAAAAAATAAGGGAAAAACGCAGCATAGCAGGTACACAAAATATAATTATTCAACTAAGCCGTATTTGACTTTGATGCGGTCGAGTTTTTCCAACATTGGCTCAGCGGCGATGAGGATGAAGATCACCGTTGCGGCGGCATGGATCAGATCCATGGGAAGGCCGGATACATAGTAGGCCTTCAGCATTTCCCAGTTGATTGTTTGGGAATTGTACATCAGTGCAGCAGCGGGGTTCATAATGCCGCCATAGATGATAACAGCTGCAAATGCGCCGAAGGTGGCAAGACTACCACGGCTGCGGCGAAGAAGGCCCTTGCGGAACAGAACGCCTGCCAGGAAACCGATAATGCCCATGCTGAACATCTGCCAAGGCATCCAGGGACCTTGGGAGAACAGCACATTGGACACCATCATAGTCACAGCGCCCACCAGGAATCCGGTCACGCCGCCGAAGGCAACACCGGAGATGATGACCAGCGCCAGCACCGGTTTAAACTGGGGCAGCATAAAGAACGCGGACCGACCAGCGATTGCGATGGCACACAGCACAGCGATGGTCACCAGTTCTCTTGCCTTAGGTTTGCGGCTTTCAAACACCAGGAAGAAGGGAAGCATGCATTCAATCAGCACCAGCATAGCGGTCACATTGTAATGCTGATTGCCCAGGTACATCACACCGGCAAAGATGGTCAGCGGGATACACAATACGATCAGCACCGCTGCTACCAGGGTGCGTTTGCTGAGTTTTCTCTGCTTGGCAGGAATCTGTAGTATGGCAGAGGGAGCACTTCTGCGACCAATTGCAGCTATGAACACACCAAGCGAAGCGATCAGCACCAAGTACAGAAGAAGCTGGTTTTCACCGGTTGCGCTGACACCTTCCTTGCCAATCAGTGCAGACAAATCTGTGATGCTGGTGGCATAGAAGAACACCAGCATCGCAATCACCAGGGATACACCGGCAAGGAGCTTTCTCCATAGGGGCAGTGGCTTGGGTTTGAAATTCGCCGCAGTTTCCTTGGGTTCGGGCAAGACTGTAGTTTCGGGAATCTCCGGCTCAGTAGGCAATTCACCACCGCAACAGCCGATAATATCAGCAACTGTTACCGCCTTGGGAATCAAGTGCCGCGCCATCCGGTTAGCCGGGGTAGTATAGAAACTGTTACCGGAGAAGAACTCACGGGGTGTACCCTCTGTCACAATGCTGCCATCAAAGAACAGACCGCACTTATGGGCATACTCGGCGCAGAATGGCACATCATGGCTGACCATTAAGATAGTCACTCCTTGCGCAACCAGCCTGCGG
>JAZNQK010000068.1:0-6418 GCA_045590135.1 Faecousia sp.
CCGCCGCCGGTGGCGGAGTCAAGGGAGGGTGCAGTGTGTGCCGCGGTCAGCAACCGACGCTGGTGTTTACACCAAGGAGGATGCTGGGAACCGCAAACGGATGCTCGCCGTCAAACTGAAATTTGATATTCTCAAAACAGACCGGGCGCACCTATCGGTGCGACCGGTCTGTTTGTTTATAACTGTGCAGGTAGTTGCTTTCCAAACAGATCCCGCAGGTAAATCAGGGCTCTGGGCAGGTGGAAGGGGTCTTTTACCGGCAGCGCGGCAGACTCGCCGATGTTGCCGTCCTTATCCAGCCAGTTGTACCAGTCACCGTAGCCGGTGGGGTAGTGAGAAAAAGCAAATTCATTGACTTGCTTGTGGATCTGCAAGAACCAGGGATCTTTGGTGTGTTTCCAGGCATAAGCCGTTGCCACTAAGGTCTCCAGCTGCACCCACCAGGGCTTGTAGGTAGGCTTGCCCCAGAAGACAGGGGTCTTGCCGTCAATGTCCAAAGCCAGGAACAGACCGCCCTTTTCCTTGTCCAGACCCAGCTCGATATGCCGGCGAATGATATGGCAGCACTTCTGAATGTTTTCCGTTTCGCCCCGATCCTCGAAAAGGTTAATTAAGAACCACATACATTCAATGGCGTGACCGGGCACACAGCTTCTTCCCTCCGGGGTGTCAGAGAAGCTGCCATCCACATTTACAAACTCCAGAACGGCATCCTTTTCTGATACATAGAACTTATTCAGCACTTCCATTGCCAGCTCGTGTGCGATCTGGCGAATATCCTCGCGACCCAGCGCCTTGCCCAGACACTCGTAGAAGAATGCGTAGATCATATTCACGCCGTGGGTCTTCATACCCTCCGGGATCACATAGGGAGCGACCCGATAACTGCCGGGGCGCTGCAACCGATCATAAGTGTTCTCAAAGGTCTCCAGGGCAATTTGTTTGGCAGTCTCGTTGCCGGTGGCAATATAGTACTCGGTCATACCTGCCAGCACAAAGCCGTCCACATAGATGCTGATATCATCCTCCAGCTGGTTGCCCTCACCGTCAAACAGATAATTCCACTTGCCGTCAGCACCTCTGCCGGTACTGCACAGGTAACGAAACAGCCCATCGGCTCGATCTAAGTATTCCTGCTTTTTCTCCACCCGGTTGTACATAGCGGAGTAAGTCCACAGCGCCCGGCCCTGCGACCAGATGTACCGGTCCCGGCTGAGAAGTGTGCCGTCTTCAGCCAGGCAATTGTTGATGGCACCGCTTTCGTCACCGGAGAACTTCAGCCAGAAGGGCATAACTCTTTCATTCAGCTCAGCGTCGTACTGGGCAAAATACTTTTCAAAAAGCTCTTTCATTGTGCACCTCATTAGGAAAACAGGCGTACTGCGCTGCAGTACGCCTGTTGGTTTGAAGTAATTATCTCTGAATACGGCCGCTGCCGTCGCCGCCAGCCAGCTTTTCCACCTCAGCAACGGTGACCATATTGTAGTCACCCTCGATGGAGTGCTTCAGAGCGGAAGCAGCAACTGCAAACTCAACAGCTGCCTGGGTATCCTTACCATTCATAATGGAGTAGATCAGGCCGCCGCCAAAGGAGTCACCGCCGCCAACGCGGTCAATGATGTGCAGCTCGTACTTCTTGGAGAAGCAGTACTCGTCCTTGGCAACATTATACAGCATAGCGCTCCAGCCGTTGTCGAAAGCGGAGTGGCTCTCACGCAGGGTGATGGCAACCATCTCAAAGCCAAACTTGTCAGCCAGCTGCTTGGCAACAGACTTGTAGCCCTCGTGATTCAGGCTGCCTGCATAGATGTCGGTAGCCTCAGCCTCAATGCCGAATACATCCTTGGCGACCTCTTCGTTGGAGATGCAAACATCCACATACTGGCACAGCTCAGTCATAGCCTCCCGGGCCTCAGCACGGGTCCACAGCTTGCCGCGGTAGTTCAGGTCGCAGGAGATCTTAATGCCACGGGCCTTAGCAGCCTTACAAGCATCCTTGCAGATCTCAACAACATTTGCACCCAGTGCCGGAGTAATGCCGGTGAAGTGGAACCACTCAGCGCCTTCAAAGATAGCATCCCAGTCAAAGTCGGAAGCGCTTGCCTGCTGGATAGCGGAATGTGCGCGGTCGTAGATGCAGACGCTGCCACGCTGGGAAGCACCCTTCTCGTTGAAGTAGATACCTACGCGCTCGCCACCGCGGACGATCTTGGAGGTGTCAACACCGTAGCGACGCAGGGAGTTGACAGCAGCCTGACCGATGGCGTGGGTGGGCAGCTTGGTAACATAAGCAACATCCATACCGTAGTTTGCCAGAGAAACGGCAACATTTGCTTCGCCGCCGCCGAAAGTGAACTCTACATGGTCGCACTGTACGAAACGCTCGTAGTTATAAGGCTGCAAACGGAGCATCAGCTCACCAAAAGTAATAATCTTTGCCATTTTAATATCCTCCTATTCGCCGACAGCAGTTTTACAGGCTTCGGCATTTTAATTTGTATTTTTATTATATTTTAACGGGCGCGGACATATTTTTCCAGTGTCTTGCGAACAGCACCGGGGCCTGCATAAAGCTCAGCGACCATACCTTCGATCTGCTCGCCCAAACCGGCTTCGTACAGATCCAAACCGAACACATCGGTGCGCTTATAGAGCTTTTTCAGGCAACTGAAGTCCTGTGCGCCTTCCTTGACCTCCAGGTCGGCGACGATGCTCTGCAGCTCTTCCAGCATGGGATCGGGAGAGATGTCAAAGGGCAAACCTGCATCATCAATGCCCTTCAGGTAACGGGCGTAGCCGGCGAGAACCAGGGGGATCAAGGTCAGATTGCTCATATCCAAACCTTTCTTGATGTAGGACTTGATGGTCTCACCAAAACGGATAGCCAGCTTCTGAGAGGTGTCCATAGCGATACGCTGGGGAGCATCGGGCATAAAGGGGTTGGGCAGACGCCGGTTCAGAACAGCACCGATGAACTCATAGGGATTCAGAACACCGGGGTCGGTAACAACGGGCATAGCCTCAATGTAGCCGATCTTCTGGATAAAGCTGCGGATGGTCTCATCCTTCATTTCCGCAGAAATCAGGTCGTAACCAAGCATACAGCCGTAAATGGACATAGCGGTGTGCAGAGGATTCAGACAGGTAGTGACCTTCATAGTCTCGACCTTGTCCACAGTCTCGCGGGTGGTATACAGCACGCCGCCCAGATCCAGAGGAGGATGACCGTTGGTGTAGTTGTCTTCGATAACCAAATACTCGGTCTCTTCTGCATTGATAAAGGGAGCGGTGAAGCTGTGGCGCTCGGTTTGGATGGTGTAATTGTCTTCGAAATCGTCAGCAGCCAGCAGAGACTGAACCAGCTCGTGGGGACGGGGAGTGATCTTATCGATCATAGCCCAGGGGAAGGTGATCTTGCTTTCGTCGAGGACATAGTCCAGGAACTCGGCGCTTACCATGCCGTCAGCGACCCACTTGTTAACATAGGCCAGGACACCGGCTTTCACCTTGTCGCCGTTGTGAGAGCAGTTATCCATACTCTGAATGGTCAGGGGCAGCTTGCCGGCCAGGAAACGCTCGTGCAGGAGAACAGCGACCTTACCCATAGCCAAAACAGGCTTCATACCCCGCTCTAAATCGGCAGGATTTACACCGTAGCCCTTTTCCGTGATGGTGAAGGAGATCACCTGCAAAGAGGGCTTGCGGATGATCTCTGCCAAGCGGGCCCAGTCGTTTTCAAACTGATAGTCAGCCTTCAGGCACTCGGTAACAGAGCCGATGACTTTCTTTTCAATGTCGCCGGTAGATTTTAAGCTTACCAACAGGGACAGGTTTTCGTAAGGCGCATAGGCCTTGTCAATGATCTCGTAGTCGAAGGATTCGGCAACGATAACACCCCGGTCATAAGCACCGGTGTTCAGTACTTCGTTTAATACGGCAGCAGGGAAAGCACGGAAAATGTTGCCGGCGCCAAAGTGTACCCAGGTGGGCTCATTGTAGGTCTTTTCCTTAACTGCCTTCAAGTCGTACTTGGGAAGGCTGTAACCCTTCTGCTCCCATTCCTGGGGGTTGAAGGAGTCACTGAGAATGTCGGTCAATTTCATAAACAACAGATCTCCTTTACAGTTATTACATCAGGCGTTTCCGGCCTGCTTTTCCAGCAGATCCCATGCACCCAGCATATACATAATGCCCAGAGCACGGTCATACAAGCCGTAGCCGGGACGGACATTGCCGGGACCCTCGTCCCACAGATGACGGCCATGGTCGGGACGGATGTAACCCTCGAAGCCGCACTCGTGATATGCCTTCAGGATCTCCAAAATGCCGGTGTCACCGTCGCAATCCCGGTGGCTGGCTTCGCTGAAGTCGCCGTTGGGGAAGTGCTTGACATTGCGGATGTGGGCAAAGGCGATGCGGTCGCAGTGCTTACGCACGATGGAAGCCACATCGTTGTTGGGATCGGCATTCAAAGAGCCGGAGCACAGAGTCAGACAGTTGTAGGGATTGTCCACCATTTTCAGGAAGCGGTCGATGTTCTCTTCATTGATGAGCAGACGGGGCAGACCGAAGATGTCCCAGGGGGGATCGTCCATGTGGATGGCCATCTTCACATCGCATTCCTCGCAGGTGGGCATCAGAGCCTCCAGGAAATACTTGAGGTTTGCCCACAGCTTTTCGTGGTCAACACCCTGGTAAGCCTTGAACAGCTCGTCCAGCTTTGCCATACGCTCGGGCTCCCAGCCGGGGAAGGACATATTGTACTTCTCGGTGAAGTCCAGGATGTACTTAGCCATTGCGTTGTAATCGTCCTGGATCATACCCTTTTCGTAGAACAGTGCGGTGGAGCCGTCGCCTACCTCGTGGAACAGATTGGAGCGGGTCCAGTCGAAAATGGGCATAAAGTTGTAGCAGATGACCTTGACGCCGAACTTGCTCAGGTTGCGGATACACTGCTTGTAGTTTTCGATGTACATATCCCGGGTGGGCAGGCCGATCTTGATGTCATCGTGGACATTCACAGATTCCACCACATCGATATTAAAGCCGTATTCCTCACACTGACGCTTCACCTCAGCGATCTCGGCTTCTTCCCAGACTTCACCGGGCATCTTGTGGTGCAGAGCCCACACGATGGTGGTGACGCCGGGGATCTGCTTGATGTCAGAAAGCTTGATCTTGTCGTTGCCTTCGCCGTACCAGCGGAAACCCATTTGCATTGGCATAAGTATTCCTCCATATTCAATATGTTTTCCGTCTTTTCCCAAAGACGGCATTTTATGAAACCAGTATATCATAAATAAATGCAATATAAATTGTGTTATTTGCTTGAAATATTGTTAAAGTTGCTGTATACTAAAAAAGAGGTGAAATTTATGCGTGAGAGATCCCAGCGATTTGACCCCAGGCAGGTGATGCAGCAGGAGAATTTTGAAGTTTTCCACTATCGGGAACCCCGGCCCAATGCGGTGGAAGTGCATCACCACGATTTTTATGAAGTGTATTATCTGCTGGGCGGACATGTGGAATACTGGGTGGACGGACGCATTATCCGTATGGAGCCGGGGGATTTGCTGCTGATCAATCCCCAGGAATTGCACCGGCCCATCGTGGATGCGCAAAGTCCTGTGTATGAGCGGATCGTGCTGTGGATCAATCAGGACTATCTGGAGAGTCTGCATTCCGGCAGCATCGGCTTAAACAGCTGCTTTGACACCAGCCGCCCGGGGCACACGCACCTGATCCGCCCCACCGCTACAGAGCGCACAGCACTTACCGCCCGGTTGGGCGAGCTTGTCCGGGAGTTTTACAGCAGGGATTTTGGCAGTGAGCTGTCTGCCAAAGGTTTATTTTTGCAGTTTATGGTGCAGCTGAACCGGATGGCTACCCACACGAAAACACCCCAGGAGGAGACCCAAAGTCTGTCACCTTTGGTGCAAAATGTGCTGGTGTATATCACTGATCATATTCAGGAGGATCTCTCCTTGGAGGATATTGCAGACCGGATGTTCGTCAGTAAATACCATTTGTCCCACGCCTTCAGCCGGGAGGTAGGTGTCAGTGTTTACCGTTATGTGATGCTGCGGCGGCTGATGATGGCGCGCCAGCTGTTGCAGGCAGGGGAGGCGGCAGGACATGTGTGCCGCAGCTGCGGCTTTTCTGACTATACCAGCTTTTACCGGGCGTTTAAGTCGGAATACGGTGTTAACCCCCGGGCATTTGCCGCCGCAACAGTACCGCCGGAGAGTGCCCACTAAGACAATAGCCGTCAAATTTCAGTTTGACAAAGGCTTCCCCCGGGGGGAAGCTGTCAAAAATCTTTGATTTTTGACTGATGAGGAATGCGGGCATACATCCTAAATATAGCTGTTTCTACAGACTTATTCTACTGTTTCGATCCAGGAAGCCCCTCATCCGA
>JAZNQK010000069.1:0-6239 GCA_045590135.1 Faecousia sp.
TGCGGTAGGCACCTATAACTCCTACGCATCTGTCAACGGCACGGCTGTTACAGAGCTTGCCAACACCGTTACATTCACAGCAGGTGAGGAGTATATTCTTGTGCTCCGGTTGGTAATTCCCAACACATCCACCTTGAAGAATTATCCCTGTTCCTTGGTTGCCGAATTTGTAGGCAGCCAGCAAGAGGAAACAACTTCCCCCAATGAGACTACAGCACCCGAGGAAACAACTGTCCCTGAAGAGACCACAGTACCCGAGGAGACCACCGCAGCACCGGAACTGCCGGCAGTGGATCCCATGACCTTTGACTTTGCACTGCTGCAGGATCACGCCTTTACATACGGCGGCAGCAATTACTTTGCTTCCTACGGCCCCAATGCGGCAGCCTGGAAAAACGGTGTAGATGCCCTTTATGCTGCCGGCGACCTGAACTGGAAGGTCCACAGCTATTCCTATACCGGCGGCAGTATCCTGTGGGGCGGTGTCAACGGTACCAGAGATTATAAGTGGAACGGTGTGCGTATCAGCTCTGTTCCCGGCTCTTTCATTGCCTTTACCGTAAAAGCGCCTGCTACCGGTAAGTTTGATCTTACCTTGGGCTATATGACCCATAAAAGTGGCGATACCGGTAAGATGTATATCCTGCCCGGGGATACCGCCGATGTGGCAGCCGCTTTGGCAACAGCCACGCCCACTGTGCAGTTTAACTGCTTAGAGGGCGGCGTAGATCCCCACAAGGCAAACTCTGTTTTGGCTGCACAGGGCTATGAACTGACGAAAGATACCGAATATGTGGTGGTCTTCGAAGTAGTGTCCGAGCAGACCAAGGCGGAGCAGCAGATCTATGTGACCTCTCTGATCCTGACCCCCGAGGGTCAGCAGGCACCTGAAATTATAGACCCCAGCGTGCCTGCGCTGCAGCTGGATAAGGCAGAGTATGACTTTACTGCAGCGGCTGTGGCAAACGGCACATCCCTGAATTACACCAATGCAGATATTGCGCAGCTGTATACCAGCGGCGCGCTGAATTGGAAATACGAAACAAAGAGCAAGAATAACCAGTCCACCATGATGGGCGGCACCAGTGCTGATGGCAGCGTGGTTCGCGCCTGGAAGGGCCTGCGTTTTGCAGTAAAGCCCGGCGGCGGCTGGGCGGCAATGCGCATCGTTTCTCCCGGCACCGGCCACTATACCTTTGATGTGGGCTATCAGACTTATACCAACTATGCCGAAGTGGAAGTTTATGTTCTGCCGGCAAACACCAGCGATATCGATGCGGCTCTGAAGGATGCAAAGTCCGTCGGTTCCTACGATTGCTATTCCTCCAAGGGTGAATATCAGGATGCAGCTGCCACCTTGAAGCGTTCTGCAGAGCTGACCTCCGGCAAGGAATACATTGTGGTGTTCTACATCGATAATGAAAGCACAGCTAATATTTACGGTACTGTCAATAAGCTGACCGCAAATATCTCCGCTACCCAAGTCGGCGGCAGTGATGCAGAAACTGAAACGCAGGCACCGGATGCCCAACGGGATCAGGTGAAGTACAACTTCGACTTGGGTGCAACCAACCTTCTGATGAAGGGCGAGAGCTTCGCTACCAAGAGCCTGACCGTGGCGGCCACTTCTTTGGAGATCAGCAAGTACTACAAGAATGGCGCATTGGATTGGAAGTTCCATTCCGCTACCACCGAGGGTCTTGGCTCTGCAGTTTCTCAGATCGCTTACTTCGGCGGTAAGTTTGCCGATAAGGACTACAAGTGGTCCGGTCTTCGTATGTACATCAAGACCAAGCCGGATAAGGACGGCAACAGCGACTCTGTCCATAACTTCTACTATGCTCTGACGCTGCGCTCTCCCGGCACCGGTAGCTATAAGCTCACCGTTGACTACGGTGTGCATAAGACCGGCGCAATGCAGGGCAGCTTCTACATCCTGCCGGCAGACACTGCCGATATTGCTGAGGCAATTAAGACGGCAAAGGCAGTTGGCACGCTGGATTATGACAATGGCGCAACCAGTGATTCGGAATACCCCGAGCGTGGTCGCACCACCTACGGCAATGGGGTCTCCCTGGAAGCCGGCAAGGAATATATCCTGGTAATGACCAGCGATAAGATGGGCCGCGCGGATTCCCGTCTGTTTGTGAACAGCGTGATGCTGACCAAGGAAGGCGTTGCTACACCTGCTGACATCATTCCTTACCGCAAGCCTCAGCCCAAGCCCATTCCTGCAGGCTCTACGGTTTATGATTTGGATCTGAATGATCCCATCAAGGGTATCTATAAGAAAAAGACCTTGATCCTGGATGTGGTGGACGAGATCAACAGCCGCTATGAAAAGGGCATCTCCAACTGGGGTTGGGTAGATCAGCAGATGGTTTCCGAGGATGACATCGCATTTATCTCCACGGGTTTGACCTCCTACGGCGACGAAATGGAATGGTTTGCCATTCAGATCAAAGCACCCAAGGCAGGTCTTTATACCGTGGGTCTGAACCATGCGATCTCCGGCAACGGCGGTATCGGCGCGATCTATGTGCTGCCTGCCGATACCGAGGATATCGACAAGGCGATGGATCCCACCAACCGGGTTGGCAAGATCAACTTTATGAACGATACCGGTATTACTGCAGTATCTGACGGTGAGCAGTCCCTGATCGGCACCTGGGAGTTTGGCGAGGACGAGGAGTATATCATCGTCTTTGAAGGCTATGAAAATGCGCCTTATCACGACAGCCGCTCCTATATGTTTGTGTCCCAGCTGTTCCTGACTCCCGGTGACATCACCGAGGAAACCGAAGAGGTAAAGACCATCCGGCCTGTGACCGCAGATCCCGGACCCATCAAGATCTTAGAGGGTACGCTCTACGGTACTACCGCCAAGGTCAATGGCTGTGACTACCTGTTCTACGGCACCGAGGGCGGCATTATGCTGGTGGTGGATCTGGACAACAATGTCCTTGTGGACGAGGTCAAAACACCTTTCGTTGTGCCCCGCGGTATGACCACGGATGAAAACGGCATCGTTTGGGTGGCCGGTGACGGCACACTGCTGTTCCGCTATGACCCGGTGGCTCAGGTGGGTGAGACCATCAAGCGTTTTAAGAATCAGGCATCGGACGCCCAGTCCAGCTTCGACCTGATCTATGCTGACGGATGCCTGTACTTCGGCACATATCCCACCGGTGCACTGCTGAAATATGACATTGCAGCCAATACCTATACCAATCTGGGTAAGTACCATGAGGATGCCAACTATGTCTGCGGTTTGGTCTACAAGGATGGCTTTGTTTATGCCGGTGTCAACGGCGATAAGAACAGCGACGGTTATCAGACTTGGCTGGTAGCAAAGGTGGATGCCAAGACCAATGAGTTGGTAGAGATGGTGGATGTGACCCACCTGATGCCGGAGCTTTCTGCCGGTGCGGTGATGTTCCGTGGCGCAGGTTTGGCAGGAGATCTGATGCTTTTGGGCGGTGATAACTCCCAGCAAACGCTGGTTGCCATCGACACCAATACCATGCAGATCGTTGACCTGGGTATCAAAGCCGGTATCAACTACGGTATTACCGAAGAAGTAAACGGCAAGGTCTACTTTGTGCTCAACGGTATGGGCTTGTATGAAATGGATGTGCAGTCCCGGGAGATCAAAGCGGTTCCCGGTATGAAGGATGCCAATGTGGGTATCCGCTGCGCAGACCACAGTATCGTGGAAGTGGACGATAAGCTGTATCCGGGAGTGAACATTGTAACCTATTCCTCCGGCAACGGTATTCCCAGACTGTATAACCTGGAAAAGGGAATCGTCAAGAACTACTCCGAGACGATTGGTGATGACTACGGTCAGCCCACAGAAATCCGTACCATGATCAACGGTCTGCCCGGCACAGGCGATCTGCTCATCGGCGCATATAACACGGATGAGTGTGCGATCTACAATGTAAACACTGGTATTACTTCTGAATATACGGCATACTCCGCACAGACGGATGCCCAGCTGATCTACAAGGGTGTCCTGTACACCGGTAACTATCCTGCTGCAGCTGTTACCCGTGTCAATCTGGAGGATGAGACCCGTAACCAGGTGCTGCTGAGCTTGAGTGATGATCAGTATGATCAGGCCCGAATCCATACCCTGACAGCCGGTGATGATAAGATCTTTGCCGGTACAGTCCCTGACCGCTACGGCTATGGCGGCTGCCTGGCTTGGATAGACCTGAATACAATGGAACGCTGCGTGGAGCACAACATCATTCAGGATCAGACCATCAACTGCCTTGTGTATCACGATGGCTATGTTTACGGCACATCTTCCATCTATGGCGGTACCGGCTCTGCAGTGCGCAGCGATCTGTCTGCCAAGCTGTTCGTCTACGATGTAGCCAACAAGCAGAAGGTGGCAGAGTTCGACCTGCGCAACTACCTGAGTGGCTTCAATAAGAATATTGACTTCATTGCCGGCATTGCCGCTGACCCCAATATTGACGAGAATGGCCGTTTCTGGGGTATGATCTCTGAAACCCTGTTCACCTTTACCTATGATGTGGAAACCGGCAAGCTGAATGTTAAGGAAGAGCTGTCCTACGGTAAAAATACCTATGATATCGGCGGCGGCAGAAACTGGTTCCCCAGACCCTTCCGCTTTGATGGTGAGGGCAATCTGTATGTTGCCTTCGGCAACAACGGTGGTATTCGCCGCATCAATATGGAGAACATTTCCGACAATGAGCGTGTGATGCCTATTACGCCTATGCATTATGTGCTGGGCGAGGACGGAAACCTCTGGTATCTGCGTGGCAGAGGCCTGTTTATGTACCCGCTGAATGTTACAGAGGAAGACTGGGCGGAGGCGGATAAGGTCGATCAGCTGATCCTGGCAATCGGCGATGAGATCACCCTGAACAGCGAAGAGAAGATCATTGCTGCCCGGACAGCTTATGATGCCCTGGATATTAAGGATAAGGCACTGGTGCAGAAGCTGGAAGTGCTGGAGGAAGCAGAATCCGACCTGATGGAGCTGCAGATCGCCGATCTTCCCGAGACCATTACCTTGGAGCATCAAGCGCTGCTGGAAGGCCTGCAGGCAAAGTATGATTCTATGACTGCCCACCAGCAGAAGTATGTGAAGAATTACGATGCTTTGGAAGCAGCAACCAGAGAACTGAGAGCCTTGCTGGATGCCAAGGCAGCTGCCCAGGTGCAGGCGATGATCGATTCCATTAAGGACCTGGGTGAACTGACTCTGGATCACAAGGATCGCATCATCGAGATCCGGGCGGCCTATGATGCGCTGACTTCCTATCAGAAGACGCTGGTGGACGCAACCGCACTGCTGGATGCGGAAGCCGTTATGGCTGTGCTTCGAGCCGAGGCTATCGAGCACCTGAAGGAGCTGATCGCATCCATCGGTGAGGTTACTTTGGAAGATGAGCCTGTCATCGTAGAAGCAGATGGCATCTTCAGCTGGCTGACTCTGGAGGAACGCCAGCAGGTGGACGGTGCGACCCTTTCCTCCGCCAAGATCCAGCTGACCAAGCTGCAAAAGGCGGCGGCAGGTGAGGTAGATGCTCTCATCGGCAAGATCGGCAAGGTGGGCCTGTTCTCCGGCTCTGCCATCTCCAAGGCGAGAAAGGCATACGATGCCCTGACCGAAGGCTCAAAGGCATATGTCACCTTGATCGATACCTTGATCGCAGCAGAAAAGGCATTTAAGCCCATTGCTGTCGCACTGTGGTGCGTTGGCGGTGTGGTAGTTGCCGGCGGCGGAGCGGCTACTGTCATCGTGCTGAAGAAAAAACGCAAGGCAGTACCTGCCAAGGAAACCGAAACAGCTGAATAAGTTTTTATCAACGCATAATGTGCCGGAGGAAATTCCTCCGGCACATTTTTTGTAAAAGTATACCACCGGCAGTGCCGGTGGTTCTAAAAAGCTTTAGCTATGCTAAGTCCCGCCGCAGCGGTAAGCCTCCCCTGTGTAAGGGGAGGTGGGAAAAATCTTTGATTTTGCTCGGAGGGGTTGATCTCATAGGGACAATCCCCCAGACAGCCGTTCGGCTGACAGCTCCCTTTGCACAAGGGAGCCTTCGGTGCGCAAATAACCGCATCTGCGGTGGTAGGGTAGGACACGCAAGCGGAAGATAATTCGATGAGCCTATAGGCTCGGCTGGTAATAGGCCCTAAGGGGGACTGTGCATACCACCGGCACGGCCGGTGGTTATGATTATCTGTCAAATTCC
>JAZNQK010000070.1:0-2732 GCA_045590135.1 Faecousia sp.
CATTGGGCCACCACAGCTTGGGGTTCTCAATTTTAATCTCCCCGTGACCATTTTCCAGCAGATAGCGCTTTCCATCTACTACGGCATACTGACGGCACTGGGGACCCGCGTGCTTTGTCTGCACATTCAATGTAAGCGTTATATTGCCATTTTCGTGCTTTTGTCGAATCTCCACATCCTCCAGGCGATCCACTTCATAACTCCGAAGCCATACCGGCCGGAAGATGCCCATATCCGGCAGCTTGGGACCCCAGTCCCATCCGGACATATAGAGCGCTTTACGCAGCTGCGCGGCACCCTGGAGGGTATCCGCATTGGTGTACACGTGCCTCTGCGCCTCCATTTTGCGGAAATACGCATTGGGCGACGCGAAATCCAGCCGGATCGTATTGGTACCCAGCTTCACCCTATCCTTCACATCGTATATAAAGGTTCTGTGCATATTTTTTACGCTATCGAGCTTTTCGCCGTTTAGGAAAATATCGCAGATGGTGTCCAAGCCCTCAAAAACCAACTCCATAAAGCTATGCTTTTCAGCCACCTGAAATGTGGCATAAAAGCTGCAGGGATCCTCGCAAAGTGCAGTGGCCTTGTGCTCATTCAGACCATAAAAGGGATCTTCCATCAGCTTATTATCCAGTAAAACACCGTACAAAGAGCAAGGGGCATCACAGGGGATGTCCCGATGCTCTTTATAAGTCATTTTCCATTGTTTGATCTCTAAATGGGTCATCTTTCATACCTCTCTCCCATTTTCTTTGGGGTATTCAAGCCATTGGCACTACGATCCGGTTCGGCACTTCCCGCAAAGATACATTATTTTGCACTGCGTAGGCCGCCGCTTTGCCTGCAGCCTCGCCCATAGCGCAGCAATTTCCCGTCACACGGTAAGAAGCCATGGCAATGTGGCTGCCGGAAATACACCGTCCCGCCACCAGCACATTGTGAAGTCCTTTAGGCAGCATAGCCCGGTAAGGGATCTGATAGGGCTTTACATCCCGATTATGCTGCTCGGTGCTATTAGGAACATGGATGTCCACATTAAAGGTGGCAGTACACACCCCATCCGGGAACTGCGTGCCGTTTAGCAGTTCATCCTCTGTTATGTAGTACTCCCCGCTCACCCGCCCGGATTCCCGGACACCCAGCTGGGCAGCCGCTGCGATCAGGCATAAGTTTTTAAAATCCTCGTCAAAGCCTTTGAGTGCTTCAAATACATCAATCATTTGGCGGCGGCCCTCAATGACCGCCAGAGTGCGCTTTTTTGCATCCAGTGCCACACTGCCATCCATATGAGTCAGCTGCACAGTTGCGTAATCACTGTTGGGAATGGGAATCATATAGGGCATTTTGAAGGGAGAATGCTTGCCAAGACCCTGCTTGGCATAGGCTTCTTCCAGCACCTGATACATCACAAAGCCGTCTTTGTATTTTTCGGGGATGCCGCCTACCAGAAACATCAGGGTCATAGACTGGCAATTACCGTTTTCATCGCCCATCACCCACTGGGCACCCGCATCTGCCGCCAAATGGGCATCGCCGGTGGCATCAATGATAATCGTGCCTTTGTAGTAGGTTTCGCCCTCTACATTGCGGACAAAGACACCCTCAACCGTTCCGTCTTTCGTCTGAACGCCGGCGTATTTTGTTTCATAAAGCAGAGTAACACCGGCAGAAAGTGCCTTTTCCTCCAGGAAATGTTTCATATACTCCTGGATATAGCTGATTTCCCAAAATCCACCCCAGGCGTTTTTGGCAGTCAGGTCATCCACCAGCTCTTTCATAATGCCGGTTTTATTATGGGCATCAAACAAAGGGCTTAGTAAACCTGATGTCCACATACCGCCCAGGCAGTTTTCCTGCTCAATCAGAAGCACCTTGCTTCCGGCTCTGCCGGCCGCAATTGCCGCCGCACTGCCGGAAGGGCCGCCGCCTACAACGATTACATCATAGCTTGCGCCCACTGTTACATTCTTCGTAATCGTTAACGCATTACCCATAGTGTCCTCCTATTATTTGTTGTAGTAAACGTGCTCTACTTCAAACAAATTCTTGCTTACGGTGATCTTTGTACCGCCCAATTCCGATTCTAAATATCGGTCAAAGGTTCCTGCCTTCAGACCAAAGGTCAGACGAATGCCGTCATAGAGAATGCTGACACTGTTTTTATGGGAATGGCCGCAGAATACCCCTTCAAAATTGTACTTTTTCAAGATGTTCCACAAGCCGTATTCCGAATGGATTCCCTTAAAGGCCTCACCTTTTGTACCAAAATCGCCATTTTGGGCAGTTACATCCTCTCCAATGGTATACAGCTCGGCATTGCTCAAGCCCTGATCCGACTGATATCCCGATTCATAGGCGCCCGCAGCAAACTGAGAGATGGGAATATGGAACGCCAGCAGCTTGCCCACCGTTCCACCGGTGGCTGCATCAATATTTTTGCAGCTTTCTTCCAGCCATTCAACCTGATCTGCGCCAAAGCCGATCTCGGTCTTGATTTTCTCGCCTGCATTATAAGTCAGCGGCTGACCCGCTTCATTCAGCGCACCGTAGCCATCGGCGAATGCGTGTGTACAGCCGTTGGAATCCATCATAAAAATCGTTTCGATGAGCTGTCCGTCCTGCACAATGCCAATGCTGTAATTTCCGTTGCCTGTCAGGTTATTCCGCTTAAACAGACAATTTTCTGCCTGCTCCAGCTGCTCACACTGCCAGGTTACGCCCATCAT
>JAZNQK010000071.1:0-11415 GCA_045590135.1 Faecousia sp.
GCGGCAGCTTCTGCGTAGCCCAGGCCGGCGAACCAGTCGTTATCAGCCATGGCACCCTGCTGGGCGGGGGAAACCAGGGGCTCGGTTTCGGCAACGGTGCTGATGATGAAGCCGGTGATGTCTTCGCCGGATTCCGCAAAAGCCTTTACAAAAGCACCCAAATTGCGGTAAACCTCCAGAGAGCGGGAGGGAGAGGGATCACGGTAGGAGTAAGTGAACAGACCACCGGATTTGCCGATCCGCATACCAGCGCCATAAGCACCGCCCTGAACACGCACTTCGTTCCATAGGTGAGCCAGGGACAGAATATTACTCAACAGGCGGGCTGTGCCGTCGTAAGCCATGCCAGCTTCCCCCAGATGATAGCCAACGGAGGCAAAGCTGACCTGGGCGGGGATGCGGATGCCCAACTTTTTTGGCAGCGTGGTTTCATATGTGGTAGCTTCCGCTGCGGCATTGCCCTCGGGGAAACGGGCGATGAAATCAGAAAGGTCGCTGCGACCATCCTCGGTCAAGCTCAAGGTCACATTCTTCTGGCAAACAGCATTTTGCAGGGTTCGCTCCAGCAGAGCTACAAAACTTTCCACCTTTGTATCAAATTCACGGCTCAGTTCGTGCAGGAACTGGATATAAGTAATGCCGGAGGTAGCCTCCTGCACGGCGGTAGCTGCGCTGAAGTGGGCCTGTGCGGACTTGAAGGCCAGCATGTGGCCGCCCATCATGCCCCGCTGCTGGGCTTCCATTTCGGTCTGCAGCAGGATCTCACGGATACGGTCGACCTGACTAAAATCGGTGGAGGTCAGGATCTCGTGGATCAGTTCCTCAGCCTTCTGAAGGTTTTCTTGCAGCACACTGCAATGCACTGCCAGCATAGGCGTGCAGACCTTCCGCTCGCCGGTTTTAGTGACAACTTCAACGCCAAAACTCAGATCGCCCAGCCAAGTTTTGATCTCGTTCTGCAGTTCGGCAGAGGAATGACTTGCGGTGGGCAGACAACCCAGCAGATTGCCAAACATGGAGATTTGGGTCAGCTCTTTCAGCGTGCAATTAGTCAGACGGAAATAGGCACTTAGATGAACGATGCCATTGGATGCAACCTTGTGCCGCAGCAGCGTGGCACCGCTTGCAACATCCTCTTCCGTGGGGCACAGTACCGGCTCGGGACTGATCTCACTGAGACTCAGCTTGGGCAAAGTTGCTAAGTTTTCGGGGATGTCGGGGGTCTGCTGCCAGACGGTAAAGGCTTCATAGGTTTCCACAATGTCCTTCAGCTGGGCATCGTCCATAGCGGCCTTTTCTACAGCCAGGCGGGCATTTTCCGCCTCACGCAGCTTGGCACCATGCTCTTCGCTGGGCAGAATGTGCAGCTTGCACAGGCCATTGGTATCCAGCAACATTTCTTCCAGCAGGGCTTCAAATTCACCCTGCTCTACCATGGAACGAAGCCGGCTGATGCTGTCGCCATAGTGCAGATACAGCATGGGATCACCGTCATACAGCCAGGAATTCATGCAGTTCAGACCGCGGATCAACGCCTGGGGCTCCTGCATCTGTTGGAGCTGGAAAGCCAGATGGTTGATGGAGGCGGTCAGTCGCTCCTTGGGGATACCGTTTGTGACCAGTTCTTTGGTGCAGGAACGGATGGTTTCTTCCAACTTTGCAGCGTTAGCATCCTCCATATTGTGCAAGCGCAGCACCATGAAAGGCTGGATCATGCCATCAGAAATACCCAGGGTCATCTCCTGGCACAGGCCGGTTTCCAGCACAGCCCGCTTCAAGGGTGCATCATTGGAGCCGGAGAGTACATCGCACAGAACCTGGCGGGCCAGCAGTTCGGTCTTTTCTTCAAAGCTGCCCAGGATCTTGCCCAGCACCAGCTGTGCCTTGGGGGTGCCATCGTTGACAGCTTCATAGGTAACGGTTTCCTCGCAGCTGACGGGAATCTGCTTTTCCAAATGCTGCTTTTCACCCATTTCATAGCGGCCCAGGTATTCGTCCAGCATCGCCAGGGTCTTCTCCACAGGAATGTCACCATCGAGGAAAACACGGGCGTTGGTGGGGTGATAGTTCTTATTATAGGAATCCAGGAACTGCTGATAGGTCAGATTGGGGATGGCAGCAGGCTCGCCGCCGGAATTGTACTGATAGCAGGTATCCGGGAACAGCAGATGCATAATGCCCCGCTCGGCAATATCGTCGACGGAGGACATGGCACCCTTCATTTCGTTGAACACAACGCCGTTGTAAGTAAGATTTCCGCCATCCAGCTCATAGTGCCAGCCTTCCTGGCGGTAGATGTTGGGCTCACGCAGGATGGTGGGAGCGAACACAGCGTCCAGGTATACGCTGGTCAGGTTCAAGAAGTCCTGCTCGTTGCGGCTGGAAACGGGATAGACCGTCTTGTCCGGGAAGGTCATGGCATTGAGGAAGGTGTTCATGGAGCTCTTCAAAAGCTCCACGAAGGGCTCTTTGACGGGGTACTTGTCGGAGCCGCAAAGGACGGAATGCTCCAGGATGTGGAATACGCCGGTGTCATCCTCGGGAATGGTCTTGAAGGCGATGCTGAAGAGCTTGTTGCTTTCGCCGTTTTTGACCCAGGCGACCTCGGTGCCGGTTTCATCATAGACCATTTCCACCAGCTCGGCTTCGCTGCCGGGAATGGGGCGGATCTGAGTCAAAGTGAAGTTGTACTGCTTGCACAGTGCGCTAAGTTCCATAAAAATGTCCTCCTTTGAATGTTTTCGTATATTATAGTATTTTTTGTCGCAGGACGCAATAGCGGCTGTTTATTTGGGTTATTAGAGGGCGTATTTGATGCCAATAAGCAAAAATTCCCGGATCACAGAGAATCCGGGAATATTCGGCAGAAAATATCAAGCCTGCTTGTAGAACTTCATAGCAGTACCGTCGTTGCCGGTGATCTCGATGTAAGCACCGGTGTCGTCGGTGCCTTCGGTGTAGCGCAGGCAGTAGTCCAGGGTGCTGTTCAGGTTCGCAAACTCTTCGGGGCAGCTGTCGCCGAAGGGCATCCAGATCACCAGATTTTCGCCAGTGGTGCCGTTGCCGTAGGTGCCGGTGGCGCTCACTTCGCCGCAGGTAGCGGTCAGGTTGCCCTTGCCGTCAAAGACCAGGGTGATGGTGCCGTCGGAGTAGGTGCCGGACAGAGCGTCGGGAGCATTGCCGCCGCTGAGAAGTGCCAGGGCCAGATAACCAACTACCAGCACAGCCACAACAATACCTACAATGATAAGTGCTTTTTTCATAGTTTCTTCCTCCCTTACATTTTTGGGTAATACCATTATAAAAATGCAGGGTGCATATTGCAAGCGGCTGCGTTTATTTGGGCGACATCTGTGTTTATTTGAGGCGAATGCGTGACTGTATGATGGCGAAAAAACGCCATTTTTCTTGACATATATGGTACAATAGTCAAAAAGAAAGGGGGTAAACGGATGCAATATGTGATTTTCTCCGGTCTTGCAGCAGTGGCCGGTTGGTATTTGGCGCTGCGCTATATCCGTCTGCCCCTAAATGTGGTGCTGTCCCATACGGCGCTTGCTGCGGTATGCAGTGCCTTGGCAGAATATTTGTTGCAGCAGCATCCCGTGTTTTTGTTTCCCGCCCAGCTGTTGCTTTCAGTTTTGCTGTCGGTATTTGTGTTGCTGCAGAGCAAATGCCGTCCTGGTGACGTAGTGATCGTGCTGTTTTTGGCCTTTGCCCAGTATGCGTTGCTGCGCTGGGTGGGCTTTGCTGCCATAGATACGGGAAGCGTATGGTTGATCGCTTTGGTATTCTGCCTGCCACTGTTGCAGTTTGCCATTACCCAACGGCTGAAGGTGCGCTTTCCGCAGACGGATTGGCGGGAATATTTTACCAAAGCGCAAATGCAGCCGGGCAGATTTGCCTTGAAAAAGTGGCAGATGTATTTCATTCCGGGTTTGCTTTGTGCAGGTGCATCGGCTTGTTGTTTGCTTTGTCCTCTGGAATCTGCGGCGCACATCCTTTGCTTCACTGCGGTGTCGCTTACGTTGTTTTGGACGATGATGGATCTGCTCATTGTCATGCACGCTTATAAACGGGAGCGCATTGCTCTGCTGGTGGAGCAGCAGTACCGGGATGAGATGCAGGTATTTTTGAATGTGATCCGCTCCCAGCGCCATGACTACAATTTCCATGTGCAGACCTTGGCCGGTCTGATCCGCAGGGGAAATTTGGAGGAGTGCCGCCGATACGTGGATGCGCTGGAGCAAGATAGCGCAGCGATGAATGCAATCCTGCCGGTAAAAGACCCAGCCATTTCTGCCACCATTCACAATTTTCAGCTGCTGGCGGCCCGGGAGGGAATCCAGCTCCATGTGGATATCCAAAACGATCTTTCTCAAATCGCAACCAATGTATATGAGACCACAAAGATCCTCAGTAACCTTCTACAAAATGCCATCGACGAGGTCAAGACCCATTTGGATAAATCCTATGGCATTCGACTGAGCATCCATAAGCGCAATGAATACTGTGTCATACGCGTATCCAACCAAGTGGAAGCAGAGGACTTTACAGCCCAGCATATCGGCAAGATCTATCAACAGGGATATTCTACAAAACGGGGACACGATGGCGTGGGCCTTAGTAGTGTGAAGGCGCTTCTTGGCCGCTACCGTGGCCTGATCGATACCCGCCTGGAGGGGGATGTGGTCCACTTTGTGGTTCGTGTGCCAATCAACCAGACGAAAAAGACGGAGGAATGAAAATGGAATTGTATGAACTGCAGATCCTGGTGCTGGACGATGAGCCTATGGCGCTGCTGGAATCTGTTCAGAAATTGTCTTTGTACATTCCCGAACGCAATATCCACAGAGCATCCAATGCGGTGGAAACTATGCGGATCTTGAAGACGATGCCCATTGATATTGCCTTCATCGATGCGGAAATGCCAGATACGGATGGTTTTACTGTGGCAGAGTATATCAAGAATACCCAACCCAAGACCCAAATCGTATTCTTGACCGGCCACACAGAGCTGGCAGCCAAAAGCTATGACTACGAGCCCCTGGATTTCCTGACGAAACCCGTGGATGCTCTGCGGCTGAAAAAGACCTTTGATCGTTATCTTGCAAGAAGAACGCCCCAAGCCAAGCAAAAGGAGCGGATTGCTGTGGAGACCACAACCGGCTTTGTGCTGATCTCCCCGGAAGATATTCATTATATCGCCCGGGAGTCGAGAAAGACGGTGATCCATTGCGCTTCCGGTGACTATGCAGTGCGCTACTCCCTGGACGAGATGGAGGCTACCTTCGAGGAATTTGACCTGTTCCGCTGCCATCAGTCTTACCTGGTGCCCTTGGGCCGCATCGTCAGCGTCAGCCAAGCGGATTTTGGCAAGACATACTATGCCTGCCTGACGGATGGACAGAAAATTCCAGTGAGCCATAATAAGTTTGCGGCGCTGAAAAAGCATCTGAAGGACTGGGGCATCCACTTCATTTGATCAAATTAACACAAATGAAAATGGAATAGTGCCCGCTTTCGCCCAAACAGGCAAATCGGATTGCAGAAAAAAGACTATTTTTATATAATAAGGGCAGGAACGGTAAAGAAGTTCCTGCTCTTTTAACTTCTATGAAAGTGGGTGCATTGCATGGCAAAACGACCTGCAAAAAACGAGGCCTCCTACTGGAAGGTTTTCTTCAGTTTCTTGAAGAAGGCAAAGCTGAACTGGTGGGTGATCCTCCTGGTCTCCCTGGTCAATCTGGGACAGACCTACATTTCTTTGATCGTACCCGATTCCACAGGTGATCTGTTTTCGGGCCAGTTTACCTCGCAGGCGCTGTGGGGCACCATTGGCTACTACGGCCTGTCCATCGCATTGGGTGCGGGCATTGCTTTTGTTCTGCTGTATTTCAAGGCAGGACAGGTAAAAAAGCTGCGGATCGCCGGCTGGGAAAAACTGATGAAGGCGGATTCTTCGTTCCACACCAAGCACAATCCCCAAAGCCTGCTTACGGCCATCACCAGCGATGCTTCCGCCATTGTAGAGTCGGTGGTTGGCCTGTGCACATCCGCTTTTTCCAATGTGGTCTATATCATTGGCGCGCTGGGCGTGATCGGTGCCTACCATCCCCGGCTGCTGCTGATCACCCTGGTTGTGATCCCGTTCTATGCCCTGTATGCTGCTTACTTTGGCAAGTGGACCATGCTCACCACCTATAAGGTCCGCATGCAGATCGGCAATCTGACCGGATACCTGGCTGATCGCATCCGCAATCTGCCCTTGATCAAATCTTCCGCCATGGAAGAGCAGGAAGCAGAAAAAGGTACTGCAACCATTGGTAAGCTCTATAAAGCCAATATGAACAGTCACTACCTCAATGGTATCAACATTACCTTCTCCGGCCTGGTCACGGTGATCATTACCGGCGGCTCGGTGGTCTGCGGCTCCTTCCTCTTAAAGGACAGCGCCATCACCATTGATGAGTGGATTGCGTTCTATCTGTATATGCCTACCATCACCACCCGGCTGGAAAATCTCTTTAATATGTGGGCCTCCTTCAAAGCACTGCAGGGCTCTGTGATCCGCTATTCGGAAATCCTGGATGCCCCCTCGGAAGAGGATTGCGCCGGTAACAAGGAAATCCCCGATGGGGATATTTCCTTCCAGGATGTGCGCTTCCAGTATGAGGAAAAAGCTGTTTTGGATGGAATTTGCTTCACCATTCCCAGAGGAAAGGTCAGCGCCCTGGTGGGTGTGTCCGGCAGCGGCAAGACCACAGCGCTGAACCTGCTGGAGCGGTTCTATGAGCCGTCCGGCGGCCAGATCCTTGTGGGCGATACGCCGATTGCGGAGCTGGACCTGGCAAAGTGGAGAAAGACCCTTGCCTATGTGCAGCAGACTTCCGGCGTGTTCGGCGGCACCATCCGCAAGGCCCTTACCTACGGCCTTGACCGGGATGTGACCGACGGAGAATTGCTGGAAGTGTGTGAAAAGGTTGGTCTTGGCAATGTGCTACAGCAGATCGGTGGCTTGGATGCGGATCTGGCTGCTTGTGGCACTTCGCTTTCCGGCGGTCAGCGGCAGCGGCTGGTCATCGCTCGGGAATTGCTCAAAAATGCGGACATTCTGCTGCTGGATGAGCCTACCAGTGCTTTGGATATGGAAACAGCCAGAGAAATTGCGGATATGATCTACGAGAATTTCAAGGGAAAGACTGTGCTGATCGTCACCCATGAGCTGAATTTCATTTCCGGCGCGGAGCATATTGTGATGATCAGCCAGGGTAAGACCATTGCCCAAGGCACCCATGAGCAGCTGATGGCGGACTGCGCCCTTTATCGCGAGCTTGTGGAAGAACAATCTTACCAGGAGGCGTATGCGTTATGAAAAAGAATAAGAATAGCTTTACCCTCCGAAAGATTACAAAACAAGAGTATTTGGATGTCTATAAGGGCGTGAAAATGCCCTGGAATGTGCTGACATGGTATGTAGTGGTCATGTTGGTATTTACGGTCTGCAATCTTTACATTGCAGGCTTTAACGGCCAATTGGTAGATGAGGCCGGCAATATCAGCACCGGGCAGCTGGTGACCTATGTTGTCGTTTATTTCGTGGCCAATATGCTGGCGGCCGCTGCCAATGTGATCAATAACATCGCAGCTGAGCGGATCAATTTGGGTGTCCGCGGCAAGCTGTGGAATAAGATCATTCGCATCAAACAGACGTATTACGATAAAGAGGGCGGTGAGCGCCTGGTTACCCGTGTCACCAATGACTGCGCACATGCTTCCACCTTCTATACCTCCATCATCAGCAGCGGCACCAATGTGTTCACTTTCCTGCTGTATTTTCTGATGATGTTCTCCATCAACGCTACTATGGCCCTGAGCATTACTGCCATTGTGCCTTTGGGCGCACTGGTTACTTGGTTCTGCACGAAGCTGCAATCCTATGTGACCCAAAAGACCCAGATGATGCTCTCTAATGCCACGAGTTATCTCATTGAGCGCACCAGCGATTTGAAGCTTGTGAAAGCCTGCGGTGCAGAAGAGGAGGAGTCAGCGTCCGGCAAGGTCCATTTCCAGACCATGTATGAAGCGGAGATCCAGCAGGGCCTTGCCACCGAGCTTTGGATTCAGCTGACAACCCTCATGGGCATGATCGCTATTTTGATTCCCTTCGGCGTGGGTGCGGTACTGGTGGCCCAGGGTGTGCTGACACCCGGTGAGGTTGTCACAGTCTATACTACCTCTGCCAGTGTTGCGGTGTATTATCTGAATATCGGCGCTATGATCATGAATATCGTGGCTTCTGCCAATGGCCTGGCGGAAGTGAGCCATGCGCTAAAGGCACCGGAGGAAGACCCTGCCGCCGGCATCCCTGTGGACGAAGCGGACGAGGATCTGGTGTTTGAAAATGTGGCCTTTGCCTATGATGAAGCCCCTGTTTTGAAAAACATCACCTGCCGCATCCCCAAAGGCAAGACCACTGCCATCATCGGCACCAATGGCTCCGGCAAGACCACCATGTTTAAGCTACTTGGTCGGCTGTATGAGCCCATGGAAGGTAGGCTTTGCTTTGGTGAAACCGATGCCGCCACCTACAATTTGGCCGATTGGCGCAGAAGTGTCAGCATCGTAGCCCAGGGAAGCCCTATTCTGGCCGGTACGGTCCGGGATAATATCACCTATGGCTGCCGCAGAGCGGTGACCGAGGAGGAAATTTTGGAGGTTGCCAAGCAGGCGCGGGTCTATGACTTTGTTAAGGACCTGCCCGAGGGCCTGGATACGGAAGTGATTCCCGGTGGCATGAATTTCTCCGGCGGTCAGCGGCAGTGCATCGCCATTGCCCGTGCCATGATGAATAACCCTGATTATCTGCTGCTGGATGAAGCGACCTGCAATCTGGACGCAAAGAGCGAGGCTGTTGTTACCCAGGCATTGCAAAAGCTGATGGAAGGTAGAACCACCGTGATCATTGCCCATTCGCTTTCCGCAATTCGGGATGCCGATCATGTGATTGTGCTGAAAGATGGCACTGTGGAAACCTCCGGCGCACCGGCAGACATTTTGAAGGAAACCGACAATTATCTTTTGCGGGTTATGAACCGCAGAAAGGCGGCTGCAAATGAAGTCTAAAGTTTTGGAATTGTATGATTATCATCTCTCTGACATTCCGGCTGAGTTTACCCATTGGCGGGTCAGCGATGCGGAGATGGAGGAGCTGCTGCAGGGCATTGCCAGCCGCAGCAGCTACATGGAAATCGTGGATACGGTGGAAAATGGCGACGGTGTCCTGTGTCACTGCGTAGGCGATACCAGCCTTAATGGTAGAACTATCGTGTTGCTCTATCCCGGGCAGAATCTGCCTGGTGCAGAGGTAGCCGAACAAGCAGTGCTGAATAGACACGCTGGCGAAGTCTTTGCAGCACAGATCGGTGGCAAGGAATTGAAACTGGAGATCAAGGAGATCCGCCGTGTTCGTGCGGGCGGTGCGATCTGTGATGCCATGATCGCTGCTGACGGCATTGAAGGCGTTTCTACTGTCGAGGAGTACAAAGCCTGGTATCGGACCCAGAACGAACCCATGCGCAGGGATAACAAGGCCTGGCAGGTACATGCCTTCTGGTGCCGGGAAATGGCCAATAAATCTGTCATCGAATTTGATGAGGAAGAACGCAAATATCATGTGGAGCGGGGCGCTCGTCGTACTTACGATTTGGCGATTATGGATGGCCAAAATCCCTGCATCTCCGATAACGGCGACTTGCTGACAGAAGAAGAGGCGATCGCAAAATTCTATCCCGAACAGGATCTGCTGTATCGTATGGAACTGACCGACCGAGAGCTGATCCGTCGGCTGGGCTTCGAGCACACTGCTGAGGAAGGTGCAAAGCACATGGCCGAAATGCTCCGGGAGTATGGTATGCCCCAGGAGGAATACCTGGCATTGCTGCATATGACCTATGAGGAAGCCTGCGACTTTGTGGCCTATGAAATGGGCGGCCAGGAAATGGCGAAAGTCATGGGAGCAGAAGCGGAAAAGTATCTGGAGGTGTAAGTATGGCTGTATTGGAAGCAAATGCACAGAACTTTAACGAGATTATCCAGGGCGACTATGTAGTGGTGGATGTGTACGGCCCCGGCTGCGGTGCCTGTGTCATGCTGGCGCCCATCTTTGAACGCTGCTCTGTAAAGATGCCGTTGTTGACCTTTGCCCATATGAACCTGGCTGAGGACGAGCAGACGGAGAAGCTTTGCGCTGACATGGGCATCATGTCCATGCCCACCTTGCTGTTCTATCGCAAGGGTGAGCCTGTTTTCCGTGTCACCGGCAGCATGAGCGAGGATACCCTGAAGGGCCATTTGGCTAAGCTTTTGTACGAATAAGGAGGTCATTATGGGAAAAATCCGATTCAATGAAAATGCGGAAGTTGTAAAAACCGTTCAGGAAGGTCTGCGAGCCACCGGTGGCTTCTGCCCTTGTAGAACCGAGCGCACATCGGAGAATAAATGCATCTGCCAGGAATTCCGCCAGCAGATCGCTGACCCCGATTTTGAAGGCTACTGCCATTGCATGCTCTACTATAAGGAAAAATAAAGGAATTTGATAAGCCTTCCTATTGTGCTCTCATGCCAAGAGAATTACCCGGTATCTGTGATGGATACCGGGTAATCTGCTTTTATGATTTGTAAATGCGTTTGTGTTGAAAGTGCAATCATGTACACCACGCTCTGCATATGCTCCACTGCGATTCGGCGTTGATAACTGTGTTTTACAGTTCGCATGGGGCACATTTTATTAGAAAACTCCCCAACTGCGGTGAAGCAGTTGGGGCGTTGTGCTTAGATATAGAGATTTACCTTGAAACTTTGGAAGCGGTGCACGCGGCGGGTTTTGGAGATGGAGTACAAGTACTCTTTTGCATCCTCAATTGTCACTGTGAAACTTCCAAACAGCTGGTAATCACTTAATTCCTGCCATCCTTGATAGCGGCCTGGGCGGCAGCCAGACGGGCGATCGGCACACGGAAGGGGGAGCAGGACACGTAGTCCAGGCCCAGCTTGTGGCAGAACTCAACGGAGGTGGGGTCACCGCCGTGCTCGCCGCAGATACCGATGTGCAGGTCGGCGTTGTTGGCGCGGCCGTCGTTGCAAGCCATGTTCATCAGCTTGCCAACACCGGTCTGGTCCAGCTTAGCGAAGGGATCGTTCTCGAAGATCTTGGTGTCGTAGTATGCGTTCAGGAACTTGCCGGCGTCGTCACGGGAGAAGCCGAAGGTCATCTGAGTCAGGTCGTTGGTGCCGAAGCAGAAGAAGGCGGCGTTACGGGCGATCTCGTCAGCGGTTAGGCAAGCTCTGGGGATCTCGATCATGGTGCCGACCTCGTACTTCAGGTCCATGCCGGAAGCGGCGATCTCGGCATCG
>JAZNQK010000072.1:0-56308 GCA_045590135.1 Faecousia sp.
TAGAATAAGTCTGTAGAAACAGCTATATTTAGAATGTATGCCCGCATTCCTCATCAGTCAAAAATCAAAGATTTTTGACAGCTTCCCCCCGGGGGAAGCCTTTGTCAAACTGAAATTTGACGGTTTTCTTTTTCCAGCAGGTATGCTATAATAAAGAAAACTTTTATGGAGGGTATTATGGATTTTTTGCCGATTTCCAAACAGGATATGGCTGCGCGGGGCTGGGAGCAGTGTGACTTTATATATGTCATCGGCGATGCCTATGTGGATCATCCCTCCTTCGGTCACGCCATCATCAGCCGCGTGCTGGAGCAGGCAGGATACAGTGTTGGCATCATTTCCCAGCCGGATTGGAAAAATCCCCAATCCGTCACCATTTTAGGCAGACCCCGTCTTGGTTTTTTAGTCAGCGGTGGCAATATGGACTCTATGGTCAACCACTACGCCGTATCCAAGCGCCGCAGAAAGACAGATGCGTTCACCCCCGGTGGTGTGATGGGCAAGCGGCCTGACTATGCCACAACAGTCTACTGCAATTTGATCCGGCAGGTGTATAAAGATGTGCCGATCCTGATTGGCGGCATCGAGGCAAGTCTGCGAAGACTTTCCCATTATGATTACTGGTCAGAGAGCCTGAAGCGCTCTATTTTGCTGGACTCCCAGGCAGATCTTTTAATGTATGGAATGGGCGAAAGAAGCGTTGTGGAGATCGCTGACGCGCTGAACGCCGGTATGGATGTGCACCACATCACTTACATCGACGGAACCGTTTATCGTGCCAGTGAATTGGACGAGAGCCTGCCTACCATCGTACTGCCCTCCTATGAGCAGCTAAAGGCGGACAAACGCAGGTATGCTGAAAGCTTCAAGCTTCAATACAACAACTGCGACCCCTTTACCGCAAAGCGGCTGGCAGAGCCTTATGGCAAGGAATTTGTGGTGCAGAATCCGCCCCAGAAGCCCCTTACCACCCAGGAAATGGACGCTGTTTACGATCTTCCTTACTGCCGCACCTGGCATCCCAGCTACACAAAGATCGGCGGTGTGCCTGCCATTGAGGAAGTCAAGTTCAGTCTGGTGAGCAACCGTGGCTGCTTTGGCGCCTGCTCCTTCTGCGCGCTGACCTTCCATCAGGGACGCATCATTCAGACCCGCAGCCACGAGTCTATTCTCCGGGAAGCAGAGCTTTTGGTCAAGGCCCCGGTTTTCAAGGGCTATATTCACGATGTGGGCGGTCCTACCGCCAACTTCCGGCATCCTGCCTGTGAAAAGCAGCTGACCAAAGGCGCTTGCGGCACCCGGCAATGCCTGCACCCTGCCCCCTGCAAAAATATGCGTGCCGACCATACAGATTATGTTGCGCTGCTTCGGAAGCTTAGAAAGCTGCCCGGTGTGAAAAAGGTCTTCGTCCGCAGCGGTATCCGCTTTGATTATCTGCTGGCTGACAAGAAGGACACCTTCTTTAAGGAGTTGGTGCAGCACCACATTTCCGGTCAGTTGAAGGTGGCACCGGAGCATGTGTCCGATGCTGTCCTGGATCGGATGGGTAAGCCCCGGAATGCAGTATATAACCGGTTTGTGGATAAGTATTTTGCCCTTAACAAGCAGTTTGGCAAGAATCAGTATCTGGTTCCGTATCTGATGTCCAGTCACCCCGGCTCTACCTTAAAGGAAGCCATCGAGCTGGCGGAATATATCCGGGAGATGGGTTACAATCCGGAGCAGGTGCAGGACTTTTATCCAACCCCCTCTACCCTTTCGTCCGTAATGTACTACACTGGCCTTGATCCCAGAACGATGGATAAGGTTTATGTGCCCACGGACTCCCACGAAAAGGCAATGCAGCGCGCCCTGATCCAGTATCGGGATCCCAAGAACTATTATCTCGTCCGGGAGGCTTTGCTGAAGGCACATCGGGAGGATCTGATCGGGTCGGGACCCAAA
This sequence comes from Faecousia sp., assembly GCA_045590135.1. Classification (GTDB taxonomy): domain Bacteria; phylum Bacillota; class Clostridia; order Oscillospirales; family Oscillospiraceae; genus Faecousia. The sequence continues at coordinate 1,945 of JAZNQK010000072.1, forward strand.
TGTCTGATCCGGGCCGTACCGCCCCGTCAGGGAAAAGCCGCACCGCCGCCGAAGGCACTGCCCAAACGCAATGTAAAGCCACTAAGCAAAAAGCCCGTCAAAAAAGCTGGCGGTAAGCGAAAATAATATACAAGCCACCGGAAGCGGTGGCTTGTTCTCTTTTCCCTGATTCTGCATAGAATGTTCCATACATCTGTATTTGAGGTGGTACTATGGAACATATTGCAAACACGATCACAATTCGGGGCAGCCTGCATTCTATGCCCACTTTTTCCCACGAAAATCACGGACAGCGGTTTTACCGATTCACGCTGGAGGTACCAAGGCTGTCCGGCGCTGTGGATCTGCTGCCGGTGATCGCGCCGGCCCATCTGATAGACGATTTAGACCCCTGCGCAGGGGAAATGCTGTGTGTCACCGGGCAGGTACGCTCACACAATCTGCGCAGCAGCGATGGGCGGCATCTGATGATCTTTGTTTTTGCAGGGTCTGTTACAGTCGATGACGGCGAGCCTGTAAACGATGTAGTGGTGGAAGGTCCGCTGTGCAAAGCGCCGGTATTTCGCCGGACACCCCTGGGCAGAGAGATCTGCGACGCTATGCTGGCTGTGCCCCGCGCCTTTCACAGGGCAGATTACCTGCCTTGTATTCTTTGGGGACGAGTTGCGCAGGAAGTATCCGGGTGCAATGTACGCGATGTGGTACGAATTTACGGACGGCTGCAAAGCCGGGTCTACACCAAGATGACAGCAGACGGTCCTGTAGAAAAAACCGCATATGAGATCTCCGCGCTGACAGCTGAGATCCTGTCTGCAGAGAGCTGACCATGCCGGGGGCAGCTCTGCTGCCCCCAAAGCCAAGCCGGTGGAATGCATTCGAAGCACCAGCCATCCACACCATTCTATCTCGGTGGCTTGTTTTTTGTGCAGCATCTATGCTATAATAAAGAAAAAAACGGGAGGGCTCTCCTATGAAAGAGAAGGTAGATGCCATCATTCAATTGCTGAAGGAGCGCTATCCGGATGCACCTTGTGCACTGCATTACAAAAAGGACTATCAGCTGATGATCAGCGTGCGGCTGGCTGCCCAATGCACTGACGCCCGGGTCAATCTCATAACACCGGCGTTGTTTGCAGCATATCCCACCTTAGAGGCAATAGCGGCTGCTGATATCGCCGATGTAGAAAAGTACATTCACTCCTGTGGTTTCTTCCGGCAAAAGGCAAAGGATATCGTCTTAGCCTGTCAGATGCTGATCTCCGAGTATAACGGAAAAGTGCCGGATACTATGGAATCGCTTCTGCGCCTGCCGGGTGTTGGCAGAAAGACAGCCAATCTGCTTCTGGGAGATCTTTACGGTGTTCCCGGCAGTGTCGTGTGCGACACCCACTGTATCCGTATTTGCGAAAGGCTGGGTCTAAGCAAGGGCAAAGAGCCGGAAAAGGTCGAGCGCCAGCTGCGCAAGATCCTGCCCCCGGAGGAAAGCAGCGATTTCTGCCACCGGATCGTGCAGTTTGGCAGAGATGTCTGCACTGCAAGAAGTCCCAAGTGTCACGAATGCCCCTTGGCGATCCACTGTAAATATATAAACGGTGGAAAATAAGTTTTATGTTATACTTCCCCCTTGTCCGCATAGGCTTGGACAAGGGGGGGATCTTTTTGCCCGGAAAAAGAAATATTTTTCATAGTGCTTTACTGCTCACCGGTGTGAATTTATTGCTTAGAACGGTTTCCACCTCTTTTCAGGTGTACATTTCCGGGCAATTGGGGGCAGCCGGTGTGGGACTTCTGCAGCTGGTGCTGTCTGTAGGTATGCTGGCAATGACCGCAGGTATCGCCGGTATACGAACGGCGACTATGTATCTAACCGCCGAGGAGCTGGGAAAGAAACGGCCGCAGAATGTGGCCTGGGTGCTGTCCGGATGCTTTTTGTACAGCATTTTGTGCAGCGGTGTGATCGCTGCGGCATTATACATTTTTGCACCAGCCATTTGTCAAAGCTGGATCGGCGATATGCGCACAGTAGGCGCTGTACGGCTTTTGGCAGCCTTTCTGCCGGTGAGCTGCCTTTGCGGCGTGATGACGGGATACTTTACCGCTGCCAACCGCATCAGCACGCTGGCCGCGGTGGAGGTGGCAGAGCAGGCAGCCTCTATGGCTGTGACCATGGCAGCTTTGACCCTATGGGCAAAGCAGGACCCGGGAAAAGCCTGTCAGGCTGTGGTTTTGGGGAGCGGTGCAGGCAGCTGTCTGACCCTTTGCGTTTTATGTTTTTTACGACTTAGGGAAAATGCCGGTACGGGTCATCGGATCCCGGTACGAAGCAGACTTCTGCAAACTGCCGTTCCCCTTGCGCTGGCAGACGACTTAAAATCAGGCATCTCTACCCTGGAAAATCTGATGGTGCCCAAACGGCTGGCGCTATTTGCCGGTACAGTCAGTCCGTTAGCCGCCTTCGGTATGGTCTGCGGTATGGTGTTTCCCATATTGATGTTTCCGGCAGCCATTGTCTTTGGACTGAATGAACTGCTGATCCCGGAACTTGCCCGGTGCAATGCCGCCGGAAGTCAGACAAGGATCCGGTATTTGGTCAAGCGCAGTTTGCGCTGCGTCATTATTTACGGTTGTTTTATCTGTGGCGGAGAATTTCTGCTGAGTGAAGTATTGTGTCAAGGGCTGTATAAAAACGCCACTGCCGGAGAATATTTGCGGCTCTATGCGCTGCTGATCCCTATGCTTTACTGTGACGCGGTAACCGACGCTATGACCAAGGGATTGGGACAGCAAAGGGCTTGCGTTCGGTACAATATTCTCACATCGGCAATGGATGTGGTTTTGCTGTTTCTTCTGCTGCCAAAGTTCGGTATGCAGGGTTACTTTATCAGCTTCCTTGTAACACACCTTTTGAATTTTATACTCAGTCTTCGCAGGCTGCTACATATCTCCGGCACCCGGATCTCCTTAGGAGCACCGGTACTTACTATACTTGCCACCGCCGGGGCGATCTGGATCTGCTCTCATCTGCAGGGCGGTCTGGTCTGCTGCGGCGCATATGTGATCGTGATGGGGTGTCTGCTGTTTCTGCTGCAGGTTCTAAAGAAAGATGATGTTCTTTGGATCACAGGTTTAATGACAAACAAGCAGCAACGCGCATAAAAGAAAAAACCGGAAAGGGCAACACTTCCTTATGAAGCGTTGCCCTTTCTTTTTTTGCTTATTGTTCAAACGATTCGATCTTCAGATCAGGCGTTCGGAGTCTTGCCAAATTCCGGGTAAACAGGGATCGGAAAAGCTGGCTGTCGAATACTGTATGGAATTCCTTTTCCCGTTCGTAAACGAGCTCCAAGGTGTCGTTCATTGCCTTTTCACGCTTTGCGGCATCCGTTGTGGAAATATATACGATATAGGCATCCGCAAATACCTGACAGATATCAGCGTGATGCACCAGATTGTTCCAGACAAAGCCACGGTGGCGATTGGGAACGAGGACGCTTTCCTTAAAGGCTGCAATGTACTTTTTTGCCTCCTTCAGCTTTTCGATCTGCACCTCAGGCGATATATCTCGCTCATTTCTGATATAGACAGGGTCAAAAAGCTGGGAAAGCCGGGAAAGGTAGGCTTCGATCTTCTTTCCGTCTTCGCCGAAGGAAGCGGTAAAGTATTCATCGCACACATCCTCAAAGCGGCAGGTCTTATCCCAAAGAGCCCGGGCCATAGCGTACATCGGAAGACCCGTAGGGAATGCGCACCGCTGAAGCTGACAGCTGACCATTCCATCCAGCCCCAGCTTGTCCATATTTGCCATATCCGCGTGCAGGATACGGGCGCATTCATAATAACCGGGATCGTTATAGTGGTCCCACATCAAATGATAGTCAAAGTCAAAGGATTCGCCGCTGAGCTGCTCCGTTTGCCATCTTCTCAAATGTCCCAGATTTTCCTCCACCGTACGGGGCATTTTATTTTCATTGCGCTTATAATCGGGCAAAGTCACCTGGGCGTGGATATCACCGTCAGTAAAGGCTCTGCTGTAGGTTCGGGTGATGGGGGCAAACATCAAAACAAAGCGGTCGGGATTTTTGATTTTCTCTGATTCCGGTGCCCAAAGAAGATCCAAATAAATAAGACATACGATCTTGGTATTCAATCCTTCCGCAGTAAGCTTCTCATCCAACTCGTTAAGGATCCGCACATACCAGTCCGAAGGTCGCATCGTCCGGCACTTGTCACATTCACAATGGTTGTTGTCTGCATCAGCCAGCCAGAAATGCAGATAATTGACCGCAGGATGTGCCTTTGCGTAAGCAACGATGGCGTCGTTCATCTTATCGCGGGCCACACGGTTGGAATAGCAAAGATTGGTGTTCAGCGCCACGCCTCCGTAATACTCACGCACGCCATCTATCTGTGCAAGATAGGGTTTGATGGAATCCGGCGCAGTTGTCTCCTCCTTGACCCAACCGCTTCCTATAACTCCAAAGGGCTCACAGGTCCAGCCGTGTCCCGTGGCGTGGTAATCCAGTCCCCGCAGGACGATCTCTTCCTCTGCGCGGTTCCAAATATGCTGTACATCCTCCCGGGTGATGGGATCAAACTTAAAATTGGGATTGTTGTATTTATTGTAAAAACGGAAGAAAAATTCATCGGGAGATTGGAACTGAACAAAATACCCGTTCATTCCCACCTTGGGAAGATAATCGACCATATTGTAAATGTGCTCATAAGAAACAGCGCCTTCGATGCAAACGCTTCTGTGACGGTAGGAAGCCTTTTCCCGTACAGAAACGGTAAGATCCTCCTTCGTCCAGGACCTTTGCGGGATCACATCGCCTTCCTTTCCGGGAAAAAGGAAGAAGAAGCCGATCTCACGCAAAAAACGATACACTGCGATTAGCACCGCTCTGGGAGATGACCCGGTTATGATGCCACAGCCGTTTTTCACTGAAACAGCGATCTCATCCAACTCACTTTTTTCCACCGAGGCGCTATCTCCCACCCAAAGCACATCCGAAAGAGTCGGATCATAAGTATCATAAACGCGCTCATCTATAAATAAAGCAGGATCAGAAGACCGCAGGTAGCGGCAAAGCTCATTTTGCGCAAAGGCTACTGTCTTATTCTGCCCGATCCGACAAATAACTATTTTCATTTCGTATTCTCCAATCTTTTTCCGTCAAAGCTTTCGCAGCAGCTCTAAAAGGAATTCCCAAGTGCGCCGCGTGGATCCGATATGCAGCTTTTCCCGGCTGGTGTGGATATCCAGCATATCCGGTCCGATGGACACACAGTCCAGTCCCGGCAGTTTTTCGCTGAGCAGACCGCATTCCAGACCCGCGTGGATCGCCACCACCTGAGGTGCTTTGTTATAAAGCTTTTCGTAGGTGCTGACCATCAGCTCCCGCAGGGCAGAATTCTTTTTATACTCCCAGGCTGGATAATCGCCAACCTCACTGTAGGCTGCGCCGTGGAAATCCCCCAGCTCCTTCAGCCGGTCCAAAAGCGCCCGTTTTTCCTGGTTCACAGAGCTGCGCACCGCAAAGGTAAGAGAAAGCGCTTCATCCAGTACCGCCACACCCAAATTCAGACTGGTCTGCACCAGACCGTCAATGTCTTTACTCCAGCTTTGGACACCGTTGGGCGCTGCATTCAAAAGAGCAATGACCTTGGCGGTGCTCTGCGTGGTCAGAGCATTGCCGCCCATAGCATCCACATCATCTCCCCGGACGATTGCTTCCGGCTCGTCGTATTGCTCCCGGATCTCCTGCTGCAGCTGCGCAGCAATATCGTTAATGCGCTCAATGTGCATACCCATAGCAACCAAAGTTACCTGGCAGGACCGGGGGATGGCATTGTCCTTGGCACCGCCCTGCAATTTGGTAATGCAAAGTGGCATCATCTGCTGGACACGGCTTAAAAATTCGCCCATAACTTTATTGGCATTGGCGCGGTTTTTGTGGATCTCCACGCCGGAGTGGCCGCCCTGCAGCCCCTCCACTGTCAGCCGGACGCAAGGGCCATATACAATGCGCCGCTCCACAGGCAGGGTGATCGTGCCTCTGGCACCACCGGCACAGGACACCGTAAAGACACCCTCTTCCTCGGAGTCCAAGTTCAGCATCGTTCTTCCCCTCAGCATAGAAAGGTCGATGCCTGCTGCGCCGAACATTCCCGTTTCCTCGTCCACGGTGATGATCACCTCCAAAGGCGGATGCGGTATTGTCTTGTCACTGAGAATAGCCAAAGCATAGGCCACCGCGATACCGTTATCGCCACCTAAGGTCGTACCTTTAGCAAAAACATATTCACCGTCGTGGGCAATATCCAAGCCCTGGGTCTGCATATCGATGAGGCAGTCTTCATCCTTCTCGCAGACCATATCCATATGACCCTGCAGGATCACAGGCGCGTGGTCTTCATAACCGGGTGTACCGGGTGCAAAAAGCAGTACATTGTTCAGTTCGTCCTGAATGTAACGAATGCCGTTTTCCTTTGCAAAGCTGACAATATAATCGCTGATCATTTTTGTATTGCCGGAGCCGTGCGGAATAGCACATAGCTGCTCAAATACTGCCCATACAGAGGCAGGCTGCAGACCCTTTAACTTATTTGTTTCCATAAGCATTCTCCTTATTTACTGATGGAATTATTGTATCACAAAAGGCATATCCTTTGCAAGAGTCATTGACTTTCCCGGGTAAATGTGTTAAAACGGTCATAGCTCTTTAAGGGAGGCACACTATGGCTGAACAAATCAAAATCGGTATCGTCGCAGACCTGCACCATGCATTGATCCACAACGGTCTGCAGCGGCTAAATCAGTTTTTAGACGCTGCCCGGGAGGCAGATGTAGACTTCATTATGGAGTTGGGGGATTTTCATATTTTAGCTTATGACGATCAGACACCCTCCGGTAAGCATCGCCGTTTCAACAATCGACAAATTCATCGGAAGTTTGAATTCCTGCGTCGGTTTAACGGCTTCGAAAAGCCTGCATACCACACATTAGGCAACCACGATTGCGACTATTATACATACACAGAAACCCTGCAAATCTACGGAATGGAAAATAACTATTACTCCTTCCACCAAAAGGGTTGGCATTTTATCGTGCTGGACGGCAACTACTTTATGGACGATGATGGAAACTATGTCCATTACAGTAAGGGTCAGTACTTCAAACACGGTGGCAAGCTGCCCTACATTTCCCCCGACCAGCTGGAATGGCTGGACAAAGAACTGTCTGAAACCAACGAGCCGGTGATTATTTTCTCCCATCAGCCTTTATTTAACTATCCTGCTTGCATCCGTAATGTAGATGCCTTCCAGGCGGTGCTGAAAAAGGCAAAGGATAACGGCAAAGTCGTCCGTATGTGTATCAACGGCCATCTGCATGTGGATGATTTGGATGCCATTGACGGTACATTTTATTATAATGTGAACAGCATGTCCTTAGGTGCATGGCTGGGTAAAGCATACGCACGGCAGCGTTTCTCCGACAAGACAGAAAAGGACAATCCCTATCTGCAGTATGTTGAGCCTTACACTAAGTCGCTGTATTCCATTGTCACGCTGGACGATACCGGTATGCATGTAGCCGGTGTGAAGGGCGACTATGTACAGCCCAGTGCAAAGGCTTTGGGTTTGGAGTCCACAGGAACCTGCGCAGTTCGTGTTCCCTATGTGAAAGAAAGAAATGTAAAGTGGCCGAAATAAAAAGAAAAGACCGCAGGAGAGATCTCCTGCGGTCTTTACATATAATGTTAGGGAATCAAGCTCAGGGAAAGGGTCAGCAGGATCCAAGCCAGACCCACCCACTTGGTAGCCTTAGCCAGGGTCTTATCCAGACCGCCGCCTGTCTTATTCATATAAGACTCAGAGTTGCCTGCGATAGCGCCGGACAGACCGGACTGCTTACCGGACTGAATCAAAACAACAAGGATCAGAGCCAGGCTGGCAATGACCTCCAAAACAGTCAAAATAATCTTTACGACTTCCATTTCATAACCTCCCTTCGACTGCGCTCAGCGAGCCGAAATACACATATCCGAACGCTCGGATTCAAACAGCTTGACTATTGTAACATAGCCTTTTACAAATTGCAAGCCTTTTATCGATATTTTTTTACTTTTTATTTTGTGACCCAGTTGCCGGTGGCAGCGCAGGTCAGATAAGCGTTGATAAAGGGATCCAGCGCACCGTCCATAACTGCGTTGACATTGGATGTCTCGCAGCCGGTACGGGTGTCTTTTACCAGGGTATAGGGCATAAAGACATAGTTGCGGATCTGGCTGCCCCACTCGATCTTCTTCTGCACGCCCTTGATATCAGAGATCTTATCCAGGTGCTCACGCTCCTTGATCTCCACCAGCTTGCTGCGCAGCATTCTCAAGCAGTTTTCCTTGTTCTGGAACTGGCTGCGCTCGGTCTGGCAGGCAACCACGATGCCGGTCGCCTTGTGGATCAAACGCACCGCAGAGGAGGTCTTGTTGATGTGCTGACCGCCTGCGCCGGAGGACCGGAATACCTGCATCTCATAATCCTCTGCTTTGATCTCCACATCCTGACTGTCATCCTGGATGTCAGGGATCACCTCGATGGCAGCAAAGGAGGTCTGCCGGCGGGCATTGGCATCAAAGGGAGATACGCGGACCAAACGGTGGACACCGTTCTCCCCTTTCAAAAAGCCGTAGGCATTATCGCCCTCAATGAGGATATCCGCAGATTTCAGACCGGCTTCGTCGCCTTCCTGATAGTCCATGATTTTGTAGGTATAGCCGTGCGCCTCTGCCCAACGGGTGTACATACGGTAAAGCATTTGGCACCAGTCCTGTGCCTCCGTGCCGCCGGCACCGGCCTGGAAGGAAACCATCGCGTTATTGGCGTCATAGGTGCCGGTAAGCAGCGTCTGCAGACGGCACGACTCCATATCCTGAGTCAGCTTCTGGAAGCCTTCCTTCAGCTCATCCAGCATGGAATCGTCGTCTTCCTCGGCTGCCATTTCGCAAATAGTCATCAAGTCATCCCAAGTGCTGAGCATACCCTCATAATTTTCGATCTTATGCTCTGTGGTCTTGGTCTTGACCACCACCTGCTGGCTCTTTTCCGGATTGTCCCAAAAGCCGGGAGCTTCCTGCATCGCATGAAGACGCTCCAGCTCGTTGCGCAGACCCTCGATATTCAAAGAGTCTGCAAGACCGTCCAAGGTGGGGCGGATCTCACCCAGCTTCTGCTTATAGGAATCAAATTCGATATTCATAGGTTCACACCTTCACTTTATTCTTTACATAGCTTTGTACATTATATCCTAAATTCCCTTTTCTGTAAAGAGAAAAATGAAAAGCCGGACATTGTCCGGCTTCAGCGATTACTGGGATACCATTGCTCATCGTATAAAAGATCCTCAAGATCAACACTGGGATCACTGCTCTCGCGCATATCCTCCACTCCTTTTTTTGCAGCACATATAATTCAGTATATGCGCAAAAGAGAAAAAATGAACATATATTCCGGTTTGACGCGCTGATGCGCAAATTGAGAATTGAGAATGGAGAATTGAGAATTAAGGTATTTTCTCCGAAAATAATTTAAATAGTTGCCGTAGGCAACACAATAATTCTACATTCTTCATTCTACATTCTACATTATTTCAGTTTATCGAGCGGATGTATCTGCTCGATAAACTGAAATTTGACAGCCTTGACACAAAGCTTTATTTTGGGTACAATAAGCAGGTACACGCCCCAGTAGCTCAGCTGGATAGAGCGTCCGCCTCCTAAGCGGAAGGTCGGGGATTCGAATTCCTTCTGGGGTGCCAGGCTGTCAACGGTAATGTGTGTGAGCTTTGTATCCGTTGATTGCAAAGATGGCGTAACCTGCATTCACACGCGGGTGATTGTAAAGCGGGGGTCATTCCCCGCCGCCATACCGTTTTCCCATTTAGCCGGCTCGTTGTGAGCCGGTTTTCTTATATAACGATCCGGGGATCCCAAATGGGATCCCCGGATCGTTTGCTTGCTTTCTGCTTAGCTGTAATGGGTTTACAGATCGTCATTGGCCGCAGACACAGGTCCCTGATCAGCCCAGCCGTAGCCTGTATCACTGACCGTAGGGCCGTCTGTCATCAGACTTGCCTGTACATTCAAAATGCACTTTTCAACATCAGGACTCTCATAGATCTTCTTGTTCATTATACATTTCTCCTTATCGTCGAATTACACTGCGAGTCATATTTTGGTATCGATACCGCTAATCCTGTATTTGCGCTGTCCATATATTTTGCTGATCATCTGTCCCGCAGGCATTTTTCTCTGTGCGCGCGGGTATACGCATAATAATCATCGCGAAGTTGAATATCAAATTCCTTAATGATATCCTCAGCTGTACGATCAGGACTTTCTGACTGGAGTATCATCGTGCCGATAAAGCCGTGATCCTGAATCATAAGCTCTGCGCCGTACTTTTTCTTTGCTGCCGCAAATTTTTCTCTGTTTCCGTCCAAATGGCAGATCTTGTAGTCCAGATTCAATGTCGCAACGGAATTCAAACGGTAATTGCTGGTGTTAGTAACCGGATAACCAAGGGGATCAATAATATCCGCATCCGCATATCTGCCGGCATAGCAGGTGACAAAATATGCGCCGGTCTCGTGGGCAAAAATATTGCGAAGAATACCACCGTCAAAGTGGGAGGAAAATACGATCAGATCGCAGTTTGCCTCTTTATACTTATATCTGAGCTCCTCAAAGTTCAGATCAAAACATATCACCGCACCCACTCTACCGAAATCGCATTCGAAGACCGTGATGTCCTCACCGGAAACATTACCGTAAGCCGGGGTCTCACTGGGAACGATATAGTTCTTATCGTAATAGCCCATCACCTTGCCCTGACGGTCGATCATCACACAGCTGTTATACTGCTTTCCGTTTTCCGCAATACGGACAACACCTGCTGCGATGTAGCAATTGTTTTCCTTGGCGATCTTGCCGAGATCCTCCTCAGTCCTGTTGCCGCGGGCCTTCCAGAATTCACGCTTTTCTTCCAGGGTCATTCCGGCAGGGGTATCCGCCATTTCCGGCAGAACGATTAGATCCGGCTTATCCGGAAGAACTCTGTCGATTTCCACCTTGATCATCTCAAGCATATAATCTGAAAGACTTTGACCCTCCGGCTTATCCCGATATTCAGGGATGTTCATTGCAACAGATGCAACTTTTACAAAGCGTGCCATATTCTACCTCATAGTATCTTCGTTGCTTCTTCAGAATATGGGGAGATCAAACTCCCCATATTCTGTTTTTTAAATCAGTTTTCCGTTTCTGTCGTCTGCACAGGCGCTGCAGCCTTGCGCTTTTTCTTTTTCAGCACAATGACAGTAGCTGTACCGCCACCGGCAACGACCACACCGCCAACGCACCACAGCGCGATAGCAATGGGCTTGAACGCCTTCTCCGCAGCAATCAGGGTGTCGATCAAGGCAACATATGTCTTGGAACCTTCTGTCAGGGCATCGTAGGCTTTTCTTGCCTTGGAGATAGCACCGCCGGAGAAAATACCGACCTTGCCGATCTTGCCGATGAGAGCATCCACCTCAGCCGCTGCTGCTTTTTGCAGCTTGGAAAGCTGGATCTTGGCAGAGGAAAGGGTTGCGCCGTCCACCTGCTGGCGTTCTGTTATCGTAAGCCAGCTGTAGATACCGTCTGCCTCCACGATGACAGGTTCATCCTCCAATGTGACCTCACCGATGGAGGCAATCAGTTCCTTCAACCGCTCCACTTCCTGTGCCCGAAGCACTGCCAGGACGGCTTCTGCCTCCAAAAGATCTGTTGCATCCACATACTGTCTCTGATAGGAGAAGAGCTTATTGTACGCAGCACGGATCTCAGCAATGCGGTCCTTATGCGCCAGGGTAATCTCGCCCAGATCCTTGATGGTGTCGATCATTGCCTGGACCTTGGCAGCTGCCTGCTTATCCAGCAGTACATTCACTTCGGAAACTGCTGCAGTCAGATCCTGGTAGTTCTTCACGTACTTCTGCTGACGGACTGTCATAGAATCGTATTTCTCCTGCAGGCCGAAGATCAGTGCTTCGTGCTCCAGCGTGACCGTCTCAGGCAGCTGTGCGATCTGCAGTTCCATCAGATCCGATTCTGCCTCTTCCAGCAAGTAGAGCTTCTGGATCAACGCCTTATGTGTATACGAAAGAGCGTCATATGCCTGGCGGGCAGCTACGATCGCTTCTTCGCTCTTTAAGGTAACTTCCTTATCCAGTGCGAGGATTATCTGATCTACCTTGTCTGCTTCAGCCCAATCGTCCTCGGTCACATTCAGCGGGTACATACGCAGCGCCGTTCTGTGCATATAGTAGAGGTTGCCATCCTCGCCCAGGGTATAGTACAGCGCCGGATAATCCATCACAGCCTCATTGTCCTCGGGGTTTTCCAGATTGATCCGGCGTAAGCCGCCGTAGGGACCAAAGCTGAGATACAGATTGCCCTTACCATCGAAGCAGAAGGGCACAGGGAACCAGTTCCAGCCGCCGCCGTAGGGATAAACATCTTTCCGGAAGGACAGCTCTTCCTTGGCAGAAAACTTGCCGGTATCCTTGTCAAAGGTAAAGCTGAACAGCGTTCCCGAGACCATTCCCCAGAACTTACCGTTTTCTTCCACATTGGGATCCGGTGCGATACCATAGATGATCTCAATATTCTTGGTAAAGCCGTCTATGTAATCTCTCAGATCAAACTCTGCGATCTTTTCCTTCTTCTGCACATCATAGATAAAGATCTTGGCGCACAGGTCGGTACGCTTGGTGGTACCGGTGCCACCGTGGATGGAGGTGGTGCCGTAGATCAGTCCGTCGTGATATACCACGCTGTTAACGGTCTGATCCTGAACGATGTTGTGCTCAACGGTACGCTCCAGGGTATTTAAGTCCACGATGGCAAGACTGCCGCCGTACTTAAATTTATCCGGGGTCGAACCGGCGATGAGCAGATCATCCGCCGCAATCAGCGTATGGATACGCGCCTGGTCGTAGATATCATCGTTCAGTGTCAGCAGGACCTGATTCTTTGCCTCGTCCTCCAGATTGATCCGGGTAATGCAGCCGGCGGTATAGTTACCGGTGTACAAAACATCCTTATACCATACCATTGCGTCTGTCTGGGCAGAGAAAGAGGTGAAGTGCTTGACTTCTCCGGTTTCTGTGTTATAGATGGCGCAGTTGTCGGTATTGAAGCCGCCGATATACAGCTCATTGCTGCCGGGCAGACCGTTGATAATGGGACGGGCTGTGGTAGCGTTGCCGTATTCCGGATCAATGATATCATTATAAGACTTTACCTTGCCGGTTTCCAAGTTGTAAATTCTGGGAGCGCCCTTAGCGCTATAGGTGATGATGCCGGGGCCGGGATACACAGGATCATCCAGCTCCACAAAGCTGTTGAAGCCGCAACGGACGGGAATTCCCATATCCTTGGCACCGTTGGCAGGTTTTACTTCACGGGTTTGCACATCAATATAGTATAGACCCAGACCGCTGAGGACAAAGTAGACCTTGCCATCCATCTCTTCGGTGATGCTGTAGGAGATGCTTGCCTTGACACCTAAATCCACCACTTCCATAGTGTTGGTATCGATGGCGATGAGTGTCTCCTGACCCTGGATCGGCTCTGCACCGATGAGCAGCAGGTCGCCTGCAAAGCCGGCACCGTAGAACATGGCTCTGGCAGGGTCCAAAAGATCATAGACATCTGTGTATACTGCCTCGCCGGTTTCCACGTTGATCTTGGCGACCACCCAGGTCTTTTTGCCGTCACCATTGGAGTCACCGTTCATACCGGAGTACACATAACCGTCCTTATACACAACGGCTGCTGCATAGGAGCAGTCCTCGTGACCGCCTAAATTGGTGTAAGTGTCCGTAGCAATATCATACTTCACCACTACACCAGAGGGCGATGTGCCAAAGTACAAGCAACCGTCTGCATAGTCTAAATAGTATGCGCTCTGTACCGTGGGCACTTCCGGACGGAAGGATTTCAGTGTCTCGCCGGTGCGGGTGTAGGGATCGTAGCGGTAAATCACATAAGAATCGCCAACGACCCACACAATGCCGTTTTCGTCAGTGGTAATACCTCTGGTCACATTAAAGGGCAGCTTGATCTCATTGACCAAAATATCGTTATCCAGGTCAACAACAATGATCTTCGCACCTTCAATGGGCATAAACAGGTAATCACAACCGCCCACCTGTGTGGTAGTGCCGTAATAGCAGCCGTCCAGCATCTTCAGGGGGCCGGGATGGACCACCACAGAAGAAATTACTTTTTCCTCTTCGGTTTCATCCATCACATCGCCGGGGGTCATAAACAGCTGGGACAGGTAAAAATCGTTTCTCTTGTCATTATAGGTCGAGCCCTTGAAGCCCTCGATGACTACGATATATTCCTTATCCTCACCGAACTCCCAGGTACCTGCCATGGTCTGATAGCCGTCATCCACCGCTGAATTGCCGGTCTTATTGTTAAAGTCTACAAAGCCTACCCGGCAGGAAGGATCCAGCGCAGCCTCGATATCTTCCGTGTCTGCCGGAAGGATATACACAGCGCCGGTACCGCCGTAGCCGGCAATGCCGTGGTTGATACCCACTGTATACAGGCCCTTGCCGGGAGATTTGATCTTCACAGCGATCCATTCCATCTCCGCACTGGGAACATTCAAGCCTGTGGTGGTAAACAGCACCGTATCAAAGGCTGCGACCCTTTGACCTGCCCAATTCCAGTTGGCTGCGCCGCTCTTGTAACGCTCAGAGAGCACATCCAGCACATCCTGAACAGCAGTTCTTCTGGTCCAAAGATGATCCAGAGGATCACACAGGTCCAGATTGTAGACGGTACTGCCTGCCGGGATGGGCTTGGGGATCGGCTTGCGGTAGGGAATGATATCCTCAGGTGCAGCCGTACCCACCTTGGTCAGTATCGCGCTGTCCACATAGAGTCTGGAATTGGCGCGGCCCAGTATATCGGAGGTAAATACAAGAATGTATTCCTTGCCGCTTTCCAGGGAAACGGGGTTACCAAAGGTGGTGCGACCGTGCTCCATGGGATCTGTGGTAACGATGGAGCCGTTGTCATAGTTGATGGTGCCGACGGCCTTGCCTTCGGCAATGGCAGCAGCAATGTCCTTGGTGCCCGCAGGCAGAATATAGACACTGCCCTGATGTGCGCCCTGCATATGCACGCCGTAATCCACTGTCAGCTTATACTCGCCTGTACCGGGAGAGCGGATATTAAAGGCATAGTAGAAGTTATTGACAACATCTCCGGATTTCTTCTCCATAGCGTACATTACCAAACCGTCCCAGACCTTGCCGCCGGCAATGCTGCCAAAGCTGGCGATATGTGAAAGACCGGTAACGCCGCTGCGGTAGTTCCAGTTGATGATCTCGTCGTAGTACAAGCCCTTTACCATATTGCCGATAGCTGTACCCGTCACATTCTTGCCTACCAGAGACTGATCCTGATACTTCAGATCCGTATCTGCCAGATTGAAGTCGTAAACCATCTGGTCTACATCGCCCTTTTCGTTATTGACTGCATTGGCAGTATACTGCAAGGTAACATTACTTACAGAGCCATAGATCGGTTTTTCGGTCTCATTGGCAATGTAGAACACCAAAATGTACTCTTCACCGGCGACGAACTGCGCAGACTTATCCATCGTGCGGCTGGCGGCTCTGTAGCCCTCGCCGCTTTGGAAGCAGCTGTATGTGCCGATAGCGGTGGCAGTTTTCAGCGCTTCATCGATGTTCTTGGTGTTGCCGGGCAGTACATAGGTCATAACGGTTCCAAGACCAGAGTACTGTTCAAAGCCAACATTTACAAGATAGTGTCCGGTGCCGGGAGACTGGATCGTATAGGCAACCCAACCGCCGCCGGATTTCGCTGCAAAGCGCATACCGGTCCAGGCGCCGGCATTCTTGCCGGTGGTAGGATTGATGCCGCCATAAATGGCTGCCTGATTGTTTTTGCTTCTGCCGGCGTAGTTCCAGTTGATCTCGCCGCTTTGATACAGAGCATTCACTGCACTATGCTTACCCACAGGCATAGCCGTTCCGCGAACGGCGTCCACTTGGGTAAAGTCATACTCAGCTTTATCAAGCTGGACAGGCGGCTGCTCGGGCTCTACCGGCATTTTACCCTCTGCATAAGCGATCAAAGACCGCACATAGATCATCTTGCTGGCGCCACCCTCGGTGAGCTTGAACACCAAGGTGCAGGTTTTCTCTGCGCCGAAGGTGTAGCTGCCAACAGCCTGTGCATCTGCATATAATGCATCGCCAGAGGAGCAGTCAAAGGTAAGCACGGGGGTTGCAGTTGCAACCTGACCTGCGATTTCCGTTGTTGCTGGTGCACCGGGCAGGATGTATACTTCACCTGCGCCGCCCTTATTGAAGGTCTGGTAGTTCAATACCAGGTCATACTTACCTGCACCGGGAGAGCGAATGATCATCGCCATATAGCCTTCTCCGGAGGTAGTATCTGTACGCAGACCGTTCCATCTTGCGCTATCACCAAAGGTAGCTCCAGAATTTCTTGTTGTAAAATGACGGGGATACCAGTTAAGTGCTCCGGCATTATAGTATGCCTTAATTGCTGTGGTAGCAGCACTTGTAGCACTGATAGATTTTCCGTCAAAGGCAGTGGTGCCGTCAATTGTATAGTTAGAATCACCGTTCAGCTGGAAGTTATAGTCCATCTGCTCTGCAGGAGTTACCTCCTCGGGAGCAGTGGTCTCTTCCGGGGCTGTGGTGGTCTCCTCTGGAACAGTGGTCTCCTGGGGTGCGGTTGTCTGTTCCGGAGAAGTGGTTTCTTCCGGTGTGTCGCCGGCAGATGCAGCATGCAGCGACAGCAAATAGATCATCTTGCTGCTGCCGCCCTCGGTGAGGTTGAATACTGCGGTAAAGGTCTCCTCTGCGCCGAAGGTGTAGCTGCCGGTGGCCTGCGCCTGAGGACCGTAAGTGGTGTTGGTTCCCTCACAGTCAAAGCTGAGCACAGGCGTTGCTGTGGCGATCAAGCCAGCGATCTCTGCGGTTGCCGGCATGCCGGGCAGGATGTACATTTCACCCGCACCGCCCTTGTTAAAGAGCTGATAGTTAAGGGTCAGGTCAAATACGCCCTCACCGGGAGTGCGCATAACCAGCGCCATATAGCCCTCGCCGGAGGAGGTGTCCGTCCGCAGACCGCTCCATCTTGCGCTGTCGCCAAAGGTGGCTGCGGAATTTCTTGTTGTGAAATGACGGGGATACCAGTTAAGCACACCGCTGTCATAGTAGCCCTTGACTGCCTGCGCAGCAGAATTTGCAATTGTGGTATTGCTTGTCAGGGTCTTGCCGTCGAAAGCAGTCGTTCCGTCAGACAATGTGAAATTGGCATTGCCGTTCAGCTGGAAATCGTAATCCATTTCCACCGTTGCGGGGCCTGTGGTCTCCTGGGGTGCAGGTGCTGCAGGAGCCGCAACCAGAGACAGCAGATAGATCATATCATTGCTGCCGCCTGCTGTGAGCTTAAATACCAGGGTATAGACCGTATCCGCCTCAAAAGTGAAGCTGCCGGTTGCCTGCGCATTGGTGTAGACCGCATTCTCGGAGTAGCAGTCAAAGGAAACCGCAGGTGTCGCAGCGGCTGTTGCCGTGGGGATGTTACCGGTGGTGGTGTTGCCGGGCAGGATGTACACTTCGCCTGCGCCGCCCTTACTGTAGATCTGATGGTTCAATGTCAGATCGTAAGCGCCTGCACCGGGGGATTTCATTTTCAGTGCCAAATAGCCTTCACCGGAATTGGTGTAGACACGCAGGCCGCTCCATCTGGCGCTGTCGCCAAAGGTGGGGGTCGCATTGGTGGACTTGAAGAAGAACTGCCAGGGCAGCACATTGTTAGTGTAATAGGAATCTACCGCCTGGTCAGCACCGGAATTGTTGGAAAGGCCCTGCCCGTCAAAGGCAGTTGTGCCGTCGAGCAATTTAAAATCAGCATTTCCATCCAGATTAAAGTCGTAGGTTACGCTCTGAGACTGGGGCTGTGTGCCCTCCACGGCAAACACCATGGGCGGCAGCACAGGAAGGGTCATACACAGCGTTAAAAGGAACGCTATACTGCGCTTCCAGATGTTTTTCATTTCTTTTCCTCCTTCAAAGGGGGGTGGGGTTCAAACATTGATCTATCGGGGTAAATGTGCGCAACTTGTCATTGTGAAGCCAGTTCACCGACAGGCTGTGGTAAGCACATATACCGTAAAGGATTATACTTTTGAGATAATAAGTTGCCTTTGTTGGGCGGGAGGGTCAGTGGTCTTGAGAGGAAAGCAGCTAACCCTCCCCCCAGGAAAGGGAGGTAAATTAATTTCAATAGATACACGGCAGGGGTCGCCCCCTGCCGCGTTTGTTTGATTTTAGGGGGGATAACTTTTTAAGGATCGTTTTCCTTAGCTGCCGGAGATGTAGGACATCTCACCGTTGGAGATGATCACATTGTTGGCTGTCATGACAGGCTTAACAGTCAGCGTGCCAACCATATCCTCGCTCAGACCGCTCACCGTCACATACAGCCATCTGCTGTCGGTGGCGCCGTCTGCCCACTCCTTGGAGAAGGCATCCATTATTTCGGTCTTATTCTCAAGGCCCTCATAGTAGCGGCCAAAGTACACGGTATCCAGCGCCTCGCCTGCCCAGGTAAGCTCTGTGCTGATCTGGAAGCCGGTGTAGCCACCTGCTACCAGGTCATAAGCATCCTGATCGATGGCAGCGTCTGCTGCATCGCTGACACGGAAGTGGAACTTGAACCAGAACTTCTGACTTGCATCGCCTGCAGCGCGGACGGTGTAGTTATCCAGAGTGTAGTCAAACAGACGGTAGCCCTTGGCTGCAGAATCGTACAGGGGAATATCTGCGTTATCCTCACTGAACACCACATCACCGTTGGCAGACTTCAGCAGACCGGTATTGCCCTCGCTGCTGTCCACGACCTTGCCGGACAGGGCATTGAGTGTCAGGGTCTTGCCGTTAAGGTCCACGGTAACGCCCTCGGGCAGAGCGACCTCATCCTCTGCTGCGTCAGCAGCCAGGGTAACGACCTTGTCACCGGCTGCAGCAGCGGTAGCTGCCTCTGCCAGTGTGCCGTAAGCAGAGTCGCCTACGCTGTACACATCGTTGTTACGGGTCAAAGTGATGCCGTTGATGGTTGCATAAAGATTGTCGGTGGTTTCATTGGGGATATAGAATACCAGCGTGTACTGGGTGTTTGCTTCCAAGACAACAGAATTGTCCATTACCTTCTTGGCATCAACATATTCTGCGCTATCAGACTTACAGTTATAAGAACCTAACGGGGCTGTTGCAGCAATCTTTGCATCAATGTTTGTAGAAGCGGTATCCTTGGGCAGCAGATATACATCAACTGCATCTGCAAGGACCTTATTGGTCTGATAGTGAACGGTCACATCATAATTGCCTGCCTCAGAACTCTTGACCTGATATGCTACATAACCGCCATTGGGCTTTATTGCAAAGCGCAGGCCGCTCCAGGCTTTGTCACCGCCACCCATAACGGATGCCTGATAGTTCTTCAGGAACCAGAATCTCCAGTTGATGGTACCGGCATTGTAAAGATCAGTCAGTGTTTTACCTGCGCCGGATCCGGAGGTAGCCAAAGTCTGACCCTGGACCTCTTCCACCTCAGTAAAATCAATGGTGGGAGCCGCTTCGGGGACAACCGCTTCTGCCGCTTTGGTCAGTGTGATGGATTTGAGCAACAAACGGTAACTTGCACCAGCCAAATAGTTAAATGCCACAACATACTCACCGGCTGCAGCGAAATTCACGGTGCCCAGCTGGGTGGTCGTGCCGTTTACATCATCGCTAAAGGCTGTGTTGCCGTCGGTACCGGTATCCACAATGCTGCCTACATAATACGCACTGCTTGTAGTATTAGCCAACTCCGTTGTCAGAGCTGTTGCATCAAATGCACCGGATGCTGTTACATCAGCCGCAGGGAACATATACACGCCGCTGGTGGTGTCGTACTTGCCGGCACGGAATGTGGCGGACAGGTCATATTCGCCTGCTTCCGGAACATTGATATAAAATGCTACATAGTTCTCTGCTTTTTTTGCAGAGCCAAAATTCACATTCACAGCCATAGTTGTCGACAGTTGGACCGGTGCAACTGTACTTGCCCACAAGCCTGCGATCTTCCAGCGGCTGTTTTCAGACATGGAATAGTCCGTGATTGTATTCACCGATGTGTTATTCGTAATGTATCCTGAAGTGCCGCGAATAAAGTTATAATCATAGCTGACTGTTTCACCGGGTTCTTCTTCAGGTGTGGTTTCCTCGGGAACAGTAGTTTCCCCGGGCACGGTGGTTTCTTCGGGAACAGTGGTCTCTTCGGGAGACGGCTCCTCAGATTCCTTTTCTGTCAGAGTCATTTTTCTGATAGCAGTATACTGTCCGCCCTCCAGCCAGTTAAATGCCAAAATATAGTCACCGGCTGCAGCAAAATTCACAGTACCCAGCTGGACATCGGTACCGGCTGTTGTATCATCGTAGTCGCTGTCTCCATCGGAATCCGTGTCCACAATGCTACCTACATAATACGCACTGCTTGTAGTATTAGCCAACTCCGTTGTCAGAGCAGTTGCATCAAAGGCACCGGAAGTTGTTACATTTGCAGCAGGGATAATGTATACGCCACTGGTAGTGGTGTACTTACCTGCACGGTAGGTAATAGACAGATCATACTCACCGGCTGCCGGAACATCGATATACAGTGCCACATACTTGGCGCTGGATCTGTTAGAGCCACCGTAGTTTACCACAGCTGCCATAACAGTTGACAATGTCGCCTTTGCTGCACCACTGGCCCATTGACCGGCAAACTTCCAACAGCTGTTTTCAGACATGGAATAATCTGTAACTGTGCTCCAAGCTGCGTTTGCCGCTAAATATCCTGATGGACCGCGGATAAAGTCATAGGTATAGCTGACCGCGTCGGTGTCTGCGGCAAGTGCCACAGGGGGCAGCACGGAGATCACAAGGCACAGTGCCAGTGCCAGTGCTGCGAGTCTTTTCCAAGTACCTTTCATTTTGTTTCCTCCTTGATTTTCGCTGCCGTATAGGCAGTGTTTATAAGGCTATGCTATTTTTTAGGAGCCGCCTGCTCCTGTAATTACATTTTATCAGCCGGCGCGCAGTGCCCTGCAGCCACTGTTCCGGCAATTTTAAGACCCGTCCACGCAGGACTGCCGGGAGAATGGGAAAATCGCTTTTGCGCTATATTAAGTCAGCACGGTTCAGCGTCCCTGATCATTCATCTCGTTGGGTGCCTTCTGCGCGATTCAAAAGCTGATCTGCAGATACCTGCAGCGTCTGGGAGAGCATATACAAATTTGCCGCGGATGGAGATGTGATTCCGGCTTCCCACTTGTATACATTTTGCGCTGTAACATACAGCTTTTGCGCAAGCTGCACTTGGGTCAATCCACGCAGCAGCCGATATTTGCGAATATTCTGCGCCAGACATTCCTGTCGATACAAGCTAAAACCTCCTTATCTGTATTCAAAGGCTCTCTTCTTCCTGTTACCGGAGTTTGGTCTTGATCTCTTTCTTAACGGAGGCGAGATCTTCTTTTTCCTGACCGGAAGAAACGGTGTAGGACTCCCAAAGTGTTTCCTTCTCGAAAACAGATCGGCGATCAGCTTACCGGAGTTGCCTGCCCAATCAAAAGCATCGCGTGTTTTCCGCTGTGAACAGCCGAAAACTTGCAAAATCTTTTACATAAATCATTATAATGGATTGCATTTTATAGTAAAAGATGCTATCCTATATTAAATGAGGTAATATCCTATTAGTTTTGGAGGTTTTTTCCAACGAAAGATGTATTTTTCTCTGTTACCTGACTTCACACGCTTATGAACGCAGCAGCAACTACTATACCGATCCCCAATCCGGCTCCGTTTATCACTTTTTAACCTATATCGAAGAAGGCAGCTGCTGATTCGACACGGAGCAAAACATTGTAGAAGCCCGAGCCGGAGATTATCTGTACATCCCCAAAGGATTGGTGTACCACTCCCACTGGCATTCTGCCAATCAGGTCCGGTTCAAGACCTTCAGCTTCACCAGGGTGTTGTAGAACTCCTCCTGGGTCAGGGTCATATTGTTGTACTTGTTGATGGCCTGATTCAGGTAGTTGTTCTCCCACTCCAGGTCAGCGTTGTTAGGCATCCAGATCTCGATGCTGACATTGTTAGCTGCATCGAACAGGGGACCGTCATTGTTGGTGTTGACATTTACATTGCCGCCAACGGTCTCGTCAGAGCCATCGCCGCCGCAGCCGGCCAGAACGCCCAGGCACAGAACCAGTGCCATAATCAGTGCCAGTGTTTTTTATTTCCGTACTTTCTTTCTTAATACTGTAAAATATCTTTTTCCAAGCCCTCTTCTTCCAGCTTCCTCAGCTCGATCCTGACACCGTCTTTAATAGTGGTAAGATCCTCTTTTTTTAAGCCAGTGGCCTTTAAGACTTTGGAATTATCAATAACTCTGTCGTAAAATCTGTCATAGGTCAGGATCCACATATTGTCCGGTGCGTGCTTTTCCTCTATGTAGGGCTGCGTGTCGATCCACTGGAATTTCGCGCCCAAAAGCTCTGTGTAGATTTCTGCTACCTCTCCCCAGGTCAGATTCTCACCGGAGGAGATGGTATATGATTCGCCGAAGGTCTCCTCCTTGAACAGCAAATTGGCGATGAGCTTGCCGGAATTGCCCGCCCAGTCCAGGCCTGCTGTAAGGTCTTTGGCCACCCGGGGGAGGGTAATTACATCGCCCGCCCTGGCCTTATCCACTACCTCCTGCCGGGAACGGGTAACCACATCGAAACGCCTTTTGGAGAAGGAGATGACCGGCCGTACTGCCGTCCAGTTCCGGGTCTGTGACTCGTTGCGCAGGAATTTTTCCGCCCTTGCCTTGGGCGCCGCATAGGGCTCGTTTTGCAGGAAATCCGCATCATCCAGTACATCCACCAGCATCGGTGCACTCTCCGTGATGGGGTGCTGCAGATCTGCGTAAACTCTGTACGATGACAGGAAGATCAGATGGTCGGTATTTTCACTGAGCAGCTTATGTACCGGCTTATATTCCTCCACATCGACATAGTGGATGAAATTTACAATGCCGTTATAGTGCTTTTTGCTCACTAATTTCTTCAGGGTCTCCTCTGTTGCAAGGCCTTTGATATAGTGCAGTTTCTTATTGTTGGATACCTTTTCCTCCGGGCAGAGAACATCCACGCTATGGCCAAGTCGCAGTAGCTCCTCTGCCGTGTATGTACCTAATGTGCCGCCGCCAGCGATCAACAATGCGCTTTTACTTTCCATCTTTTGCTCCTCCGCAGCATTCCAAAACAGTTTTATACAGTTCCAACTCATAATCCGGTGTGTACGGGTTTTCCTTTTCTCCTCGGACCATTGCCGCGAAGGAGACCATCATGTCCTCATACCGGTCGTAAACATCGCTGACTGCACTTGTGCCCCACTGGTTCCACTCCTCTGCGCTGGAGCAGTGCAGGTCCGTGTGATACTGCTCGTCGATGGTATACTCCAGGGGTTTGAGCTCCACGGTCTCCTTTGTGCCGGTGATGACCAGCTGTCGGCGAAGATAACCGCCCAGCTCCCGGCCGCTGGCCTTGGCGAAGGAATAGCCTCTTGGGTATTCCAGGACCGCCATGCCGAAATCCTCTGCTGTTACACCGTCGACACCGGTGGACTTGTTAAGAGGAATGATCTGCTGGGGCCGACCCTGCAGCTGCAATATCAGATCCACCAAATGACAGCCCAAGAAGAACATCATACCGCCGGGGAAGCTTCCCAGCCATTGGCGCGTCTGCTTCGGGTGGTAGCAATTCATCTGCGCTTCCACACTGATGATCTCGCCCAGCTCCCCGTTCTCGATGCGCTTCATCGTTTCTCGGATCACCGGGTTATACCGGAACATATAACCGGTGTGGAAGACCTTGCCGGTCTTTTTCACTGTGGCAATAAGCTCCTCAAAAGCTGCCAGAGATACACCGCCTGGTTTTTCCATATGTATATGCTTACCGTGGCGCGCCGCCAGCAGGGCATACTTTGTCAGGTGCACCTCGTCGGTCTCAATAACGACCGCCTCGATGGAAGGATCGTTCATCACATGTTCTATAGTCAGCTCCGGATAAGCCGCGATCTGCTTGACCTTTTCCGGGTACTTCTGCCGCTCATTTTCCGGGAGCACATAGCCTGCAATATCAAACACATCGGGCCGGGCCATAACACTGTTGAAAACATGGGTGGAATGGCTGTAAGCATTGGATCCGATTAATGCAACTTTTACTTTTCTCATCTTGAATATCCTTAAAATTTCCTTGCGATATTTTGCAGTCATTTACTGCTAAAATCCCAAAATATTTTTCTATATTGATTATACGGGATTGCATTTTTCGGTAAAAGATGATATTCTATATAAAAAGAGGTAAAATCCTCGGTTAGGAAAGGAGCGGCGATTAATGAATGAAGTATTTTTCTCTGTATCTCTGATCCTGCACAGATACGATCACGGGCACAACTATTACACGGACCCCCATTTGGGCTCCGCCTCGCATTTTCTGACGCATATCGAGCAGGGAAGCTGCAAGTTTATTACCGAGCATTGTACCCTTGAAGTCGAGGCGGGAGATTACCTGTACATTCCCAAGGGATTGGTTTATCATTCCCACTGGCATTCCGACAGCCAGGTCCTGTTTAAGTCCTTCAGCTTCAGCTATTTCCCCGAGTGCGACACCCGGCAGTATCTGCTGCAGCGCATCGAGCACGGCGAGGCAATTAAGGCCGTTATGGAGGATTTTCCCACGGTACAGCCACCTGACAGCGGCTGTATCGGTCGTTTCTTCTGCGCCCTGGCTGAGATCCTGCCCCATTTGAAATACGATATCACCAGCAAGAAAAAGATCATCATTGAAAAGGCGCGGGGATATATCATCAACAACGAAATGTGCTCTGTTTCACAGATCGCCAAGCATTGCCTGGTCAGTGAATCCACGCTGTACGATATCTTCAAAAAGGAGACCGGCAGTACCCCCAACGAGTTCCGGCAGAAGCTGCTGTGTGAAAAAGCTGCCTATCTGCTCTCTTCCACAGACCTGTCCGTTCAGGAGATCAGCAACTCGCTGAATTTCAGCTCCACTTCCTACTTCCGGAAGGTCCTGCGCAAGCACACCGGCAAAACGCCCCGTCAGCTTCGTCACTCCCTGAAAAGCATTTGAACAGTACAGCAAAAGCGCGGTGCAGATGCACCGCGCTTTTCCATTACTCTCCGCTGCTTCTGCGCAGATCCTCCGGACCATCATCATCGAAGCCGTAGCCGCCTTCGCTGACGGTTGGCACTCTCAGCAAATCTTCGCACGGAGAAAGGCTGTAGCGTTGAACAGAAGGTATTTCGTAATATTTCATTTTGCTATTCATAACATATTCCTCCTTATAATTGTTTTTTTAATTATGTCGGGCCGACATCAGACCAGCCGCCGGTGCCCTCAATCTTCTTTTCATAGGAGATCGTACCACCGGTCACTTCCACATTATTGGCGGAAAGAACCGGCTCTACGGTAAGCTTGCCGGAGGTGATATCCTCCAGGCCGCTGACGGTTATATAGAACCAGCGGTTTTCTGCTGCGCCGGTCGCCCAGGCTGCAGAAAATGCATCCGTATCGCCGCCAATACCGAAGTACACCTGGGGCAGTTCGGTACCCTTCCAGGTAAGCCGCACGCTGACCTCAAAATCAGAGCCGCCAGCTTTTACAAGCGCATAGGCATCCTGATCCAACGCAGCGCCTTGACTGTCACTCTCCCGGAAGTGGAAACGGAACCAGAATTTTTGCTTTTCGGCATCTACCTTCTCCGGGCTGGGATGCAGCTGCAGGGTATAGTCGAAGAAGCGGTAGCCGCCTGCTGCTGCATCATACAGAGGCATATCCGGATTGTCGGAGGAGAACAGGTCCTCCCCTGCTGCCGTTTGCAGCAAGCCCGCGTTGCCCGCGCTGCTGTCAGTCACATAGCCGAACATTTCCTCGCACAAATATGCGCGGACAGCTTCCGCCGTTAAGGTGTAGCCGTTCAGATCCAGCGTCACACCATCTGTCAGGAGCAGCTCCTGCTCTTTGCCGTTATCGATCAGCGTGATCAGCTTGCTTCCGTCGGCAACAGCCGCTTGCACTGCAGCCTCTGCCGTATCAAAAAGTGAGCCTGCCGCTGCATAGAATTTGTCACTGCACAGATCGTGGGCAGCAAACAGCTCCGGTAGATTGCTCACACAGCTGCGCTGGTAATCTGTCATCAGCTGATAGACTTCATAAAGAGCCAGCACCTGGGCTTTATATTCGGTGACCGCAATTTCCGGCAGCTGCGCGATGCGTAGCTCCAAAAGCTGCGCCTGCGCTTCCTCCAAAGCATCCAGAGTCTGCACCAGCGCCTTTTCTTCCTGGGACAGGGCATCGTATGCCATCTGTGCCGCCGCAACAGCGGATGCACTTTCCAGTGTGACGGTCGTGCCAATGCTTTCAATCAGCTGATCCACCGCCTCTGCTGCAGTCCATTGCTCCGCAGAAATGCTCAGCGGATACATATAAAGTGTCTTGTTGATTCCATAGTAGAGGTTGCCGTCCTCGCCCAAAGCATAGTAAAGGGGCTCGGGCATCCTCAGACGGATATTGTCTGCAGTGTTTTCCGTATTGATCCGGCGCATACCGCCCTTTTCACCGAAGGCAAGGTACAGCTTATCGTCACCGTCAAAGCAGAAACGCTTGGGGAACCAGGTCCTGCCGCTGCCGGTGGCGTAGGTGGTCTTGGAGTAGCTCAGCTCCTGTGTAACGGTCAGTTCATTCGCTTTTTTATCATAAGTAAAGCTGAACAGCGTCTCGGAAACCAGTCCCCAGAAGCGGCCATTTTCTGCTACATCCGGGTCTGCTGCAATACCGGCGATGTATTCGATATTGCCGGTAAAACCACTCATATACTCCCGCAAGTCAAATTCAGCCAGCTTCTGCTTAGCAGCCACATCGTAGACAAACAGCTTGGCAGACAGATCCGTGCGCTTTACAGAGCCGGTACCGCCATAGATGGAGGTGGTGCCGTAGATCAAGCCATCGTGGTAGACGATGCAGTTGATCGTCTGATCCTGGACTACATTTCTCTCAACATAGGTTTCTCCCGTCTCCAGGTCCACCCAGGCAAGGCAGCCGCCGTAAAGGCCCTTATCCGGTGTGGAGCCGGCAAAAAGCTTGCCGTCTCCTGCTGTCAGGGTGTGGATTCGCGCCTGGTCATAAACATCGTCATTGAGGGTCAGGAGCGTCTCGTTCTTTGCAGAATCCGCCAGGTTTACCCGGACAATGCTTCCATAGGGGTAGTTACCGGCGTAAAGCTCGCCCTTGTAGTAACACAGGGAATCTGTCTGTCCTTTTGTGGCGAACTTACTAAGGGTATCGGTTGCCGTATTATAAGCAGCGCAGTTTGCCACATTGAATGCGCCGATGTAGATATCGCCGCTGCCGGCTGCGCCGTTGGTCAAGGTGCGGATATTGGTGGGTACACCGTAGCCTTCAATCAGCGCTAAGCCGCGCTTTATCTTATTTTGCTCCAGGTTGTAAAGCATGGGCTCACCGGTGGCGGTGGCATAAACGGCGATATTGTTGCCGGGATAGTTTTCGTCATCCACCTGGATGATACTGCGGTCTGCACAGCGCAGGCCTCTGTTGGTGCCGATGAGCCGGTTGCTCAGCGTTCTGCTTTGCACATCCAAGGCATACAGTCCTGCACCCTGGGGACCGTTGTTCAGAACAAAGTAGACCTTGCCGTCCACCTCTTCCGTAACGCTGCAGAAAATACCGCCGGATATACCGAGATCCACCAATTGCATAGTGTTGATATCGATGGCGACAAATTCTGTCTGGTACTGGCCGCCGCCGATAAGCAGCAGATCTCCTGCCAGACCGGCATCAAAGATCATCTGTCCGGCAGGCATCTTATGGGAGATATCCGTCTCGATCACATTATCGGTGTTTGCCAGGTCGATCCGGATCGCTTTCCAGTTTTCCTGTGCCTTATCCCGGACATCATAAACGGTAGCGTAAAGATAGCCATCCTTATAAACAAGACCGTTGGTATAGCTGCCGCCGTTGGTATACAGTCTTTCATAGGTGTCGGCTTCGATATCGTACTTGATAATACTGCCGGTGGGGTTCGTACCGAAATACAGGCAGTTATCCACGCAGATCAGGTCAAAACCACTGGTGGCTCCCGTGTCCACGGTATCGAAGGCACCCATTTTTTCGCCTGTACGGGTCTTGGGGTCGAACCGGTACAGATAATTGTTGTCACCGCACAGCCACAGATTACCATTTTCGTCCGGTGTAATGCCGCGGGCAGTCAGGAAAGGAATGTCCACTTCATATTTCCGGATGAAGCTATCCATATCGAATGCCAAAAGCTTATTGCCCTCCACCGGCTCGAACAGGTAGTCGTGGCCGTTAAGGCGCATAGTCGTTCCGTAATAGCACCCCTCCAGCAATTTGACAGGACCGGGGTCAGCCACCACAGGAGAAACGAATTGTGTCTTCATCTCCTGCATTACATTGCCTTCCGTCAGGGTAAGCTTGGAGATGGATATATAGGCTCTTGTGGCGTGGTAAGCAGAAGCCTCGCAAGCTTCGAACACCACGATATACTCCTGATCCGCTGTCAGATCGCATACTCCCACATACGCCTCGCAGGTATTAAAATTGTTGGTATAGTTGGCTGTGCCGGTTTGGTCCTCGCCCCAGAGGCTCAGCTTGCCCACCCGGTTACTATGGTCTATAGCACCTTCGATATCCGCGGTATCTCCGGGCAGAAGGTACACTGCCACGGTGCCGTTATACGGATGCGTCGCGTAATTCAGACCCATTGTGTATGTGCCTGTGGCAGGTGCTTTGATGCGGATCGCCACATAGTCTCCCACACCGCCAAGGGCAACCAGACCAGCTTCATAAAACCGAAGGGATGCTGCCGTTTCAAGGCTTGCGCCTTCCCAATTCCAGCCATCCTTTGCATATTTGCTATTAATAATCGTCAGCGCTTTCTCCACTGTCTGACTGGAGTTCACAAGACCTCTTTCCACCAAACCCATATTGTAGGTCTTGGTGACCGTCGCCGCAGTGACCGGAGCAGCAGGTATTACGCCGAGCAGCAGACAAGTTGCCAGTAACAAAGCTACTATGCGTTTCCAGTTTCTTCTCATCGCGTATCCTCCTTGCATAAGTTGCGCACAGTTGCAGCGCAAAGCTGCTTCTTCCGTTGGCTGTAAAAGTATGAATATAAATTTTCAAAAATCGCTACGATATCATTATACAGGATTGTTTTTTACAGATAAAAGATGCTATCCTATATAAAAAGAGGTAAAATCCTATCAAAGTTAATTTGGTTTTTCATCAAAAGACGCATTTTTCTCTTTAATACCCTCTGTCAAGGACGCCTAGGCGCATTTTTTTATTGCCTATTCCTTTTTTTCGTATTATAATGCGAGGAAAGAATCTGCTGACGGTCATCCGTCTTATGTGCTCTATGTTGAAATCTAAGGAGAACGCATCTATGATCATTGACATTCACGCCCACATTTGGGGTCATTCAGTGGAGGAATCCAAGGCGAATGTACTAAGAGGCATTGAACGCTACGGCATCGACAAGGTATATATTTCTGCGCTGTGGCATCACATTTCCGACGAGGAAGAGATCCGTTTTCTGAACGATGCTACATACCGGTTTATGAAAGAAGAGCCGGAGCGTATCGGCGGTGCAGTGTATGTCAACCCCCTGCACGATAATACGCTGGATATCATCAAGCGCGCCACGCAGGAACAAGGCTTTGAAATGATCAAGCTTTGGATCTGTACCCTCGCAGATCACCCTTCTGTGGATCCCATTATGGCATACGCAGAGGAAAACGGACTTCCGGTGCTGTTCCATGTTTTCAAAAAGTCCCGAAATCAATTGCCCACAGAGTCCGTCGGCAGCCAACTGGCAAGCATTGCTCTTCGGCATCCCAAAACCAAGATCCTGATGGCGCACCTTGGTGGCAGCTGCTACGACGGCATTCCTGCCGTACGGGAGCTTCCCAATGTATGGTGTGACCACAGTGGCGGACTGGGGCATAGTGGAGATCTTGACTACGCTGTGGAGCAATTGGGTGTTGACCGGGTCCTGTTTGGAACAGATAACGGTTTTGTCACCAATATTGGTATGGTTATGGGCGCTGATCTGACCCAGGAGCAGCGGGATAAAGTATTCTGCAAAAATGCTTTGAGGCTATTAGACAGAAATCACCGGCTATAAAAGCGCTGCGATTGCTCAAAAGAGCAATCGCAGTGCTTTTACTTATTTGGAAGACATAGTCATTCTGCGCTCTGATGTGATCTGGCAGAAGAAATCATCCTTTTTACCGTCGATAAATGCCTGAATGTCCTTTGCCAGAGCCATAGTCACATACTGGCGCCGGTCAATGGTAGGGCCTGCCATATGGGGCATAGTCAGCACATTGGGCAGGTAACGCAGCTTATTATCGGCAAAAGGCGGTTCTCTGTAATAAACATCCAACGCCGCCCGGATCCTGCCAGTCTCCAGCTCCCGGATCAGCGCCTCCTCGTCAATGACCTTTCCTCTGGAGGTGTTCACCAACAGCGCGCCATCCTTCATTTTCTTCAGCTGTTCCTCTCCGATCATATGGTGATTGGCAGCTGTTCCGGCGACCTGTAAGGAGATGATATCGCAGGTCTCATAGATCTCGTCTCTGGACACCACGGTAGCGCCGTACTGCGCAGCCTCAGCCTGGGTCAAATGCCCGGAGCTGATCTTGATCTCACAATGGTAGGGCGCAAGCATCTTTGCCAAATACTTTGAAGTGGTGCCAAAACCGATAATACCAACCGATTTGTCCATCAGTCCCTCATTATAGAAGTCCGGCTCATGCCAGCCACCCAAACCCATCATTGCATCATACTTCGGCACCTGGCGTAAAACAGACATAATATAGCAGATATTGCTCTCTGCCACAGATTCGGCAAAGATCTCATTACCGCTGAGAACGATAATGCCTTTTTCATAGACTGCATCGGTAATGAATGCCGCCACTGTGCCGCCGGTATAGGCAATCATTTTCAGGGAGTCTGCCTTGCTGAGGACCTCCTGCGTAATGGGCGCACAGCCCCATCCGGCAATGAGAACATCTACACCGGGCAGGATATCCCGCAGCTCTTCCGCTGTCAGCTGGCGATCATAGGTGTTGTACGAAACTTCACCCAGTGCATCTACCATTGCTTTGGCTCGTGGGGTAAAAAATGTATCCCGGACATGACCTTCCTGCATAGCAACATAGATTTTCATTATTATAGCCTCCTTGATCTTTGGGTTTGACAGGTCTTTATTATACGGATGACTATATCAATTCCGAAGGTTTTGATAAGCATACCGATGAAGGATGCAATGGCAATGCTCCAGCCGGAAAACCGTCCACAAAGTCAGTGGTCGCCGCAGTGCCATAACTGCATTTCCTCTCTAAAACAAATTCGAGTCAGATTTAAAAACTGTTACACTACCATTATACAGGATTTGTTTTTATAGATAAAAGGTGCCATCCTACATAAAAAGAGGTAAAATTCCCGTTCAAACAAGCTGTGTTTTATATAAACGGAATATTTTCCTGCACTGCAAACACAAACAAGAACCAAGTTTTCCAAGCATACATATTGCGTGCTTTTCGACTTTACTTGGTCATTTTCTCCTGCTTGACCTTGTGGTCAATGACATGACGGGAGGCAAGCTCCTTATGGATATCCTCCAGGGAGATGCCGGCCTGAACCATCAGCACCATCACATGGTAGGCAAGGTCTGCGATCTCGTAGATGGTTTCTGCCTTATCCTCAGCGTGGGCGGCGATGATGACCTCCGTGGACTCCTCGCCCACCTTTTTCAGGATCTTATGCAAGCCTTTTTCAAAAAGGTAAGTGGTATAAGAGCCTTCCTTTTTCTCCGTCTTTCTGCCCTCAATGAGTTCCAGCAGACCTTGATAGGAGAATTCATTGCGCTCTTCACTCTGGAAAACAGGATTATGGAAGCAGGAATCTGTGCCTAAATGGCAGGCAGGACCTTCCTTGTCCACGACCACCACCAGTGCGTCCTTATCGCAATCTGCGGTGATGGACACGATATGCTGATAATTGCCGCTGGTCTCCCCCTTCAGCCAAAGCTCCTGCCGGGAACGGCTGTAAAAACAGGTAAGGCCCTTTTCCATAGATATCTGCAGGCTTTCCTTGCTCATATAAGCAAGGGTCAGCACCTTTTTCGTTACAGAGTCCACCACGATTGCCGGGATCAGACCCTTTTCATCAAATTTCAGTTGCTCAATATTGATCATCACTATCACCTTCTGGTTGGAATTTTGGCATCAATCATTTTTTCTTTCAAATCGCTGATTTTCACCTGCCCAAAGTGGAAAATAGAAGCTGCCAAACCGGCATCCACCTTAGGAAGGGTGTTGAACAGAGTTATAAAGTCTTGGATACAGCCGGCGCCGCCGGAGGCGATCACCGGAACAGATACGGCATTGCAGACCGCTTCCAGCATAGGTATGTCAAAGCCGCCCTTGACACCGTCGGTATCGATGGAGTTGACCACCACCTCGCCGGCTCCCCGGGCAACACAATCCCGGACCCAGGAAATGGCTTCCATACCGGTATCCACTCTGCCGCCCTTGGCAAAGACCCGGAATTGTCCATCCACCCGTTTCATATCCACGGACAGCACCACGCACTGGTCGCCGTAGCGCTTGGCTGCCTTGCCGATGAGCTCCGGATCCCGGATAGCACCGGAATTGACACTGACCTTATCCGCGCCGCATTTTAAGACCCGGCCAAAATCCTCCAAGGTGTTGATGCCGCCGCCTACTGTCAGAGGAATAAACACGCTGCTTGCCGTTTCCCGGAGGATGTCCGTGAACAGCTTGCGTCCGTCGCTGGATGCGGTAATATCGTAAAACACCAGCTCATCGGCGCCGTTTTCCGAGTAAAATTTTGCCAGCTCCACAGGAGAAGAAACATCCTGCAAGCCGCCAAAGTTAACACCCTTTACCACCCTGCCGTCTTTCACATCCAGGCAGGGAATGATTCTTTTTGTGATCATTTTGCCACCTCGATCGCCTGGCGCAGGTCAATTGCACCGGTGTAATATGCCTTGCCGATAATGGCGCCGTGAATATGCAGCTTGGCAAGCGCCTGAATGTCTTCCATAGAGGACACGCCGCCGGAGGCAATGATCTGCATAGAAAACTGCTGAGAAAGGGTTTGATACAGCTGCCGGTTTGTGCCCTGCATTGCGCCATCTTTGGAAATGTCGGTGCAGATCAGCGTCTTGACACCTTTGCTTTCCATCTCCCGGCAAAAGTCCATGGCGTCCCAGCTTGACTTCTCCAGCCAACCCTTAATCGCCACAAAGCCGTCCTTGATATCGATGCCTACAGCAATTTTTTCGCCGTACGCAGCCAACGCTTCTTCCAAAAAGGCCGGGTCCTCCACCGCCGCCGTACCTAAGATCACCCGGTCGATGCCGCTGTCTAAGTACCGGCGCACGGTGTCCATACTGCGGATGCCACCGCCGATCTCACAGAAAAGGCCGGTTTCCTTTTTTATGGCACACACGGTCTCAAAATTGGGGATCGTACCCGCCTTTGCGCCCTCCAAGTCCACAAGATGGATATACTCCGCGCCGCTATCCATAAAATCCCGGGCAACCGCTACCGGATCGTCGTTATAAACTGTCATTTGCCGGTAGTCGCCCTTAAAGAGGCGCACCGCCTTACCGCCATATAAGTCAATGGCAGGATAAATTTTCATACTTACATCTCCTTAAAAGCGCGAAGGATGGAAAGGCCCACACTTCCGCTTTTCTCCGGATGGAACTGACAGCCCATCACATTATCCTTTGCCACCGCTGCTGTCAAGGATGCGCCATACTCCGCCGTAGCGATCACAGCGGATTCACAGTCGGTTGCGTAATAGGAGTGGACAAAATACACACAGTCCCCCTCCTTGACATATTTCAGCAAGAAATTTTCTTTTTCTATATGCAGCCCATTCCAGCCGATATGGGGGATCTTGGGATCCGCCGGGATCACGCCCTCCATGGGTACTACCTTGCCGGGGATCAGGCCCAATCCCTTATGGCAGCCGTACTCATAGCTCTCCTCGAACAATAGCTGCATACCAAGGCAAATGCCCAGCAGCGGTTTTCCCAAAGCTGCCTGCCGGCAGACCAGCTTATCCAACCCGGAAGCCCGTAGCTTATTGGCTGCATCTTCAAATGCGCCCACACCCGGCAGCACGATTTTTTCTGCCTGGCAAATAACCTCCGGGTCGGCAGTCACGGTGATCTGCGCGCCGATGCTTTCAAAGGATCTTTGCAGGGAAAACAAATTGCCCACGCCGTAATCGATAATTGCGATCATTACAAAACTCCCTTGGTAGACGGCACTTCGTTTGCGCAGTCCGGATCGATGGCTACTGCTTTACGCAGGCTGCGGGCAACACTCTTGAATGTGCCTTCGATGATGTGGTGGGAATTTTTTCCCGCCAGCTGGCAAATGTGCAGCGTACACTGGGCATTGCGGATAAAGGCAAGGAAAAACTCCTCTACCAGCTCGGTATCAAAGGTACCCACCTGTGGACTGGGGATCTGCAAGTCATAGCCTAAGTAGCCTCTGCCGGAGATATCCACGGCTGTGAGGATCAGCGCCTCATCCATAGGCAGCGTGCAGTCGCCATAGCGGCAAATGCCCTTTTTCTCCCCCAGAGCGCTTTGCAGTGCAAGTCCTAAGCAAATACCCACATCCTCTACGGTGTGGTGATCATCTACATAGGTATCTCCCTTACAGGTAAGCTCCAAGTCAAAGCGTCCGTGCTTGGAAAAGAGCGTCAGCATATGATCCAAAAAGCCGCAGCCGGTATCCACGGTACTCTTACCCGTACCGTCTAAATTCAGCATCAGCTTGATATCTGTTTCCGCTGTTTTGCGACTTATTTGTGCTGTTCTCATATCTCTTCCTCCAAAATCAGTTTCACGGTATCCACCAAGGTCTGCATCTGATCTTGTGTGCCAATGGTGATACGGTTATAATCCTTCAGCCGGGGTTTATCAAAGTGGCGTACAAGAATGCCACGCTCTTTCAGGGCAGCATACAGCGCTTTGCCGGAAATAGCCGGGTGCTTGGCAAACACAAAGTTTGTCACCGAATCCACCACGGAAAAACCGAGATCGGTCAATGCATCCGTGGTCCACGCTCTCGTCTTTTGGATCTTTTGGCAGTTTTCCCGGAAGTAGTCATCATCTTCCAGAGCGCCGATCCCCGCCGCCATAGTCATACGGTTTATGTTATAGGGATTGGTGGAGTAGCGGATAGTATTTAGGTCCTTAATAAGCGCCTTGCAGCCGATCCCCATTCCCAAACGGGCGCCTGCCATAGACCGGGACTTGGAAAAGGTCTGGGTCACCAACAGGTTATCGTATTTATCGATCAGCGAGACCGCACTTTCACCGCCAAAGTCCACATAAGCCTCATCCACCACCACCACATTATCGGGGTTGCCTGCCACGATTCTTTCAATGTCTGACAAAGGCAGCGCCTTTCCGGTGGGCGCGTTGGGGTTGGCAATAAAGATGGTTTTATTCAGACCGATATAATCCTCCACCCGGACGGAAAAGTCCTCCAGCAAGGGGATCTGGGTGTATTCAATGCCGCTTAGTTCAGCAAAGACGGAATAAAAACCATAAGTGATATCCGGGAAAGCCGCACCATTTTCGCAAAACGCCATAAAGGCAAAATTCAGCACATCATCAGAGCCGTTGGTAAAAAGGATCTGATCCGGCTCGATGTCGAAAGCTGCCGCCGCCGTCTGACAAAGCGCCTTGCAGTCCGGGTCTGAATACAGCTGCAGCTGATCCAACGCCAGGGCCGCTAATTTTTGCGCCTTTCGGGATGGGGGGTATGGAGATTCATTGGTATTCAGCTTGATATAGACCATATCCCGGGGTTGCTCACCGGGAGTATACGGTGTCAGTTGACTGTACTTACTGCTGAAAAAACGGCTCACTTCTCATTTTCCTCCGTACGGATCAATGCGCTTTTTGCGTGGGCAGTCAGCCCCTCTGCTTTTGCAAAGGTCGCCACATCCTGGGCAACACGCTTTAGTGCATCGCGGGTATAGTAGGTATACTGGGTCTTTTTAATAAAATCGTCCACAGAAAGAGGGCTGGAAAATCTTGCCGTGCCGCTGGTGGGCAGAGTGTGGTTAGGCCCTGCAAAGTAATCTCCCAGCGCCTCCGGGCAATTTCTGCCCATAAACACAGAGCCTGCGTGGCGGATGCTGTCCAAGTAATCAAAAGGCTCATCCACACATAGTTCCAGGTGCTCCGGCGCGATCTCATTGGAGATCTCAATTGCCTGCCGAACGCTTTGGGTGACGATGATCTTGCCGTTATTGTCAATAGAGGCTCTTGCAATTTCTGCGCGCTCCAAAAGCGGGATCTGCTTTTCCAGCTCCTGCTGCACCTCTTTTGCCAGTTCGGCACTGTCCGTCACCAGCACTGCACAGGCAAGTTTATCATGCTCTGCCTGAGAAAGCAAGTCTGCCGCCACAAAACGGGGATCGGACTTGCCGTCGGCAATGATCAAGATCTCACTGGGACCGGCGATCATATCGATGGACACCTTGCCATATACCTGCTTTTTTGCTTCTGCCACAAAGGCATTGCCGGGGCCTACGATCTTATCCACCTTGGGGATAGTCTGAGTACCGTATGCCAGCGCTGCGATAGCCTGGGCACCGCCTACCTTATAGATGCGATCCACACCGGCTACCTTTGCGGCAGCTAAGATCACCGGAGCGATCTTTCCTTCCTTATCCGGAGGAGATACCATCACCACCTCCGGGCAGCCTGCGATCTTGGCAGGAATTGCATCCATCAGCACCGTAGAAGGATAGCTTGCTGTGCCGCCGGGTACATAAAGACCTGCTCTGTCCACAGGAATGATCTTCTGGCCAATGACGATACCGTCTTCATCGTTGATGATGAAGCTGCTGCGCTTTTGCTGGGTATGGAACTTGCGGATATTGGCAGCGGCGCGCTCCAAAAGAGCGAGAAATTCTGCGCCCACGGTTTCCACCGCGGCATCTATTTCTTCCTTGGTGACCTCCAAAGAGGAAAGCTGCGCCCGGTCAAACCGCCTGGTATACTCCAAAAGCGCTTCGTCCCCACGGGTACGAACATCTTTTATAATATTGCTGACGATCTGGGCCACATCCACTTCGGGAACTGCCCGGGAAAAGATTTCCTCATTGGATACTTCTCCCAGCTTTAAGATCTTAATCATTTTGCTTCCTCCGTTTGTGCAGCCAGGTCTCTTACCAGCGCCTCTATCTGCTGCGCCTTGAATTGATAGCTGGCCTTATTGGCAATGAGCCGCGCGGAAATGGGAACGATGGTTTCCATCACAGAAAGATCGTTTTCTTTCAGCGTCGTACCGGTCTCTACGATATCCACGATCACATCGGATAGTCCCAAGATCGGGGCGATCTCAATGGAGCCGTTCAAGTGGATCATATCGATCTCTCTGCCCTTTTCCCGGTAATACCGGGCTGCGATATTTGTAAATTTCGTGGCGACCCGCAGTGGCCTGCGCAGGTCCTCCCGGAAGCCGTTTTTTGCTGCCACCGCCATCCGGCATTTGCCGATATTCAAGTCCAGCAGCTCATAGATGTCCGGGGCGTACTCCAAAAGGATATCCTTACCGGCCACACCGATATCCGCTGCGCCACGCTCCACATAAATGGCAACATCGGAAGGCTTCACCCAAAAGTAGCGAACACCCTTTTCCGGATTTTCAAAGATCAGCTTTCTGCTGTTTTCGTAGATAGACGGGCATTCAAAGCCGGCCTTTTCAAACATCTGATATACCTTTTCACCCAGCCGTCCCTTAGGCAGGGCAACATTCAGCATCGGTTTCAATGAGATCACCTCATATTTTACATAGTTTCCATCCGTCCGTAACGGATATCCTCCGGCTGCTCCCTGCACACCAGCACCCGCCCCTCCCGGGAAAGTGCTTCTGCCCGGGCAAGGATCTTTGCCGGAGGCGCGTCGCCGGTGACGAGCAGGATATCTGCATCCACCGCATCCAAGGGTTCTTCCAGCTGCTGCAGCATATCCAAGTAGACCGCAAAACCGATGGCACCGCTGCGCCTGCCCATTTTCTGCATCAGCGCATTGTATTCGCCGCCGGACAGAACGCTGCCGGGAATACCCGACACAAAGCCCTTAAATACAAAGCCGTTATAGTAGTGGATATCATCCACCACAGAAAAATCGATATTTATATTCTCCCCTGCCGGTGTCTGCGCCAGGGCATCCAGCACGCCGAAAAAGCGCATCAGCACACAACTGTCCACTACGCCCTCCAGCAGCTCTTTCAGCCGGGGCAGCACTTGCGCTGCTTTGCCGCTGATAAGTATCAGCTGCCGCAGGATATCCTTGTGTTTTTCCTCCACGCCCCAGCCGTCACACAATGTCAGCAGTTCGTGGATATTCTTTTCGCCAACACAGCGCAGCGCCTGTGCCTTCTGCGTGGCGGTTAGCCGGGCGGCATCCAGCAGCGCGGTCAGCAGACCCAGATCCGAAACACTCAGGACATACCGGTCGCTGATAGCGCAAAGACTCTTTTCTGCCAGGTACAGCACTTCGGTAATGCAGTATGTATCCACATTGCCAAGGCACTCCAGCCCCACCTGCATCATCTCCCGGAAGCCATTGCTGCCCTTGGTGACACGGTAGACATTCTCGTGATAATAAAGCTTTTGCAGCGCTGCAATGTCCCGGGTGTTTTTCACAATGGACAGCGTTACATCCGGCTTTAGCGCCATCAGCTGGCCGTTTGTATCCGTAAAGGTAATAACATTATCCGAGATCAAAAAGTCCTTATTGCCTGCGTACAGATCATAAGGCTCGAATTTACTCATTATGTACCGGTCGTATCCAAACCGGCTGTACAGATCCCGCAGTGCGAACACGGTCCGCTCCTGCAGGCTCAAAAGTGCTTGCTGATTCATTTTTCTTCCTCCCCGGAAAGCTTACTGAGTGCTGTGCGGTAACCGCCGGTGCCGTAATTCAGGCATTTGCTGACTCTGCCAACCGTTGCGGTGCTGACACCTACCTGCTGGCAGATCTGCTGATAGCTGACGCCCTTGGCAAGCAGCGCTGCGGTATCCAGGCGCTGGGCCATATCCTGCAGTTCCTTAACAGTACAAAGGTCTACAAAATAATCGTAACACTCTTCAATACTCTGCAAATTCAGTATGGTTTGAAACAGACGATCCATAGAGCTGTTATGCAGCTTTGTCATACGCGCACCTCGCTTACATTTGTTTTCCATACTTTACCACGCTAAAGTGATAAAGTCAATATGTAATTTCCGTATTTTTACTACACTTGCTAAATTTTAGTTTATCGCTCCGTTGGCGCGATAAACAGTTGATCGTTTCAGTGTCCGCTTTGCGGACTTATTTAAATTATTTCCGAAGAAAATACCATAACTGTCAGCTTGCGCGTCAGCGCGTTCAAACGGAATTTACAGAAGCAAAAGCCGGTGCAATCGTCATCCGATCCGCACCGGCTCTTTTTTATTTCTTTTTTCTTTGCAGTAAAATCACAGTAAGCACTGTCATCAAAACGATACCCACACCGCCAACCGCTAAATGCCACGGCTTAAAGACAAAGCCCGTCTTTTCTTCCGGTGTGCCGTCTGCATCCGCCGGCGCATCCATTGTAAGACCCAAAGGCAGCATATACAAAGAGGATTCTCCGGTATCATAATACAGATTTCCGTCTTCTCCAAACACATAATGCAGCGGCAGTCCATCATTTTGCGTCAGCAGCTGGGTGTACTGCAAGGGCTGCTCCATATCGATTTTGCAGAAGCCGCCGGTTTTGTCAAAGGCAGCATAGATGTGTCCGTCGTGAAACAGAATCGGTCTGGGGAACCACTGTCGGGAATTGCCTTCCCAATAGGTCTCTTTATTGAAGGATAGTTCCTCGTGAATCTGGAAAAGGGCGGAGTCTGCGTCAAAACAAAAGGAAAACAGCGTTTCCGACACAATTCCCCACAGCTTTCCGTTATTTTCATAATCCGGGTCTGCTGCGATGCCGGCAATGTAGCTGACCGGTGTTTTCAGATCCGGGATCTGGTCGCTTACATCACACACCGCCAGCATTTTCATCTGCGCAACATCATAGACAAACAGCTGTGCCGAAAG
Organism: Faecousia sp.; assembly: GCA_045590135.1. Taxonomy (GTDB): domain Bacteria; phylum Bacillota; class Clostridia; order Oscillospirales; family Oscillospiraceae; genus Faecousia. The sequence goes on from JAZNQK010000072.1 coordinate 42,412, forward strand.
ATCTTTCCGATCCTGAGAGCCGCTGCCACCGGTTATGGAGCTTGTTCCGTACAGCAAGCCATCGCAGTATACCAGATTTTGGACTGTCTGTTCCGGCACTGTGCCTAAGAACTTATCATTTATATCATTCTGATCCAAGTCCTGGTCAAACATAGCAGGAATGTCCGCCTTTTCACCGGTAAGCGCACTGTACCACACCGGTGCAATCTCCTGATCGGAGGTATCGGCGTACACAACATCCTCTGCGTCCGGTCCGGTCGCCACATAAGTCAGCTTTGTTTCCAGATCATACCAGGCGATGAAGCCGCCATATTTTGCCTGATCCGGTGTTGTGCCTGCAAATATCTTATTCTCACCACCGGTAATAATGTGGATCCGCGCCTGATCGAAAATATCATCGTTGAGACTGAATAAGATTTCCGTTGTGCCGATATCCGGGTCTACCCGGCTTAGCGCACCTAAGGTGTAGTTTCCGGTATAGAGCACATTCTCGTATAGGTACTGGCAATCTGTCTGCATATCGGCTGATACATACTGCTTGGTGATCGCTCCGGTTTTTGTATCATAAACCACACATTTATTTGTACCGTAGGCACCTATATAGATCTCGCCACTACCGGCTTTTCCGTTCTCCAGAGATCGCAGCACCTGTCCGATCCCTTCGTTGGGTGCGACGATATTATCCAGCAAAACCGCCTTTTGAGTCTGCAGGTTATAGCACATCACACCGGTATCCATAGCACCGTAAGTAAAAATCGATATCCCCGGCAGATCCTCCCGGTCCAGGGTAACAAAATTGCCGTTTACCGCCCGCAAACCGGTGGTTGCATTGACAAGATCGCCGCCTATGGCGTGGGCTTTTCCGGTGGCAACATCAAACGCACACAAGCCATCTGTCTTGGTGGTAAAATAGACCTTACCATCCAGTTCCTCAGACACTGCCCGAACAGCCGGTGCTGATATGCCAATGTCCACAAACTCCATAGTATTGACATCAATGGCGATCATCTCATTGACCGTACCGCTGTCACAGCCCACCAGGATATCATCCCTTAAAAAGCCGATGGAAGGCAGATATGGCAGATCCCGGTAGTTTACCTTGGGTGTAAGATCCGTTCTGCCCACAACCTGCAGTGTATCTGCATCGATTTTAACGATCTGATGGGTCTTCTTTCCGTCACCACCCCGGTCACCGTGGAGGCTGGCATAAATGTAGCCATTACGCATTACCACGCAGGAAGCATACACGGCGTCTGCATTGGGCTGTCCTAAATTTGTAAAGGTTTTTGCTGCAGGGTCATATTTTCCAAGATAACCTTCCTTGTAAGTGCCAAAATACAGGCAGCCATCATCCCCTTCGGTGATGGCAAAGGCACTGGCAGCCGGGATCTGCTTGAAATAGCTTTCAGTTTGCTGGGCTACCTTTGTCACAGGATCATACCGGACAAGGTGTGTCACATCGCCTGCAAGCCAGACAATACCGTTAGAATCCACCGTGATGCCACGGGTAATACCGATGCCGGTATCCACCTCGTCCACCTTTTCCCAAGCATCTAAGTCATATACCAGCATTCTCTGCCCCTTAATGGGCAAAAACCAATAGTCGTGACCGTTTACCTCCGCCATTGTACCAAAAGCACCGGGGGTACAGACATTGACGATGTTATGTCCCAAATTTACCGGCTGGGGAAGCTGTGTCATATCCGAAGCAAAAGCCGGAACTGCCAGCATAAGCACCAGTCCAAGTACCAAAACCGGGAAAGTGATCTTTTTAACAAGACGCTCCATAAACGCGCCTCCTCACAATTTTTCTGTCTATAATATAGCACACTGCACCCAAAAGAAAACCTACGAATGGTAGATAATCCAAACTGCATGAAAAAAGCGGTGTCAACACACCGCTTTTGTTATTAATGACAGCTTCCGTTACAGCCGCTGCAGTGTCCGCTGCAGGTTTTGGAGTCAGGGCAGCCAATGCACTTTTGACCGTTTTTCTTTGCTCTGTAAACATAGAGGGCAGCCAATATAACGATCAGCACCACAACTGCAATGATGATAATATCTTCTGTCTTCATTATTTCTTACCGGAAAGTGCATACTCGCTTTTCAGCTTCCGGTCTGCGCGGACACACAGACACACAAGGATCGCTGCAAATGCAGCCACAGCCATCAGACCCGGCAGGAAGGCAGCGCCCAGCGTTCCATCCAGCACATAAGTGCCGATCTGATAAACAAAGAAGCCTATGGTGTAGCCCACACCCAGCTGCAAACCGATGCCTGCAAAAAGCCACTTCTTATCCTTCAGCTCCGCATTCATTGCGCCGATGGCTGCAAAGCAGGGCGGAGAGAATAGATTGAACATCAGATATGCAAGGGCAGCCGCTTTGGTGATGGCCATAATGCCAGCCACCTCTGCTCCGGCACCTTCCAGCATTGCAAACTCCTCTGCATCGATCAGGTTCTCCAAACCCACAAAGCAGACCGCCAAGGTGCCCACAACATTTTCCTTGGCAATAAAACCGGTTACGGCGGCTGCTGCCAGCTCCCAGCTAAGCACGCCCACCACAGGTACCAAAAGGTATGCAAAAGGACCGGCAACAGATGCCAGAATGGAATCATGGGCATTTTCTACCGGCTGGAGATTCCAGCCGAAGGTCTGCATGATCTGCACGATCGTGTTACAAAGTAAAATAATGGTAGCCGCCTTCACAATGTAGGACCAGCCACGGCTGCACATAGACTGAAACGCTCTCCAGAAGGAAGGTATCTTATACTCCGGTAATTCCATAATAAAGAAAGACTTTTTCTTATTACCGGTGATCTTATTGACCAGCAATGCGCCAAAGAAAATCACCAGGATACCGGACAAATACATCACCGTACTGACCCAGCCGGCATTGTCAAAGAAAGCACCGGCAAACAGGGAGATCACCGGGATCTTGGCGCCGCAGGGCATAAAGGGTGCCAGCATAACAGTGGCTCTGCGCTCCCGCTCGTTACGGATGGTCCTGGCTGCCATTACACCGGGAACAGCGCAGCCAACACCGATAACAAAGGGGATCACAGACTTACCGGACAAGCCCACCTTCTTGAAGATGGGATCCAGCACTACGGACACACGGGCCATATAACCGCAGTCTTCCAGCAGTGCCAGCAGGAAGTACATCACCATAACCAGCGGCAGGAAGCCCACCACAGCGCCAACGCCGCCAATGATGCCGTCCACTAGCAAAGCAGTAAGGATGGGAGATGCATTCTCCAGCAGACCGGCGACCCAAGCTCCAAACATATCGATCAAGGTTACCAATCCGGGAATGACTGTGCCGTTTTCAAACTCGTAACCGTCTGCGATCAGAGGACCGACCCACGCCTGGGAGATCTGAAACACCAGATACATCACCACTGCAAAAATAGGAATGCCCAGCCACCGGTTGGTCAGGACCGCGTCGATCTTATCCTGGTAATTCCGCTCCCGGGTGAGGACCTTGCGGGTCTCCACCTCTTTGACCACCTTGTTAACAAACTGGAAGCGCGCTCTGTCCGCCGTCTCCACTGCCTTTTTGTCGGTCATATCAATGTCGCCCTGGGCATAAGGTGCGATCTGGCTCTTGCCGATTAGAGAAATAGCCATCTTTACCACCTGCTCCAGGTCACTGTGACCGGAGTCCGTGGAAACCGTCTCCACCACCGGGCAGCCAAGTCTTACAGACAGCGCAGCCGCATCGATAACCGTACGCTTTTTCTCATTGATATCACTTTTATTCAGCGCCACTACAACGGGAATGCCCAGCTCCAGCAGCTGCGTAGTGAAAAACAGGCTGCGGCTCAGGTTCGTGGCATCCACGATGTTGACAATGGCATCCGGCTTTTCATTTCTGACATAGGCACTGGTAACACTCTCCTCGGAAGTAAAAGGAGACATAGAATACGCGCCGGGCAGATCCACGGCAACGACATCCTGACCGTCTGTAAATACCTTCTTGATGGGGGCATCCTTCTTATCCACGGTGACACCTGCCCAGTTGCCCACCTTTTCGTTGCGTCCGGTAAGGGCATTGTACATGGTGGTCTTACCGCTGTTGGGATTACCCGCAAAAGCAATTCTCATTGTCTTTCCTCCTATATTTAAGCTGACGCTGCAAATTTACCGTCCGGTTAGCATATGCTAACTTCTTTCCAAAAAGAAAACCGCGTCACCGCGCCTTTCTCAAAAATCAGATCAGGATCGCCTCAGCAAGCTGATGATCGATGGTATACCGGGCATCCTTAATGGACACCACACAACCGGCCTTGAGGTGAGAGATCACCGTGATAGGCTCACCGCTGTAACACCCCAGAGAGAACAGGAATGCGTCCAGCTCTTCATCGTCAGTGACGATCTGGCGGATGATATACTCCTTCCCTTCCGTTGCATTGGTCAGGTTCATATCGCATTCTCCTTTCACGCGGCAGTTAGCATATGCTAATTCCCTCATAGTTTAGCACCGCTGCCAAGATTTGTCAATAGAAAGTTATAAAAAATTATATGCTTTTATGATACGATAATTCCGGTTTAGCGGCGAGTCGCCGCGGACAATGCGCACGCTTTGCGGTGATTGTTGCTACGCATCCTGATTACGCCCGGTATCTTTCCTGCGGATGTAAAATTCCGGTTTAGCGGCGAGATTATAACCGCACCCGTAGGGCGGGGGCTTGCTCCCGCCGTGCTGGATTATCACCGTTTTTCATTGGGGCGGGGGCAAGCCCCCGCCCTACAGTGGATGGTCAAACAATTCGTCAAACTAAAATTTGACAACCGCAAGAACGATACCGGGCACAATCAAGATGCAAAACGACCCCTGAACAGGTGCGTGCGAATTGTCAGCAGCGACTCGCTGTCAAACTGAAATTTGACAATCTATACCGAATAAAAAGTCCGTCCCGGGTGGGACGGACTTTTTATAAGGAATTACTTCTTCTTGGGTGCTTTGATCTTGTTCAGCTTGGCATTCAGCGCCAGCAGCTCTTCCTTGGACATATCGATGCCCAGCATACCGCCTGCCATACTCAGCAGTCGGAGGATGGTGAAGCCGCCCATCATGGACATCATAGAGTCATTCAGCTCAAAGCCCATTGCCTCCATATTACCGTCCTTGTTCTTGGGCATCATCTTCATAAACAGACCACCCAAGAGCATCTTGCCCTGCAAGGTTGCCATAATGTCGCTCATCTTATCGTTCAGGGACAGGTGGCCCTCTACCTCGGTGATGTCAAACCAGTTGAGGATGGCAGTCTTTTCACGCAGACGGTAAGCCTCGTTAAACTCGGCTACCTTGACGATCTTGCTCTCATCCTTCAGCTCACCGGCAACTGCCACCAGCTTTGTCTGCCCTACATTGGGAACATCAAAGTAGAAGAAAGGCATACCGTTATGCTTCTGCACGCCCAGGGAGACGCCGTTGGCAAACAGCTCTACGCTCTCACAGTTGGAGTAAACGGTGACCTTGGTCACATCCTCTACCCGATCAACATAGCGCTTGCCGCAGATGTGGACCATAGGCTCCGGATTCAGCCATGCCTTATAAGCATAGAACGAATCCTTCTTATACTTGCGGTCAAAGGACATCAGGCCCTTATGGTTCTGACCGTTCTCGCCGCCCTCATTACGGGTATCGGCACCAAAATCGAACATATTCCACACATGGGTCGCCCACAGGTAGGGACGCTCTGCGATCTGCTTGATCAGCTCCTCGTGGTAATATGCCTGATATTCCTCGGTGTAGTCGCCCTGCTTGGGGTTGGAGGTATGCCAGTTCAGCGCCTCACAGCCATACTCGGAGATACCGATGGGAATATTGGGATGGGTCTTATGGAAGTTATCAAACCAGGGACCGTTCATAGAGGTGTCGCCGCCGTACCAGCCGAAGTAGTGGTTATAGGAGACCACATCGGGGATCTGGATATAGGGGCTGTCGATGGGACACGGAGATACCGCTGCGATAGTGGTCAGACGGGTCTTATCCATCTCGTGGCACAGATCGTTCAGGATGTTGTGATTCTCCAGCAGATCAGGATCCTTGTCGCCCTTCATGGAGATCTCATTGGAAAGACCCCAGACAACGATAGAGGGGTGATTGTAGTTCTGAACGATAAGCTCCTTCATCTGAGAGATTGTGTTCTCCCGGGCGGTGGGCATATGCTGGGAGATATAGGGGATCTCTGCCCAGATCACCAGACCCTTTTCATCACACAGATCGTAGAAGTACTGATCGTGCTGATAGTGGGCAAGACGGATGGTGGTGCAGCCAACCTCGCAGATCAGATCAATGTCTTCCTCGTGGTGGGCATGGGTTAAAGCGTTACCGAAGCCCCAGCGGTCCTGGTGACGGGAAACACCCCGCAGGGGGTACTCCTCACCGTTGAGGATGAAGCCCTTGTTGGGGTCGATAGCGAAGGTGCGGCAGCCAAAGCGGGTGCATACAGCGTCGATGACCTTGCCGTCTTCTACCAGTTCTGCCTCGCAGCAGTACAGGTAGGGATCCTTGCGGCCGTTCCAAAGATGTACATTGGAAATGGTCAGCTCTACATCCGTGTCAGCCGCTTCCGTCTGGGCAATAACATTTTCCTCAGCATCGTAAACGGTATAACGAATGGTCTGACCCAGCTTGCCGTTTGTCACAAAGGTGTTGACCTTCACCTTGGCATCTGCGCCGCAGATCTCGGGAGTCACCTGGATGCCGGGGCCGCCGTAGTAGTCCAGGTCAAAATGGGACTCGTTGACACAGATCAGATTCACATCCCGGTACAGACCGCCGTAGAAGGTAAAGTCTGCCACCTGGGGATAGACCTTATCGTTGGCTGCATTATCCACAGTAATGGCAATGATATCACTGTCCTTAAGAGCCTCCGTCACATCCACACGCCAGGTGGAGTAGCCGCCGTGGTGCTCATAGAGCTCCTTGCCGCCCACATAGACCTTAGCGGAAGAGTTGGCGCCCTGGATCTCCAGGTAGTACCGGTCTGCGGTGGGCAGCTCGGTCTTGTCCAGCTTCTTTACATAGCAGCAGGTGCCGCGGTAGTAATCGCTGTCGCCGTCCTGACCGTCGATGGCATTCCAGCTGTGGGGAACATTCACAAAGTCCCAGTCCTTGGGTACTTCGTTGGGGATCGCGTCAAAACGCTTGGTAAATGCCCACTTGGCATTTAAGTTGATAATATTTCTCAAAGCAGTATCCTCCTGTTTTGGTGATAATCGGATTATAGCATATAAACCGGGTAAAAGGTATGAAAAAGATATAAATTACTTTATTACACCCTGCCGTTGCCGGCAGGGTGCAAAGAATTCAAAATACGATCACTCAGCAGCGCGGCGAGCATCCAGCTCTTCATTCATCTTGGCAAGGGTCTTCTTGTCCAGGTTGTAGACAAGAGCCAGGCCGATGAACTGCATAACAGCAGAAGCCAGGAACAGAGCAGCAACCAGCACACGCAGGTTCACAGCCACATCCCAACCCAGCAGGGTGACATCGATGGAAGCATTGCCGAACTCGTCAACGGTGTTGTTGACATAGCCCAGACCGTTCATGATCACCAGCGCAACAGCAGGACCGACGCCCTGTGCCAGCTTACGGAAGAAGGAGTGCAGAGAGTAAACGATGCCTTCTTCGCGGTTACCGGTCTTCCACTCGTTGTAGTCGATGGCATCGCCCATCATCGCCCAGGAGACGGTGGAGTAGATGCCCAGGCCCAGGGAATAGACCAACTGGCAGAGGATGTACACAACCAGATCCAGTCCGGTGTTGTTGGGTGTGATGATAAACAGACCCAGACCGCCGATGATGGAAGCGATAGCGCCCACAACGGACAGCTCCTTCTTGCCGTACTTAACCACCATCTTACGGGCCAGGGGGGTAAATACAACAATGGGGATCATGGCAAACAGCTGCACGACACCGGAGATCTCAGGATTCTTGAAGTAGATCTGGAACACAACGGAAACTGCAGTTGCAGCGCCCTGCATGCCAATGAACATACCCATAGCTGCCAGGGTAGCACCCACAGCAGGACGATTCTTCATAAAGTTACCCATTGCCTTGATCACATTGAACTTGGGCTGCTCTTCGTTCAGAGTGACCTCAGTGTCCACACGGATCTCGGTGTTGCGGATCATAAACTGGAAGCAGATGAAGCCCAGCACGCCCATAACCAGAGCAGCAACGAATACCATAGGACCGTTCAGGGACTTGTCCTCATTGTAGATCAGGAAGGGCAGGATCACCATGGGCAGCATATTGCCGATCATGGAGCCGATAGAACGCCATGCAGACAAAGATGCGCGGTCTGCAGGCTCCTTGGAGATCAGGCTCAGCAAAGAGCCGTAAGGAACATTGGCGATGGTATAGAACGCATCCCAGATCACATAACCGGCAATGAAGATGATGAACTTCGCTGCAACAGGAGCCTGGGGGAAGGGCAGGAAGCAGCATGCGCCGCCTACGATCAAGCCGATGGAACCGACCCAGATGTACTGCAGGAACTTGTTTCTCTTATACTTGCGCTTATCAGCATCGATCATGGAGCCGATCAGCGGATCGTTGATAGCGTCCCAAACCTGCACGATCACCAGCAGCAGGGAGTACCACAGACCCATACCCATAACCTGGGTCCAGAATAAAGCCATAGTGCCCTTCAGGGCAAAGCTCATATTGCAGCCAAGATCGCCGGCTGCGTAGGCAACAGAGTCGCGAATGCCAAACTTACGGTAGCCGTTGGCATCCAGAGTAACCGGTTTTTTTGCCATTATTTTTCCTCCTTTTATACAGACGGCCAAAGACCGCCTTTTCCTTTCATAATTATAACGAAACTTTAAAGATTTGCATAGACACAAAATGTCCCTTTTGTGACACCCTTTAGAAATTCACAGACCCGTATTTTATACAAAATACACAAACTCTATTGATAATCTTTATAAATGTGCTATAATAAATACAAATTCTGTTTGGGGTGGAAAAATATGTACAAGATCTGTCAGACCGAGCAGTCCTCCCGGCGGCAGCGGGAGTTGGAAAAGGGACTTTTGCTTTTACTGCTGAAGCGGCGTTATGAAGACATTACCGTCAGTGAGCTCTGCGATTTTCTTCAGATCCCCCGCAAATCCTTCTATCGGTATTTTTCCAGTAAGGACGGCGCGCTGTATGCATTGCTGGACCATACGATGATGGATTTTCAGCTCAGTGAGCCAACCGGGGTCACCGGCACTGCGCTGGGTGATCTGGACCGGTATTTTTCCTTTTGGTATGCGCATAAGGACTTACTGGACGCCTTGGAACGCAGTGGCCTAAGCGGTATTTTAGTGGAACGGGCAACCAGCTTTGCCCTTCGGGAGCGGATGATGCCCCGATATATGCTCAGCTGGGAATCCAGCTATCAGGGCATTGCATTGTCCTTCGCCATTTGCGGATTGATGAGTATGGTGATCCAGTGGCACAAGCAGCATTATTTACTGTCACCGGAGGAAATGACAAAGCTGGCCACCGCTATGCTTACCCGTCCCCTGCTGCCTGCATAAAGATAACTCTGCCTTTGCAATTTGGTGCAAAGGCAGAGTTTTTTTGGTCTTAATGACACGCTCAAAACCTTCCCCTTTGGGGAAGGTATTGTTGGTGCAGCAATTATCTCACCGCTAAGCCGGAATTTGGGGCTGTCAGCAGGTAGTTTTTCGGGTCCTTTTTTTCAGGGTAGCAGCTTATTCTTTTTCCGGTACTGCAAGGGTGACACACCCATTTGCGATCTAAACACCTTGCTGTAATAGGATGCGCCGGAAAAGCCGACGCGCTGGGATATCTCCTCCATGGACAGTGCTGTATCCGTCAGCAGGCTCAGGGAGCGCTCTACCCGCTTTGTTTTAATGTAGCTGCCGACGGTGCTGTGAAAGTGTTGATGAAACAGCTTATAAAGAACCGTTTTGGAGACACCGGTGGCTCTGGCAATGCTTTGAATAGACAGCGGTTTTTCCAGATTGTCCCGGATGTAGGTGCTCACCTTCTCCACGCCGTCGTTTTCATTGGGCCGGAGCATATTTTCCAGAAGGATATACTTGCAGATCAGCGTTGCGATATTGGATACGCTTTGTATCCGCGCCCCGTCATAAAAAGGCAGCTGCGCATATGCCTGTTTTGCTTCCTCCGTATCCAGACCCAGGCCGGCTATATATTCCTTAAGAGAAGAGAAATTGAGATTTGATTTCATTCTGCCAAAGATCAGGTAGCCGATGATCTGTTCGTCATACAAGATGGGGATCGCCACATCCACCAGCCCCGCGTGGCAGACCCGGTCCTGGGCCTGAGCGGTTGCTGCACACTTTTCCAGCAGCAGCTTATCCGACGATCTGCACGCCTGCAAGCCGGCTGGTGTGCTTTGCACCTTTGCACAGTAAAGACACCGGTTCTGCTGACTGCGGCAGGCAGAAGTGAAGTCCGGCTTTATAAGGTCTGCATCAATACCGGTGGCATTGTAGAAATCCTGCAATGCCGCCTGTATTTTATGGGTATCAAATTCTACTGTCATTGCGTCCACCCTCCATATAACGGCAGGAGCAAGTCCCCCACTCTTCGCTCATATTTATTGTATCTGTTGCACAAAATTTGTCAATTATTTTTTATGCGCGGAATATTTTACAAAAAAGTGGGAACATATCGTCTTTTTCCCATAAGGCAGATTTGATAAAATAAAGAAAAACAGGAGGTGTATTATGCAAAACGAGATTTTGCTGTTGGGCAAGCGGATCCTGGTGGACAAGTCCAAAGTGCTTCTTTCCTATCAGCCGGATGAGAATTTCCGGGATATTTGGGATGTCAAGCTGGGCACCTGGTACTATGAAGACGGTTATCTCATTGGCAGCGAGCCGGAAAACAGAGGCGGTATTCTTCTGAGCAAGCAGCGCTTTGACCGGGATGTGATGCTGAGTTTTACCGTAGCGTCTGTATTGCCCGCCACCCGGGACTTAAATGCCGTTTACTGCGTCACCTGGGACGACGAGGTCAACTATTTAAAAAAAGGCTATATCTCCGGTCTCAACGGCTGGTATGAAGGAAAGAGCGGTATCGAGCGTTTCCCGGAGGATGAGCTGCGATCCTTGACACCTCTGTATCACTACACACCGGGCACAGAGGTACGGATCACCACCGGCGCCATCCAGGGTCATAATTTTCTAATCGTTGACGGTGAGTTGATCCAGGAGCTTGTAGACAATATGGATCCCATCGTCGGCGGCCATGTGGGTTTCTCCCCCTACTCTACGGTTTTGAAGATCAAGGATATTGAAGTGCGTGAGATCTACTGGGAAGAGCGCAGCCAAAGCTACATCCCGGAATTTTAATAATTATTAATTAAAGGAGAGCAACAAAATGGGTAAAGCAACAGATTTCCGATACAACACCGGTGCCACCAGAGTGCCCTGGGCAGCTGTTGGCGAAAACTACAATGTCCACGATCTGATGGAGATCATTCGCTTTTTGATGCAGGGCGAAGGCGCTGAGTATGATGCCGCCCTGGAGGCTGTTTGGCAGCAGGTCAAGAAACTGGATGCGCTGGCTACCCCTCCCGGCAAGCTGTCTTTGGGCAGCAAGGTAGAGGCAGCAGAGGCCGCCTGTAACGAATATTTAGGCACCAACTCCTCCACCTTTGTGACCAACGCTACTGCCGGCTTCGAGATCGCTTATAAGTACGCCAATTTGCAGCCCGGTGACGAAGTCATTGTGCCTGCTATCACCTTTGTGGCAACTATGGCATATCCCTTGGCTGTGGGCGCAAAGCTGGTGTTTGCCGATGTAGATCCCAGAACCATCAATATGGATCCTGCAGATGTGGCAAGAAAGATCACCCCCAAGACCAAGATGATCGTGCCCGTGCATATCGGCGGCTATCCTGTGGATATGCAGCCCATTATGGAGCTGGCACGAAAGCACGATATTATCGTGCTGGAAGATGCAGCTCACGCTTTCGGTGCAATGTACAAGGGTAAGAAGGTCGGCACCATCGGTGACTTTGCGGCATTTTCCATGCATGAGGTGAAGAACATCACCTCCTTTGGTGAGGGTGGCATTCTGACTACCACCATCCCCAACTTTGAAGGTGAACTCAAGCGCGCCCGTTTCTTAGGTCTGGACTTCTCCTGCCCCATCAAGGACTGGCTGTATAACATCACACCCATTCAAGGTAAATATGCACCCTTTGTGCCCGGCAACGCCTCCACCACAGAGATCCAGGGCCTTGGCTTGACCCTGCAGGTACAGCGCAATGAGCAGATCATTGCCGAGCGTGCCGCCGCTGCTAAGTATCTGAACAGCCGCTTTGCTGAGAATGACGCTATCATTGCGCAGGATCTGGGTAATGACGACATTAAGCCCACCTTCCACCTGTACCTGCTGCAGATCGACCCGGAAAAGGCCGGCGGTGATATCCAGGTATTGAAGAAGAAGTTAGAAGAAAAGGGTGTTACACAGATTGCCCACTTCGGCCCTCTGTACCGGTTTAAGATCGTGCAGGATATGGGTTACGATTCTGATGAAATTGCCAAGGATTGCCCCGTCTGTGAGGAAGTGTTCTACAAGCGCCTCACTCACCTGCCGCTGTATGGTCTGAGTCAGGAGCAGCTGGAGTATATGGCAGATGCCGTTCTGGAATCTGTCGCGGAAATGCAGGCTGGCAAATAAGAGGAGGAACGCTTATGAAACCCTTGCGTCTTGGCGCAGCTTATCACGGCAATCGTATGCCCCACCACGCCCGGCAGGATCTGCTGGATATGGCAACCCACGGTATGGACCTGGTTGTGCATATGTTCTCCCACACCGACTGGGACCGGCACAAGCTGGTAATGAAGGACATTGTAACTATGTCCGAGGATATGGGTCTTGAGGTTTGGGTAGACAACTGGGGTTTGGGAGGCCCTCCCGGCGACAGATCCCATTTTCTTTCCTATTACCCCGATAGCATTATGCGCTTTTCCGATGGAGAAATTGCACCTACCCGTGCCTGCTTAAACAGTCCGGATTTCCGTAAGTTTACCAAAGAGTGGATCGATGCGGTAGAATTTTTAGGCGCGCGTACTATTTTCTGGGATGAGCCGGCTATGCCTACGAAGAAGGTCGGTGACAAGACCTATCACGGCTGCGCATGTTCTCGCTGCCGCAAGCTGTTCGAAGAAAAATACGGCTATCCTATGCCGGAGGAAGCCAATGATGATGTCAGTGCTTTTGCCACCGGCAGCATTGTGGATTACTTCCGGGAGGTCACTGCATACAGTGCCGCAAAAGGCATAAAAAACACCGTTTGCGTGATGCTGGGTACCTACGGTATGAGTTTGGATGTGGTGGATCAGATCTGCGCTTTGCCCCATATGGACAACATTGGTTCCGATCCCTACTGGTTAGGTACACAAGCTAAGGATCCGGATCTGAATGTCTACCGCTTTGTCTATGAAGGTGCCAGGGAAAACATTCGGGTTGCCGATAAATTCGGTAAGGATCACAACATCTGGATCCAAACCTACAGCAACCCTAAGGGCAAGGAAGAGGACATCATTCAAGCCACTGAGGCCGCTTATGATGCCGGTGCCCGAACCATTCTGGCCTGGGGCTATTATGGTAGCGAGTCCAACGACTACGCCGCCAAGAATGCGCCGGTGACCTGGGCAAAAACCTGCGAAGCGATGCAGCGAATCCGCAATTTTGAAAGAGACCGGATCCTGGCTGAAAACCGCAAGCTCTACAGAAAATAAAGCAGCAAAAAGGGTGCGCAGTGCGCACCCTTTTCATTGCATTTACAAACATATTCCGGTTTATCGGTGCCTTCCCCTGGGGGAAGGTGGCCGAGCATAAGCGAGGTCGGATGAGGGGCTTCCTGGATCGAAACAGTAGAA
>JAZNQK010000073.1:0-29963 GCA_045590135.1 Faecousia sp.
CCACGACAGTCTGGCCGTAGTACTTATTCATTGCATCCACCAGCTGCTGGCGCAGTGTCCACACACCGCCGCTCTGGGTGTAAAGGTCGCCGCCGCCGCTGGGCAGATTGCCACCGGGCACACTTGCTGCCACTTCTGCCAACATTCCCTGATAGTTAAAATCATATGTAACCGTAGGGGTAGTGGCTACGCCACCGCCGGAGCCGGTGCCGGCAGCGGTAGCTGTGGGCACGATAGCTGCGCCCAGAGACAGTAAAGTGCTCAGACACAGCACCAGCGCCAGCATACGCTTCATCGCCAATTTCATAATATTTCCTCCTTATTTATTCAGGCTTTGTGCCGCAAAATACGGGGCTTTTCCCCTTGAAATAGCGACACCTTTCACCATACAATCGATCATTTTCCATTATACATTTAGTCACTATGCCGAACAACCCCTCAAATAGGAAATTCGTCCAAAATTATTCTTGCATTTTCGCCGGGCATATTGTACGATAAATATAGGAATGTCAAATTTCAGCTTGACGAATTGTTTGACCATCCACTGTAGGGCGGGGGCTTGCCCCCGCCGTGGTGGATTACCAACTATTTTTCGTTGCGGCGGGAGCAAGCCCCCGCCCTACGGGTGCGGTTATAATCTCACCGATAAACCGGAATTTGTCTGCCGCAATAACGATACCGGGCGCAATCAAGATGCGCGCGATTATTGCCCATTTGCGTGCGCATTGTCCGCGGCGACTCGCCGCTAAACCGGAATTTTACTGCCAATCAGACAGGAGGTTTTCCTATGCAGCCGCAACAACAGCAGCTTATTATCGAACCGGACCTGCATCTGCCCCATCTGACAGAGCACCACCGGCTATTCAACGCACTGCCGGTGATCATCCTGAACAATCACGACTACCGGATCAGTGGCACCCACTGGCACGATTATCTGCAGATCTTTTACACCCTGTCCGGCTCGTACCGGCATAAGTTTGACGGTGTGGATCATTATCCGGGTGCCGGTACCATGGTCCTTGACTTTCCTTATCTTCCCCACCAGATCGATACCTCTGTGTCTGATATGGAGCAGCTGAGCATTTTTCAAATCTCCATCCGCAAGGATATGTGGCATAAATACCGCATACCCTTTTTGCCTCTTTCCTATAACAAAGCTGCCTACGACGGTCGCATCCTGCCATCTATTGTATCTCTGCAGGGTGAGGACAAGGCGCAGGCAGATCAGCTCTGCGCAGAATTGCTGCAGGAATACGGCAAGCAAAGCCATATGCAGGCCAACAGACTGATGACGCTGGTGGGCAGCTTATTGCAGGTTTTGGTGAAGGATGTCGTGCCCACGGTAACGCCCCGGGAAGCCCAGTCTGTTGTAACCCGGAACGCTGCCTTCGAACGGGTGATGGAGTATACCAAGAAGAATATCGCAACAGGTGTCTCCTTGGAGGAAGTCAGCCGTCTTGCGGGTATGTCCCGGAGCAGTTTTGCCTCAGGCTTCCGCAATGTTACCGGAAAAACCTTCCACGATTACCAAAATCAGCTGCGGATGCAGCTGGCAACCAATATGCTGTTGAAAGCCCCCTCCAGTATCGCCCAGATCGCCAAGGAATGCGGCTATTACGACAGCTCCCATTTCCGGCTGAAATGCACCCAGATGTTCGGCATCCCACCCCATGAGCTGCGACTGCTTCTAAGCGAATATACCCGTATCAGCAACGAACGGTTTTTGCAGACTATGGCGAAAATGCGCTGGACAAAGACCTTTGACGAGGAGGCGCTGCAGCGGCACCATCAGGCAATGTCTTTCTATTAAACACAAAAACGACCCGAAAGCAATCCAATGTCATTAAGTTAGTGTCATTGCGAACCAGTGACCGTGTCACTGGTGTGGCAATCTCCCGGACCAACTCCGGTTTTAGAGATTCCCACGCCAGTGTGCGCACTGGCTCGGAATGACATTTTCTCTTAACTTAATGACATTGGAAAACAATCGGGTCGTTTTGTTTATACCGGTACCGGCGTATTGCTTTTCAGTTCATAAAAAGCCTTTACCATATTGATAAATTTCATTACCTGTCTGCCGTCATTGAGCACGCAGCGGTAGATAAGCTTTCCGTCTTGTATTTCCAAATGCTTTCCGGGACTGAAGGGCAGCGTAGGGAATCGCTCCACCGGGATCTTGATACACACCTGTTCACCGCAGAGCGTTCCTTCGATGGTGAAATGCTTTTCATTCAGGGTAAGCATTCCCTCACCTGCCGGAACATATTTGTTCCTTTTGGGGTCTACCATATGGATCGCTGTCCTGGCGCGTAGAACGGAGGCTTCTCCCTTTGCAAGCTTTTCCTTTACCGCGCCGAAAATGTGTCTGCTCCAGTCCGACACATAGCGCATTTCCTGCCCTACTTGGGATGTCTTATGTAAAAAGCCGTATGCATCGCTGCGCAAGCTATACCCACAGCTTTGGCAGGTAAGGGTGTCTTTTTGCGGCACCGCAACGGAAAACTCCTGACCGCAGTGTGGGCACATATAAAGCACATTTTCAAGACCGCGCACATCATTTCCCTTTTTGTACTTTACAAGCAGCTGTTCCTGCTCCCGGTAGGCATCAAAGAGCAGCGCATCCTCCATTCGCTGCCGGATAGCGCGCAGCTCCATATTTTCCAGTTCCGCAGCAGAAAACAGCTTGTAAACATCCAGCGTGGTCCTGCCCGGGCGGAAGCCCTTGGTCCACTTGGGCATTGCAAAATAAGTGCCCTGGGTCTTAGCCATATACACATCCACACCCAGCCATTTCAGCAGCTTGCAGGTAGCGCCGGGAATGGGGGTGGACAGGCCGTCCTCGCACATCAGGCCCGCAGGATAGATCGCCACCGGCTCTCCCGCCTGGATCACAGCGCGGATCTTTTTCAGATCATCGGTGCTGGTCTGAAACTGCTGCTTGGGGATCACCGCCAATTTATCCAGCAGTCCCTTAATGGGCAGGCTCTGGTAAAAGGAATTGCTGATCACAAAGGACATAGGCCGCTTGCAGATACCTATGAGATTCACAAAATCGTACGCCGCCTGATGGTTGGCGATCACCACAAAAGGTCCTTTTGCATCCTTGATCTCGTTGCGAAGCAGCTTTCTTTTGAATACAAAAGCTGCCATAAACTGACCTGCCAGCTGGACAAGTCTGTAACACAGCAGATTGGGTCTTTGATAATTCACAGCAGCTCACCTCTCTTTGCAAAAAATATACCACAAAGCAATAACAATTACAAGAAAAATCCGCCGCTTCAGCAATCCGTGAAGCGGCGGATACAATTATACCGTGAGCTTGGCGATGCGTACCACAAAGCTCTGTCCGTAACGGTAAGGCTCTGCTGTCACCGTCACCCGGTCGCCCGCCTGCGTAAATTGCAGCTGCTTTCCGCTGTCCAGCCAGCAGACGGACTTGACGGTTTCCTTTAGACAGAAGGTGTTGTCCAAAACCATTTCCTGGTTGATGGCAACATTTCCGTCGCCGCGCATACTGATGTCGAACAGAAACAAATAGTAGTGATTGCCGTTTTTGAGCAAGAAATTTTTGGGTTTTCCCTCTACCTCCACAGCGACAGGCGCAGGCTCGTGCAAGGCTTCTTCGTTGAGCGCCGTCCACTGTCCCAAAATTTCCAGCGCACCCTTATCAATGGTGCGCAGGCTTCCGTCTGCTCTGGGACCCACATTGAACAGGAAATTGGACCGATACCGGCGGCAGATGGCAAGGCTCTGGATCAGCTCTGCGGTAGGCTTGAAATTAAAGTCGTTCTCCGCGTAACCCCAGTGATCGGCAAAAGTCTCACACATCTCGCTGGCAATGTATTTGGGAGAATCCGCCATATTGATGGGTTGGGGTCTGCCCCGCTCGAAGGTAACGCTGTCCAGCTCGATGTGACCCAAAGCACCCCGGGCATTCAAGCCGGTGTTGTTGATGATCATCGCATCCTTTTGGTAGCTGCGGATCAGGCCGTACAGCATATCCTCCTGCCAGTCCTCCTGGGGCTTATCCCACATACCGTCAAACCAGATGCCACCGATCTTTCCGTAATTGCGGCAAAGCAGCTCCACGCTCTTTCTCAGATAGATCAGATATTCCTGGAAATTTGATTGATAGCTCTCTTCGTGCCAATCCAAAAGGGTGTGATAAAAAAAGGGAATGATGCCGTGGTCATTACAGGCATCCACAAATTCCCGTACAAGATCTCTGCCGCAAATATGGGGCGCATCGTAATCGTTCAGATCGCAGGTATCGTAAAGAGAAAAGCCGTCGTGGTGGCGGGTGGTAAGGGTGATATACTTACATCCCGCTTCTTTTGCCGCCAAAACCAGCTCCTGCGCCCAATCCGCCTTGGGGCAGAAGGCGTCCAGCGTCTTAAGATATTCCTCCCAGGGAATGCTGCGTGATTTTTTTGCCCATTCGCCCATGCCGATCACGCTGTAAAGACCGAAATGGACAAACATACCGAAGCCTAACTTTTCGAAATCCTTGATGTATTGCTTTATGATCATACGGCCGTCTCCCTTTTACAAAATCGTGACCTCTCCCAAAACGGTTTCGGCGATATAATCCGCCTTAAAGGTGCGCATCTGTGCCATATGGGGCTGGGTCAGGTGGACCTGCTGATGCTGTTTTGTCTGCCACTGCTCGATCAGCAAAATGACATCCGGATCTTTCTCAGACAAATAATATTCGTACCGAATGCAGCCGTCCTCTGCCCGGATGGCATCCAAAATGCCGGTATCCTTCATTTTCTGAATATAGGCATCCCGCTTCTGGGGCAGGCACCGGAACTTCACATAGATCGTGTACATAATATGCGCCTCCTGCTTTTCTCGATTTATTATAAATGATTACCGGTTGCATTGCAATCCGTATATGGGTTCGTATGATTTTATCGCCTTTTTTGGTCCATATACATATCTTTAATTTGACGCAAACGGCTTAGAAAACTCTCTGCTTTCCACAGATCCGATGCGAGCATATCTGCGTTCCTTGGCGCACCCGTGCTTTTGTCGTATGCCTCTGTATAGCATTCGTGGCTCCAAAAATTCCTTCTTTCACGAAGTTGATCCAGTTCTTGATATTCCGTTTTGGAAAAGACTGCGATGTTTTGCTGATCCTCGATCTGCTTAATTTCCCGGACAACTCTTCCAATTGAATCCCTTTCAATCTCCCGAAGGGCTTTGTGAAACGGCTCTTCGGAAAGGGCTGCATAGAGACCTTCCAAATCAAATTCGATCCATTGGTATTTTTCTATCAGCATACTGTGCTTCATTCGGTATTCTTCAAGCGTCATATCAGCACCCCCATCACAATTAGTATAGCATTTCTCTGCGCACCACGCAACAAAAACCACCCGGATTGCTCCGGGTGGTTTTGTTATTGGGTTGATATTAGCCCTTAATAGTAGCCTGTGGTGCTATCCGCAAAAGAGGGAAAACCTAATTACAAGATTCCGATAATTTGAAGCAAGGTTAATACCAAGGCCGTACCAGAAGTAATTAAAGCGACAATCTTCCACTTTTCTAAATTGGCTATCTTTTTCTGCAATTCTTCAATGAGAGCATCCTGTCTGTCATCGTCTGCTGCCATTTCTTTGATTTGTCTGTCCTGCTCTTCGTCTTGGGCATCTTTTTCTTCCAATTCTCGCTCCAAGGCTTCTTGTTTTCTAATTGTATCGCCCTGAACTCTCATTTGGTTAATAATTTGTTGAAGGTGTTCTTTTGCAACATCGTTCAAAGGTTTGTTAGCAGGTCTATTTTGAATAGCGGCGTAAATTCTTTCTATCGCTTGGTCAGTATGCACTGCACTGCAAGCAGCAATTGCAATTAAGAATTTACTAATTTCTCCGAGTTGTTTCTCGTATTCAAAAGAGAGTTTCAATGCATCTACCGTTTCGCTAATTGCCTCCGCTGACTTTTTATTAGCCTCTTGGAGGTCTTCAATTGCTTCTTTTTTGTGTCCCCATTTTACGGGCTTTGCATCTTCGGCTAGTTTTTTTGCATCTTCGGCAGTGGATAAAGCATCATTAATTTTGGTAGAAAGAATTTCTATTTGTTCTACTTGACTATCAATAATTGTTGGTAGTGCAGTTAAATCTATTCTTTCAACCAAGTAAGTATATCTGCTTACATTCCCAACAAATTCTTGTTCTTTTGTTATTATATTTGACATTTTACAATTCACCCTTGACTTTCATCATACATTGTTAAGAATGTTTCTAACACCGCATATTCTTCATTTTCTTTCTCCAAGGTGTTGACAATATCGTCAACTTTTTTATCGGTTTCTGCCCACGTGGTTACAATAGTTTCAACGGCAGGAACGACCATTTCATATGCTTCGTTAATTGCTTCACCAGCATCTTTTGCAGATACCCACATATCTGCCTGCTGGTAAGACACCTTGACATTCATTAACTGTAATTGTTGACCAACCAAATCTAACCGCTTGTTTTCCTTAATGCCTTTTTTTACACCCATTCCAACATCAGTTGCAACGGCAATGGCGAAACGGCCAACACCAACAAAATTGACATTCAAAACGAAATTGCCCAATGTTGCAGGATTAAAACCGCCAGACTTGATTACTGCTCTAATACCTGCATCTGCCATATCAACTGCAGTGAAAGTACCCGTGGCAATGGTCATCATTCTAACGATAGTTCTATTTTTGAAAGGAAGAGTGTTTTTCCAGTTGATATCCTTAATGGAATGCTTCTCTTTCATTTCAAGAATAAATCTACGAACAAAATATATTCCCCTAACAAGCAGTTCGTTAATAATAACAGGCATTGCTTGTCTTTTGAGTTCGTGAGCAACTGCCATTTCTGTTCGCATATCAACTTTGCTTGAAGCACCTTCAAATAGCGAATTAAATGCGCCAAGGTCAAGTTGCTTGTCGCCAGAACCAATGCCGTTCTGGTATGCTTTTCGTAAATTCTCTGCAAAGTTGCTATCTTTAAAGCAAGGAAGTGCAGACAATTCTTTTGCCAGCGACATCATACTACCAGGGACACCTGCACCCTCATTGCCTTTTCCCACAGATGTAGAACTGCCAGCCATATCGCTCAACAAATGACCTTTTCTATTGGCTGCCGTTTGAGCAATATTAAAAAACCAGTTAATAACACCTGCAAGAATTTTTCCCCACTTGTTTTCGCTTACCAGTTTTCCGTATTCATTTACTTCAATGGGAGTTTTAACAACTGCTCCTGAACTACTTCTATATGTTGCGCTTCCAGTAAATTGAACGAGGACACAGCAAATGAGACCGATTAATGTTGGGTGGTGGCAAAAGTCATCTAAATGATGCGAAGCATCGGTAATGCCCAAATCTTTGAACCCTTTATATGCACCGTCGCCTGGAAGTTTGTATTTGTTTTCTAAAAACTCTATTGCATTGTCCAAACGGTTAGGGTCATTATTCTTTCGCTTGTTCTTAATGAACTCCGCGTACTGAGGGTCCTTTTTAGCAAAATCCATAACTTTGTCGTTGATTTGCTTATTGCTGACTGCTTTTGCATTTTTGAAATCCCATTCTCCAACAAAAATAGAATCAATAATGCCAGTAATAACACCACAGGTAACTGCTATCGCATAATCAAGACCATCAACATTGTTTGTTAGATTTTCAATATCAGCATTTAGTTCTGCAACCTTTTTATTGACAACGGCTAACCGTTGCTCAACATCAGAGAGTCCCTGCTGTATTCTTGCACGGTTCTCGTCAAGAGTATTGGAAGGACAGACCAAATCAAATTGTACCCCTTGAAACTCAATATCAATGCAACCATCGTCAACACAGAGCAGGTCACCCTGTTCTAATTTTAACAAACTTTTTTCCATTTCGGCACCTCGCTTATAACAAAATAAGCTATATGTTTAAATTATAAAATATTTCCTTATGATTTTCAATAAAATGACACAAAAATCCCTCTGCCAATTTCTCAGCAGAGGGATAAGTTTTGTTTTATAAACCTAATTACTTAGATTCTTTGATTGCAGCCTGGGCGGCAGCCAGACGGGCAATGGGTACACGGTAGGGGGAGCAGGAGACATAGTCCAGGCCGATCTTGTGGCAGAATTCCACGGAGACAGGGTCGCCGCCGTGCTCGCCGCAGATGCCATAGTGCAGACTTCTACCGGAGGCCTTACCCTTGGCAACAGCCATCTCCATCAGCTGACCGACACCGTTTTGATCCAGCTTTGCGAAAGGATCGTTCTCATAGATCTTGGATGCGTAGTAAGCCTCCAGGAACTTGCCGGCATCGTCACGGCTGAAGCCGAAGGTCATCTGAGTCAGATCGTTGGTGCCGAAGCAGAAGAACTCGGCTTCCTTGGCGACCTCGTCAGCAGTCAGGCAGGCTCTGGGGATCTCGATCATGGTGCCGACTTCATACTTCAGCGCAATGCCGGAAGCTGCGATCTCTGCGTCTGCAGTCTTGACCACCACATCTTTAACGAACTTGAGCTCCTTCACATCGCCAACCAGGGGGATCATGATCTCGGGGACCATCTCCCAGTCGGGATGATTCTTCTTAACATTGATAGCAGCGCGGATGACCGCCTTGGTCTGCATTGCTGCGATCTCGGGATAGGTGACGCTCAGACGGCAGCCACGGTGACCCATCATGGGGTTGAACTCGTGCAGGGAGTCAATGATCTCCTTGATGCGCTGCACGCTCTTGCCCTGGGCTGCTGCCAGCGCAGCGATGTCCTCCTCAGTGGTGGGGACGAACTCGTGCAGGGGGGGATCCAGGAAGCGGATGCAAACGGGCTGGCCCTCCATAGCCTCGTACAGGCCCTCGAAGTCAGCCTGCTGCATGGGCATGATCTTAGCCAGAGCAGCCTCCCGCTCCTCGACAGTATCGGAGCAGATCATCTCACGGAAGGAAGCGATTCTGCCCTCCTCAAAGAACATATGCTCGGTACGGCACAATCCGATGCCCTCTGCGCCCAGGGAACGAGCCTTGATGGCATCTCTGGGGGAGTCGGCATTGGTGCGGACCTTCAGGGTGCGGTACTGGTCAGCCCAAGCCATGATCCGGCCAAACTCACCGGCGATGGTAGCTTCCACAGTGGGGATCTGACCGTCGTAGATGTTACCGGTGGAGCCGTCCAGGCTCAGCCAGTCGCCTTCATTATAGGTCTTGCCTGCCAGCGTGAACTTCTTGTTCTCCTCGTCCATTGCTATCTCGGTACAGCCGGAAACGCAGCAGGTGCCCATACCACGGGCAACAACGGCAGCGTGAGAGGTCATACCGCCACGGACAGTCAGGATGCCCTGAGCAGCCATCATACCCTCGATATCCTCGGGGGAAGTCTCCAAACGAACCAGAACGACCTTCTCGCCACGCTCTGCCCAGGCCTTTGCATCCTCAGCGGTGAAGACGATCTTACCGCAGGCAGCGCCGGGAGAAGCCGCCAGAGCCTTGCCCACAGGAGCAGCAGCCTTCAGGGCCTTGGCATCAAACTGGGGATGCAGCAAGGTGTCCAGAGTACGGGGCTCGATCATAGCCACGGCCTTCTTCTCGTCGATCATACCCTCGTCCACCAGGTCGCAGGCGATCTTCAGAGCAGCGGGCGCGGTACGCTTGCCGTTACGGGTCTGGAGCATATAGAGCTTGCCGTTTTCCACAGTGAACTCCATATCCTGCATATCCCGGTAGTGCTCCTCCAGGATCTTGCACACATCTTCAAACTGCTTGAATGCCTCGGGGAACTTATCAGCCATCTCGCTGATGGGCATGGGGGTCCGGACACCGGCAACCACATCCTCGCCCTGAGCATTGGTCAAAAATTCGCCGAACAGCTTCTTCTCGCCGGTAGCAGGGTTACGGGTAAAGGCAACACCGGTACCGCAATTGTCGCCCATATTGCCGAAGGCCATGGTCTGCACATTAACGGCAGTACCCCAGGAATAGGGAATGTCGTTTTCACGACGGTAGATGTTTGCACGGGGGTTATCCCAGCTGCGGAACACAGCCTGGATAGCGCCCATGAGCTGCTCCTTGGGATCGGTGGGGAAGTCTGTGCCCAGCTTTGCCTTGTACTCAGCCTTGAACTGGCCTGCCAGCTCCTGCAGATCTTCGGCAGTCAGGTCCACATCCTGGGTAACGCCCTTGCGCTCCTTCATGTCGTCGATGAGCGCCTCAAAGTACTTCTTACCCACTTCCATAACCACATCAGAATACATCTGGATAAAACGGCGATAGCAGTCCCATGCCCAGCGGGGATTGCCGGACTTGGCAGCCATAACAGCCACAACATCTTCGTTCAGACCCAGATTCAAAATCGTATCCATCATACCGGGCATCGATGCGCGGGCGCCGGAGCGGACAGAAACCAGCAGCGGATTTTCCTTATCGCCGAACTTCTTGCCGGTGAAGGCTTCCATCTTCTCCACATATTCCATAATTTCAGCCTTGATATCATCGTTGATCTTCCGGCCGTCTTCATAGTACTTCGTACATGCTTCGGTGGAAATCGTAAAGCCCTGGGGAACAGGCAGACCGATCTTGGTCATTTCAGCCAGGTTGGCACCCTTGCCGCCCAGCAGCTCACGCATGGAGCCATTGCCTTCGGTAAACAGATACACATATTTATGAGACATTTTGGTATTACCCCTTTCGTTTTTTGACGGCTTCCTGCCGCCATTTTTATCTTGATATTTAGTGCCCAAACAGTATAACACGAACTGGTAAAAAAAGCAAAGGATTTTGCATCTTTTTATTAAATTTTTTCATTTTCTGATTATTTTCCAACGATCTGCACAAAAAAACAGGGATCCTCTTGTAAAAAAGGATCCCTTATAAATGCTTAATACTCCCGTACGACGGCCTTAACAAGACCCACGATCTCCGCTTCGCTTCCGTCAATGGGGGGATATGCCTCATTTTCCGGCAAAAGCCAGACCTGACCGTCCCGGCGGCGCAGCCGCTTGACGGTGGCTTCGTCCCCGATCCGGGCCACCACGATCTGTCCGTCCTCTGCGCTCTGCTGGGGGCGGACCACCACCTTATCGCCGTCCAAAATGCCGGCGCCGATCATGCTCTCGCCTCTGACCCGCAGAGCAAAGCACTCCGGATCACCGTCCCAGGCCATAGTGCCCTCCAAATTCTCAAAGGCTAATATAGGCATACCGGCAGTGACCACACCCACCACCGGGATCTGACCCGGCCGCTGGGAAGCCACGATGGCACGCTTTTTGCCCTTGATACCGGTTGACTGCAAAAGGCCCTTTTCCTGCAGCTGCTGCAGATGATAGCTCACCGACGCCGTGGAACGCAGACCCACCGCCGCACCGATCTCCCGGACAGAGGGAGCAAAACCGTTCTCCCGGACAAACTGATTCACAAAATCCACGATCAGCTGAGATTTATTGCTCGTCCTTGCCATAGCAGCACGCTCCTCTTATCATCATTAAATTTATAATAGCACATATGAACGAAAAAGAAAAGACTATTTTTTTATTGCCGACAAAATGCAGGTAAATACCCCGGTCAAATGAAATATACTGTTACTCACAACCATTGAAAGGAGCATGCAAATGCAAGCTTATGACCCAGAAAAAGCCGCCCGGATCTGGGACCGGGTGCGACAGCCACCCACTGCCGGTTTGGATGTACAAAAGCTCCCGGCGCTGATCAACGAAGAATGGACGGATGCCGCCATTTACCTGATGCTCTCCCGGCAATTCCAGGGCAAACACAATCTTCTGCTGCGGCAAATGGCAGAGCAGGAGCAGACCCACGCTGCCTGCCTGAAGGGGATCTACACCCTGGTTTCCGGTAAACGGGCAGCTGAATATACGCCCCAGCCGGAAGCTGCGCCGGTGGAAACGCTGCTGCGCCGCTGTTACGGCAGAGAGATGCGCAGCCTTGCCGCCTATGAAGCCAGAGCTTCTGATCCGGAATACGGCCCTGTCTTTTCCCGGCTGGCTGCCCAGGAACGGGACCACTGCCGACGGCTTTTGGAGCTGCTGGGCAGTATAAATCAATACCGGCGCTAAAAGGGCGTCCACGGCAAAAAGCATTCGTTTATGCACCAACTTCATACAATCTTAAAATTTACTTACTTTTTTTCTTCACAATTTCCGGTTATGCTATAGGTACTAAGTTTCGAATTGTCTTTCATTTTTCCTCTCCTCTTTTCTTTATACAAAAACCGCAGAATGCTGCGGTTTTTGTATTTATACCGGAATAAACCGCCACCTCTTGGGAAAACTTTCCCAAGAGGTGGTTTTTTGCTGATCTCTTATGTGCGTACCGTGATTTTATATTTGGTGCTGATCGCCGTGATCCGCCTGCTGGGCAAACGGCAGATCGGTCAGTTAGAGCCTTCGGAGCTGGTGGTGGCGATGCTGATCGCCGACCTTGCCTCCATCCCTATGCAAGACAGCGCCATTCCGCTGCTGTCGGGCCTTGTGCCGATCCTGACTGTGCTGGGCTTAGAGCTTGTATTGTCTATGCTGTCTATGCGCAGTATTTTTCTGCGCAAGCTTCTGTGCGGCAAGCCTGTGATCCTAATTGAAAACGGGAAAATCCTGGAGAACAATTTGCGCAAGACCCGTGTCACTCTGGATGAGTTGACGGAGCAGCTGCGGCTGAAAGACATCTTGGATATCGACAGCGTGCAGTTTGCCATCTTGGAGACCGGCGGGCAGCTCTCTGTATTTCCCTATCCCGAAAAAGCACCGGCATCTGCGGAAGATGCCGGCATTGCCGTGAAGGCCCAGTACCTTCCCGTTACCATTATTTCTGACGGAAAGCTGCTCAGGGACAACCTGCAAAAGGCAGGCAAGGATACCCATTGGCTGCAAAAGCAGCTGAAGGCGCAGCGCGCCACCGCGCAAGACACCCTTTTGCTGACCGTGGACGGCAGCAACCGGGTGGTATTTCGCCGAAAGGAGTCTTGATATGCGCCGGTATCTTCTTGGGGTCACACTTTTGGTGCTGCTGCCGCTGCTGAGCCTGCCTGTCTCCCGGGCGCTGAACGCCCACCATACCCACTTAGGTGACCAGCTGAATCAGGCTGCGCAGCTTTTTGTCCGGGGCAGTGAGGAAGAGGGGAATGTTTTGCTGCAGCGCGCCTTTCGGCAATGGGAGGAAAATCGTCATTTTACAGCTGCTTTCATCCATCACGCGCCTTTGGACACCATCGACAGCGATTTTGCTGCCACCGAGGTCATAGACGGAGCTGCCCTTGCCGAGCGCTGCGCGTTGCTGGCAGCGCAGTTCTATGCCCTTGCAGATTCCACCGGACTTAACTGGTGGGATGTTCTGTGACCGCACCGCCGGCCATGGCGATCACCGCCTGGGCCAGCTGTTCTGCGGCGCGCAGCGCCTCCTGCCGGGTGTTTCCGGCGGCGCCCACTTCAACAAGCAGCGCCCCCGGGGAGAGATCCTGATTGAACCGCTGGGAGCGAAAGCTGATGGGTCGGCAGATGCCCGGCAGCTGCTTTTCCAGCTGGGCGTGCAGCTTGACTGCCAGCGCCAGATTTTCATTCCAGTTGGGATGGTCAAGGCCGGAGGCATTGGTGCCCACCACAAACATCAGCTGGGCGGTATCTCCCACCGCATAGCTCAGCTGCTGACCCGCTTTATTTTCCACACTGTCCCGGTGCAGATCCAGCACCAGCCGGACAGACGGATTTTGCTCCAAATAAGTTTTGACCGCTGTCCGGGATTGATTGTAAGAATCCGTATAAGAGGGATAATCGTGCAGCGCGGTATCGTGGATCACCCGGATACCGTTTGCCTCTAAAATTTGCGCCAGATGCTGCCCCACCGAGATCATATTATGCTCGGCATCCAGGGTGCGGTAGGGTGCGGACTCTTCGTAGCCATCTACATTTTCATAGCTTTCCGTAGCGTGGGAGTGCAGGATCAGCACCGCAGGTGCCTGAGCCGTCAGATCCCAGCTAAGGGGTGCTTCCAGCAGCGCGTGCACATCCGCCGGGTATCCGCAGACACTGTTGACCTGCACCAGGGCAGCATCTGTCTGAGAAAATACCGCCACCGCAGCCTCCTGAGAAGGGTCGGTCTGGGGTGGAGGAAGTGTTTCCTCTACGGTTTCCGCAACAGTTGCCTCCTCCGGCAGCACCGGGCGGTATACTCTTCCGGTTTCCAAAAACAGGGCAAAGGATATCCACTCCGGAGAGGCGATCGCCGCCACCGCGTTGGCAAAAGGGCCGCCGGTAAAAAGCCGCAGCAGCAGCGCGCAGAGCACCACTGCTGTCCCAAGCCGCAGAGCCTGTTTTTCCGGTTTCATCAAAATTCCTCCTATAATAGCAAAAAGACCGTGCAGTGCCAAAGCATCACACGGTCTTTTTCTTTATACGCCTTCAGAGGGTTTTCGCCATTTTTCGCGGCTTCGCAGTTCCAACCGCAGCTGCTGGAAAAATTCCGTAAGCAGCGCGCGGCTTTGCGCCTCCCGGATGCCCTTGGTAACCTGGGGATGATGATTAAAATCCATAGAAAAAATATCACACACAGAGCCGCAGGCGCCGCATTTGGCATCCTCTGCACCAAACACCACCCGCGGGATCCGGGCATTCACAATGGCACCGGCACACATAGGACACGGCTCCAGTGTCACATACAAAGTGCAATCCCAAACCCGCCAGCCGCCTAATGCTTCACAGGCCTGCCGGATCGCTTCGATTTCTGCGTGACCCAATGCAGTTTTAGCGGTCTCCCGGCGATTACGGCCTCTGCCTACGATCTGGCCGTTTCGTACAATAACGCAGCCAACCGGCACTTCTCCCTCTGCCGCCGCTTCCTCCGCCAGCTGCAGCGCCTCATCCATAAATTTCAGATCTTCCTCCACCGGAACGCACCTCCTTTTTCTATATCATAGCGCATTTTCTGAAGATGTCAAATTTCAGGCGGCGAGTCGCCGCAGACAATTCGCACACTCTGCGGTGGTTGTCGCTACGCATCTTGATTGTGCCCGGTAACGATTCTGCGGATGTCAAATTTCAGTTTGACGAACAATTCACAACCGTACTCGTAGGGCGGGGGCTTGCTCCCGCCGTAATGAAAGCTGTTGATAATCCAACACGGCGGGGGCAAGCCCCCGCCCTACAGGTGCAGTTATAATCCCACCGATAAACCGGAATTTGTTTGTATCATACTACATTTCCGGTGCAAAATTTGCTGAATCTATGACATCTTGCATTGGTCTTATTTTAATGTTATAATAACAAAAATATTGACTTTTTCGGGAGCTTCCTATGAAAACACTTTTGCATGTCTGCTGCGCCCCCTGTGCCAATCAGTGCATTGACACCCTCCGCTCTGAAGGGTTTGAGGTCAGCGGTTTTTGGTACAATCCCAACATTCATCCCTTTACCGAGTACCGCGCCCGGCGGAACTGTCTGCGCCAATATGCCGAACGCATCGGTCTGCCACTGCTGGAAAAGGACGAATACGCTTTGCGTCCCTTTGTCCGGGAAGTTGCTGAGGACATTGCCCACCGGTGCGGTAAGTGCTATGAGATGCGTCTCTTTGAAACTGCAAAAACCGCAAAAGAGCAAGGCTTCGACAGCTTTACCTCCTCTTTATTTATCAGTCCCTATCAGAACCACGAGCTGATGAAAGAGACAGCCCTGCGGGCAGCGGACACCTACGGCGTAGAATTTCTTTACCGGGATTTTCGTCCCCTTTTCAAAGCAGGACAGGAAAAGGCCCGGGAGCTGGAAATGTATATCCAGAAATACTGCGGCTGTGTTTTTTCCGAAGAAGAGCGGTATCTGAAAGCAAAAAAGATCATTCCTTAAGGAGCATATATGAAAGATTTACAATGGATCGTGCCCTGTCTGTTCGGCTTGGAGGGTATCGCCGGTGACGAGCTGCGCCGGCTGGGTTTGGAAAATGTCCGGGTGGAGGACCGGCGGGCGCTGTTTACAGGCGATGCCGCTGCTGCCGCCAAGGCAAATATCTGCCTGCGCACCGGCGAGCGAGTCATGCTGGTGCTGGCGCAGTTTCAGGCGAAGAGCTTTGAAGAGCTGTTTCAGGGCGTATATGCTGCGAACCTGGAGGATTTTATCCCCAAGGACGGTGCTTTCCCTGTTAAGGGTCACTGCTTAAATTCTCAGCTGATGAGCGTTTCTGACTGTCAGGCAATTATCAAAAAAGCCGCCTCCAAGCGACTGGGTGAAAAGTACGGCATCAGCTGGTTGCCGGAGACCGGCACAAAATATCAGCTGCATTTTACTGTTCTTAACGACCAGGTGACCTTGTCTTTGGACACCTCCGGACCGGGTCTGCATAAGCGCGGCTACCGGGCAGTAGGCAACGATGCCCCCTTGCACGAAACTTTGGCTGCCGGTATGATCCAGCTGACCCGCTACCGGGGCAGAGAATTCTTTTGGGATCCCTTCTGCGGCAGCGGTACGATTTGTATTGAAGCCGCCCTGATTGCCAAAAACCGTGCGCCGGGCTTAAGCCGCGCCTTTGCAGGACAGGAATACGCCTTTATGCCCACGGAAATCTGGAAGCAAGCCCGGGAAGAAGCCAGAGATAAGGAGTTCAAGGGCAGCTACCGGATCTTAGGCTCTGACAATGACCCTGCCTGTGTGTCCCTTTCCTTTGCCAACGCCAAAAAGGCAGGCGTTTCTGACTGCGTCACCTTCAAAGACGGCGATGCCACCAAATTGTCCCTGCCCTGTGACAGCGGTATTTTGGTATGCAACCCTCCCTACGGTGAGCGGATGCTGGAGCAGCAGAGCGCCCAGCGGTTGTATGCCGCCTTGGGCAGGCATTTGAAATTTGCCGACGGCTGGAAAAAGTATATCATCACCTCTGAGCCGGAGCTGGAGCATTATTTTGGCCGCCGGGCAGACAAAAAGCGCAAATTCTACAACGGCAAGATCAAGTGCGATTACTATATGTTTACCGATAACTCCCGGGTGAGTAAAAAGAAATAAGGGGCGATATTATGAAGCACCTGTTTATTATCAATCCGGCAGCCGGCAGCCGTGACCGGACAGTCCTCTACTCCAAAATGATCCGTCAGGCTTGTGAGCGCCACGGCATCTCCTGCCGGATCGAAGTTTCCGCCGCCCCCGGCGACTGCCGGCGCATCGCCCGGGAAGCAGCTGAGACCGGCGAGGAATACAAGCTCTATGCCTGCGGCGGCGACGGCACACTCAATGAGGTGGTGTCCGGCGCAGCCGGCTTTGACAATGTATCCGTGACGGTATTTTCCGCCGGCAGCGGCAACGATTTTACCAAGCTTTTCAGCGATCCGGAGGCTTTCCGGGATGTGGACCGGCTTTTAGACAGCGAGGAGGAAACCTTTGACCTCATCGACTGCAACGGCGATATTTCCTTAAACATCTGCTCCGTGGGTTTGGATGCCCGGATCGGTACAGATGTGGCAAACTACAAGCGCCTGCCTCTGCCCAGCGGCTTCCGGGCCTATGTGGTGTCTGCCGTTGTTAATGTGATCCGGGGAATCTCTGAGCATTATGTGGTGGAGGTAAACGGCGAGACCATCGACAGCAATCAGACGATGATCAGCGTGTGTAACGGCAGATTCTACGGCGGCGGCTTCAATCCCGTGCCGGAGGCAGATCCTACTGATGGGTATCTGGATGTCTTGCTGGTCAAGCCTGTGTCCCGGCTGCAGGTGCTGCAGGTCATCGGCAAATACAAAGACGGCAAATATAAGCAGCTTCCACATCTGGTGCGTTATTTCCGCACCAAGGAGATCACGATCCACTGCGATCAGGAAACCGGCATTAACTTAGACGGCGAGCTGCGCACAGCCCAGACCGTAAATTTCCGCATCAGCGATAAAAAGATCCGGTTCTTCTACCCCAAGGGTCTTACCTGGAGCAATCAAGTCCCGGAAACTGTTTGATACATAATAAACAGGGCGACCAAAAAGGTCGCCCTTTCTGCCTCCCTCTGATGAGGGAGGTGGATTTTGCGAAGCAAAAGCCGGAGGGAGAGAACAACTACCCCTCAGCCAAAAATCAGAGATTTTTGCCAGCTCCCCTGACAAGGGGAGCCTTTTTCTGTGCGGAAATTATAATGTCAGCGCTTTATTCAAAATCGCGTCGGCTGCCCCCTCTTTGGAAAGCAGCGGCAGCTGGCAGGTATCGTTCTTAGTGATCAGGGTAATGATATTGGTATCTACGCCGAAGCCTGCGCCGGGGGTGGAGATGCTGTTTGCGCAGATCATATCCACATTTTTCTTTTCCAGCTTGGCGCGGCTGTTTTCAAGCAAATTCTCCGTTTCCATAGAGAAACCGCAGATCACTTGTCCCGGTCGGCGGTTTTGTCCCAGCCACAGGAGAATATCCTGTGTCCGGTCAAGCTCGATGGACATATCCCCATCCTTCTTTTTGATCTTCTGGTCGCTGACAGAAGCCGGCGTGTAATCCGCCACCGCAGCAGCCATAAAGATCATATCTGCCTCCCGGCTAAACTTCTGCACTGCGTTAAACATATCTTCCGCACTGACAACCTCCACCACATCTACAAATCTCGGCGGTGTGATGGCTGTGGGGCCGGTAACCAAAGTCACCTCGGCACCCCGGAGCATTGCCATTTTCGCGATGGCATAGCCCATTTTGCCGGTGGAGTGATTGGTCAAAAACCGCACCGGATCCAGCGCCTGCCGGGTAGGACCGGCGGTGATCAGCACTTTCTTTCCTGCCAAGTCTTTTTCTTTGGCAAGGACGCGCAAAATATGCTCTGTCAGCACCTCCGGCTCCGGCAGCTTTCCTGCACCCTCTGCGCCGCAGGCCAATCTGCCCACAGCAGGATCAATAACCTCCCAGCCATAGTGGCGCAGCTTCTCCAAATTGTCCTGCGTCACCGGGTTTTCGTACATTGCCGTATTCATTGCCGGGGCGATCAGCTTGGGACAGCGGCAGGCCAGCACCGTTGTGGTAAGCATATCATCCGCCAGGCCGTTTGCCAGCTTAGCGCACACATTGGCGGTGGCAGGAGCGATGATCACAAGGTCTGTGCGCTGTGCCAAAGAAATATGCTCCACCTGATGGACAAAGTTCCGGTCGAAGGTGTCCACGCTGACCCGGCGGCCGGTGAGCTGCTCAAAGGTCAAGGGCGCTATGAATTTGGTGGCGTTTTCCGTCATCACCACCTCCACGGCAGCGTGGAGCTTCACAAGGCTTGACGCCAGCGCCGCCGCCTTGTAGGCCGCGATTCCGCCGGTTACGCCTAATAATACTGTTTTTCCCTGGAGCATAATCATTCCTCCTGTAATTTCCGGTTTATCGGTGCCTTCCCCTGGGGGAAGGTGGCCGAGCATAAGCGAGGTCGGATGAGGGGCTTCCTGGATCGAAACATTAGAATAAGTCTGTAGAAACAGCTATATTCAGGATGTATGC
Organism: Faecousia sp.; assembly: GCA_045590135.1. Classification (GTDB taxonomy): domain Bacteria; phylum Bacillota; class Clostridia; order Oscillospirales; family Oscillospiraceae; genus Faecousia. The sequence goes on from JAZNQK010000073.1 coordinate 19,391, forward strand.
CCGCATTCCTCATCAGTCAAAAATCAAAGATTTTTGACAGCTTCCCCCCGGGGGAAGCCTTTGTCAAACTGAAATTTGTTTTTTATTATTATACCAATTTGACTGCGTGGTGTAAAGTGCAGAATTTCCCCTTGCAACAAAAGACTTTTTCCTATATAATACCTTTATAAATTGCGCTGTATCCTCATTTCATTGGAGGAGCGGCAGCAGGAGGAATTTCATATGACTGCAAAGAAAATCAATGTCCGGCAGCTTGCCACGCTGGCAATGCTCAGCGCGGTGCTGCTGGTTATGTCCTTTACACCTTTCGGTTACCTGAATGTGGGTCCGTTGGCGATCTCGCTGAATATGATCCCGGTAGCCATCGGTGCCATCGCGCTGGGTCCTGCAGGCGGTGCTGTGCTGGGCGCGGTGTTCGGTATCACCAGCTTTTTGCAGTGCTTAGGCATCGGCGGTACCAGCTATATGGGTGTTATCCTGTTTGAGATCAGTCCCGTATTAGCCTTTATCCAGCGTTTTGTCCCCCGTCTCATTGCCGGCGCGCTGTGCGGTGTTATCTTCAAAAGCAGCGCAAAGCTGTTTGGAAACGGCATTTCCGGTTTTATTACCGGTTTTTGCGCCGCCGCGCTGAACACTGTGCTGTTTATGACCGCGCTGCTTCTGCTCTTCGGCTATACCGATTATATGCAGGACCTTATTGGCGGCAAGAATATTCTTTTATTCGCCTGCACCTTCGTGGGTGTCAACGCGCTGGTGGAAATGCTCACGGCAACTGCCGTAGTCGGTCTTGTGTCCCAGGTGCTGGACAAGGCCGGTATGCTTCGGAGGTGATAGTATGCTGCTGGCTATCGATATCGGCAATACCAATATTGTCATCGGCTGCATCAAAGACGATGTGATCCAGTTTAAGGCCCGCATCGCCACAGACCGAACCCGGACCTCTGACCAATACGGCGTGGAGATCAAAAATATGCTGGAAGCCTTTGGCATCCGCCGGGAGGATATTTCCGACTGTATCATCTCCTCGGTGGTGCCTCCGGTCTTTAACTCTGTACGCACCGGCGTGATCAAAGTCATCGGCAGACAGCCTATGGTGGTGGGTCCCGGCCTGAAAACCGGACTGGATATCCATGTGGACACTCCCTCCCAGGTGGGCAGCGATCGAATCGTCATCGCCGTTGCGGCACTGGCTGAATATGAAGCACCCCTGATCTTGATGGATCTTGGCACCGCCACCACCATCGAAGTGGTGGAAGCGCCCCGGACCTATATCGGCGGCGTGATCTACCCCGGTGTGCGGCTCTCCCTGGAGGCGCTGACCAGTCGCGCCGCCCAGCTGCCGGGCATCAGTCTGGACAAGCCAAAGCAGATTATCGGTAAAAACACCGTGGATTGTATGCGCAGCGGTATGATGTACGGCACTGCGGCTATGCTGGACGGTGTCATCGACCGGATGGAAGAGGAATTGGGTCATAAAGCCACCCTTATCGCCACCGGCGGTCTGGCGCAGTTTATTACCCCCCTTTGCAAGCACGATATTCTGCTGGAAAAAGACCTGCTGCTAAAGGGTCTGAACATCATTTATAAAAAGAACAAAAAATAAAGAAAAGCACTTGCCCACCGGGCAAGTGCTTTTTCATTATAATTCTATCTTTTGGAATCCCAGAGCCGGTAGTATTACATCCTGCTTGTTATCTGCGCAGTAGATACTTACACAGGCTGGGGTATCAAAGTCCGTGTTCAGCAAATAAACGGTGTATTTTCCGTTTTCCTCATACACGCTGAAACGCACCTTGTCAGAACCGGTGACCTTGATCTTCGCATTTGCGTGGGAGGCTGCCAGCAGTGCCTTTACCAGCCTTGTGTAAACGGGCATCACCGCCGGATCGCCCGGGTAAGCCATATGGGTCGTCAGGATGGCTGTGCCCTTGCCGCATTTGTTTTCGATCACCACGCTCAGCCGCTCCCCGGCAGGGGCGCTGAACCGGTCTACCAGCTGGGCGCGCACTGTGCCGGTGGTAAGCGCCACTTGGGCATAATCTGCAAAGCCCTCGGGATACACCGGATCGCAGACCTTATTGGGTGTGCCGGGATACTGCACGCCGGGAATATAGCTTTCGTTATCGAATTTCACACCGTGGTTGCACCGGTAGATGCCTGTGATCTTGCAGCCGAAAAGCTCTGTCAGGTCGCCGTTGTTCACAAGCTTTACTGTCTGCGCGCGGCTGGGGTCTTCATTCAGATGCGCCGCCGACATCAGCAGGTTGCCGCCATTTTTTACATATTGGGTCAGCTTCCCGTAAAGAGCGCTGCTCATCGTGTTCCAGCCAAGGAAAATAAGATAATCGTAGCTGCAAAGCTGCTCCAAGGGAGTTTCCGCCGGCAGCACATCGTAGCTACCGTAGCCCGGCGCGCCGGACAGATCCAAGCCATCGTTTGCATAAGTATGGGAATCGTGCCAGTCGCCGCTGCGGTATACCGATTTCAAAATATCCCAGCTGCGCTCGGGCGCAGCTTTTCCCCATTCTTCCCGGTCAAAACGGCACCATACGCTGCCGCCCATAAAGTCTGTAAAGCCGTCGCCCTCACCCATTACAAAGGCAACGGAAGCCAAAGGACCGTGCATAGGTCTTTTATTTTCAGACATATAGTCAAAATTCTCTTTCATCACCCGCCTGTAATTGCGGCACAGGGGAGAATCGTAGCCGTGCTCCTCGCCAAAGGACTGCAGCTCGGTGCTGCCGCTTTCCAGGAAGATAATGTTGGCGCCGGACATATACAGATATTTATAAAACAGCTCCAGCCGTTTCATTTTCAGCGCGTCCGCGTGGTTGTAGCCGGCATACCACTCATGGGCAATAAAGCTGCCCCATAGCTTTTTGCCGTAGCCGATAGCTGCGCCCCGGGTAAAGGGAACCAGCCGCTCCACATTGCCTGGGCAGGCTTCCAAAATGGGCACATCGATACCCGCCGCCAGAGCATACCGGGAGAGGGCAGTTGCCTCCACGATCATCGTGTTCATTCCCAGGGATTTGGAATAGGCTGTCAAGTGCTCTAAGTGGTCAGTATAATCCTTCGCTGCCCGGGTCATGGTCCGGGTATCCTGGGGAGGCATTGGCGCATGGTTGGGACGGCGATTTTCAGTGAAATAGCCCTTATCCTTTGCGCCTACCTCACTGCCTGCCTCGCCGTACACCTCGCCTAAGAACAGCTCACCGCCGATCTGTTTAAGCCTTTCGCACAATGCCGGACTAATGTGGGAAACCTCCCCCTCCGGGGCATGCTGGGTAGCATACAAAAAGCCAAAGGGCATATTATGCTGCAGCGCAAACCGGGCGATCTGCAAATAGCTTTCCTCAGACAGCGGCGCATTTCGCCAAAGCCGCACCAAAAAGGCATTTGCTGTTCCCACCAGCAGGGATTCCAGCTCCTTCACGATCCCCTCGGGATTCATAATATGATCGCCATAGCTGACACCGAACATCAGTCTGGAAGCATCTAAATTGTTTCTTTTCATTGGTAGATCCTCCTCGTGAAAGCATCTGACTTTGTCCACATTATAACACCCCGGTTTTCCCTTTGCCATAGCAATTATAGGAAAATCGTACAGCTTACACCCCAAAAAGTTCCAGCAGCACCTTTCCTGCCAGCAAGATAAGTACGATCAAGATTACCGGTCGGACGATTTTTGAGCCGTTTTTCAGCGCCAGGCCTGCCCCCAAATACTGACCGGCAACGGCAAAGACCGCCGCAGTCAGACCAAGGGGGATCAGCACTTTTCCTGCCATCAGGGAAGTTACCAATGCACCAATATTGGAAGAAAGGTTTACTATCTTCACATTGCCCGAGGCTGTGCGTACATCCATTTTTGCCAGATAACAGAAGGCAAGCAGCAGAAATGTTCCTGTACCGGGACCGTAAAAGCCGTCATAAGTGCCCACCAGTAGGGAAAAGCCCCAAACGATGCTTTTGCGTTTCCATTCTTTTATTGCCTGGCGGTTTTCGGGCATTTCTTTTTTCTTCAGAAGGATCGCCGCGATCACCGGCAGCACCAGCAGCAGTACAAGCTTCAAATACCGCTCATCCACCGTCAGCTGCAGCCGGGTGCCTATATGCGCGCCCATCAGGGCAAGGCCAATGGATGGGATCGCCAAAAGCCAATCCACACAGCCGTTTTTAATGTAGCGCACCGTGGACGCCACCGTGCCGATGCCGGAGGAAAGCTTGTTTGTGCCCAAGGCAAAATGCATCGGCACGCCCGCCAGCAGATAGCACGGCAGCGAAATGATGCCCCCACCGCCGCCTATAGCATCCATAAAGGACGCGCAAAACACGCCAAAGCAGACCAATGCCACCACCCATACGGGATAACCGAAAAAGTCCATAAAAACCCTCTCTTAAGAAACCACAGGTTCTTTTCGTTTCTTAAATATCAAAATGGGCAGATACATCACCAAAATTACAACCGGCAAAAGGATCGGAAAGCCCCACAGGTGAGAGCCCAGGAGCTTTTCAAAAAGCTCCAGCGGGTTGCCGGAATCCGGCTTCATCAAGAACATAAAATTGGTGCCCCAAAGCAGGTTCAGGCCGTACACAGGGATTGCCATCGCCACCAAAAGGGCGACTCCCCTAAAGGCGGATTTCAGATCCGTAGCCGCCTGGTTGGTAGTAACCAGCAGCAGCGGATACAGTACCAATAAAATATGTATGGTAAAGCTGTGAATATGGAAAAAGTTCCAAACAGGCATTTTGGTCCAGTTGGGGAACAGCAGTGCCAGCGCCGCACCGGGAATGGCAAAATAATACAAAAAGCTTCTCACCGTTTTCGTTTGCTTGACCGTATCAAAGGCGATCAGCAAAATATTGATACCGCAAAGGTGAAACGGAAGATAGCCCCAGCTAAACTCGCCCAGGCAAACCAGCACCAGGTTCTTCACCATCTCCTGCAAAAAAATATATGCGCCCAGCACCTGCAGCACCAGCTTGCGCTTGCGCAACGAGAGCTTACGATAGAGAATACAGGCAGTGATCCACAAAACAAAACCCGCCAAAAGCCATAAAATATGCGTCAGCCCATAAGCCTGAAAGCCTACGCCTTCCGGTATGTTATCGCTACTTACAAAAAACACATTTCTCACCCCCGGGTACTATATCATATCTTGTCGAAAAAAGCACCTATTAAAATTTCAGCCATTGCGTTTTATCTTGGTAGAAAAACAAAAAATGCAAAACAGGGTTTTTCAACGGTCTGCGCGGAGGCAAATGCCTCCGCTTTCCTGTTGGTCCGATTTATTTTATAGGAGTCAAGCAAAAAGCGAGTAATATCAATGGTTTTTGCAATCAACAACCAACATCTTTCCTTAAATAATGAAATATAAATCATCCGCGCAGCGGATACCACAACTTCTTCACTATTCACTATTACTTATTACTTTCCAAAAATCGGCGGTAATTATTAGTGAAGAGTGAATAGTGAAAAGTGAATAAGTAAAATCGGCAATCCTCTGTCGAGAATTGCCGATTTTTGGTGCGGATGACAGGACTCGAACCTGCACGCCAAAGACAGAGGAACCTAAATCCACCGAGTCTACCAATTCCACCACATCCGCATAGTTTGCTGCTCCTATATTTTAGCACGGGTGTTTTTTCTTGTCAACGCGGATTTTGTCTTGACAACGCCCCTCTGTGCAGGTAAAATAGATTCGGTATGGTGTACGCTGCGCGTGTGCATAATGCACCCCGGCGTTTCATTTTTATCTGATCCGGTACTGTTACCGGGGAAAAGCGTATTGCGCCTTGTGGCGTTTTGTGTTTATATTGAACAACTGAACAACATAGGCCATTGCGCTTACCCCTTTGACATGCCTATTTTACAAAGGAGGTGCGCAAAAGTTATGGACCCGATTACGATCATTCTGATCGTCGTTGGTGCTGCCGTTGGTCTTGGCGTGGGTTTTGGCTCCGGTGTTGCTTACCGCAAGAAGTTTGCCGAGCGCGAGATCGGCTCTGCAGAGCAGGAAGCCACCCGACTGATCAATGAAGCCATCCGCAGCGGTGAAAGCCGTAAGAAGGAAATGCTGATGGATGCCAAAGACGAGATCCATAGATCCCGCACAGAGTACGAAAAAGAAGTCAAAGAGCGTCGCGCCGAGCTGAGCAAGCAGGAGCGCCGCCTGCAGCAGAAAGAAGAAACCCTAGACAAGAAATCCGAGACCTTTGAGCGTAAGGAAGAGGAGCTTGCACGCCGAATGGCAGAGGTCGCTGCTGCAAAGGAAGAAGCAGAAGCTGTCAAGAAGGCTCACCTGGCTACCTTGGAGCAGATCTCCGGTCTGACCCAGGAGCAGGCAAAGAACTTCCTGCTGCAAAATGTGGAACAGGAAGTCCGTCACGAAACTGCCATGAAGATCAAGGAGATCGAGCAGCAGATGAAGGACGAGGCGGAAGAGAAGGCCCGGGAGGTCATCTCCATTGCCATCCAGCGCTGTGCCGCTGACCACGCTGCTGAGGCCACCGTTTCCGTTGTGCCGCTGCCCAACGACGAGATGAAGGGCCGTATCATTGGCCGTGAGGGCCGGAATATCCGCACTTTGGAGACCATCACCGGTGTAGACCTGATCATCGACGATACCCCCGAAGCCATCACCGTCTCCAGCTTTGATCCCGTCCGCCGCGAGGTGGCGCGCCTGGCGCTGGAGAAGCTTATCGTAGATGGCCGTATCCATCCCACCCGCATCGAGGATTGCGTGGAAAAGGCCCGCAAGGATGTGGACCGCACCATCCGGGAAGAGGGCGAGCGCGCCTGCTATGAGACCGGCGTGCACGGACTGAATCCCGAGCTTGTGAAGATCCTCGGCCGTCAGAAGTACCGTACCTCTTACGGTCAGAATGTGCTGAATCACTCCATGGAGGTCGCCCATATTGCCGGCCTTATGGCAGCTGAGCTGGGCGTGGATGTAGCGCTGGCAAAGCGTGCAGGTCTTTTGCACGATCTGGGTAAATCCATCGACCATGAGGTGGAAGGCAGCCATGTACAGCTGGGCGCTGATCTGGCCCGGAAGTATAAGGAAAATCCTGTGGTCATCAATGCCATCGAGTCTCACCACGGCGATGTGGAGCCCAAGACTGTGATCGCTGTTCTGGTGCAGGCTGCCGATGCCATCTCCGCTGCCCGTCCCGGCGCACGCCGCGAAAATGTGGAGAATTATATCCGCCGTCTGCAGAAGCTGGAGGAGCTCACCGGCTCCTACCCCGGTGTAGACAAGGCTTACGCTATCCAGGCTGGCCGCGAAGTCCGTATTATGGTCAAGCCCGAGGAAGTCACCGAGGACAATATGATCATTCTGGCAAGAGATCTGGCAAAGAAGATCGAATCCGAGCTGGAATACCCCGGTCAGATCAAGGTCAATGTGATCCGGGAGACCAAGGCTGTGGAATACGCAAAATAATAAACCCCTTAACCGGGAAGGAACATTCGTTCCTTCCCGTTTTTTTGCGCACAACCGCAAAATTCCGGTTTAGCGGCGAGTCGCCGCAGACAATGCGCACGCTCTGCGGTGGTTGTCGCTACGCATCTTGATTGTGCCCGGTATCTTTCCTGCGGATATAAAATTCCGGTTTAGCGGTGAAATTATAACCGCACCCGTAGGGCGGGGGCTTGCTCCCGCCGCAATGAAAAATAGTTGGTAATCCACCAGGTTGGGGGCAAGCCCCCGCCCTACAGTGGATGGTCAAACAATTCGTCAAACTGAAATTTGACATTTTTAATTTTTCTGAAAATAATCATAAAATCCCTCTTGACAATCATATGACCATATGATATTATCATATCACCACAAAGTATGGAGGTGTTACATTATGATGTGGACGATCCCGGGAACGGTCCTGCGGCAGCCGCGGGAGGAGGCAGGCCATATTCCGGAACAGTTTCAGGCGATGTTCTTAGCCGGCGGCATCGTTCTGAGCCAGGTCTCCGGCATCACAGGGTTAGAGCCCTATGCCATTCAGAACTGGGTCAAGCGGGGTTTCCTCACACCCCCGGAGAAAAAGCGGTATTCTCTAAACCAGCTGTGCCGGATCCTGAATATCAATATGCTCAAAAGCGTGTTGCCTATGGATCGCATTTGTGGGCTGCTGGGTTACATCAACGGTCAGCTCAACGACACCAGCGACGACCTGATCGATGACAGTATGCTGTATTTTATGTTTGTGCAGCTGGCTGCCAACGCAAAGGATCTTTACCGCAGCGAGGACCGGGACGCCCTTTTGGATGAGACCCTGGCAGATTACCTTGAGCCTGTTCCCGGCGCAAAGCTGCGGGTCAAGCAGGTGCTTCGCATAATGCTTACCGCATGGCTGGCTGCCCGTATGCGGCAGCAGGCAGAAAATATGGTGGGCGAGCTCGCCCATCAAGAAGAACTGAAAGGAGTATAAACTATGGAAGAAAACGGAACCTATCGCTGGTCGCCCAACCCCGATAGCGGAAAAAACAAGGTGGACTGGAAAAAGACCACCAAGGGCATTTTGATCGGTGCTGCGGCGCTTGCAGTGCTGATTATGGCACTTACCTGCTTCTACACCGTTGACGACAAGCAGCAGGCAGTGGTCACCACCTTTGGCAAGGTCACAGATGTTACCGATGCCGGCCTGCACTTCAAGCTGCCCTTTGGCATCCAGCAGGTGCACAAGGTGGATGTGAATGTCTACCAGAAGATCGAGCTGGGCTACAGCTCACACGGAGATAACGATTACGCGGTCAACACCAATGAAAGCACGATGATCACCGGCGATTATAACATCGTCAATGTGGATTTCTTTGTGGAGTACAAGATCTCCAATCCGGAGCGCTACCTGTTCTCCTCCAACGATCCGGAGCTGATCCTGCGCAATCTGATCCAGAGTCAGGTGCGAAATGTGGTGGGTTCCACCTCCGTGGACGCGGTGCTCACCGACGGTAAGGAAAATATCCAGATGCAGGTAAAGGATCTTGTGACACAGATCCTTGCAGAATATGACATCGGTCTGACGCTCATTGATGTGCGTATTCAGGATTCTGAGCCGCCCACCCGGGATGTTATCGAAGCCTTTAAGGCTGTGGAGACCGCCAAGCAGCAGGCAGAGACTGTGGTCAATGACGCCAAGGCCTACCAGAACGCAAAACTGCCCGAAGCGCAGGCCCAGGCTGACCAGCTGATCCAGAACGCCCAGTATCTCAAGCAGAAGCGTATTAACGAAGCCATCGAAGCTGTTGCTATGTTTGAAGCGATGTATGCCGAGTACGCCCAGAACCCGGACATCACCCGCTCCAGAATGTACTATGAGGCAATTTCCAGCATTCTGCCCGATGTGAAGCTGTATATCAACACCGGCAGCGGCTCAGATGTGGATATGCTGTTGCCCTTAGAATCTCTCATCACCACAGGAGGTGAAAGCTGATATGAAAAAGACAATCATTATCGCTGTTTTGGTGCTGCTGCTGATTATCGTTGCAGCGGATGCCACCTATACCGTAGAAGAAAATCAGTATGCCTGTACCTTCCGGTTCTCTGAGATCGTCAACACCACCAGCCAGTCCGGCCTGCATTTCAAGCTGCCTTTTGTAGACAGCGTGAAGTATTTCTCCAAGGCCACGCAGCTGTATGATATTCCGCCCTCTGAGGTGCTCACCTCTGACAAGCAGAATATGACCGTGGACTGCTACATTCTGTGGAATGTTTCTGATCCCCAGCAGTTCTACCGCGCCCTGGGCACCTCCACCAAGGCAGAGGAACGGCTGAACGCCATCACCTACAACGCCCTGAAGACCGCTATGGGCACTTTGGCGCAGGCAGACATTATCAATATGAATGACGGCGCAGAGCGAAACGACATTTACGAAGGCATCGCCGCCACCGTAAACCAGCAGGCTACCACCTACGGCATCCATGTGGAGGATGTCAAGATCAAGCAGTTTGATCTTCCGGAGAGCAATCTGAATGCCGTTTATTCCCGTATGATCTCCGAGCGGAATCAGATGGCAGAAAAGTACACCGCCGATGGCAACTACGAGGCATCCATTATCCGCAACGATGTGGATAAGCAGGTGAATATCACCGTTTCCAACGCCCAGGCAGAGGCTGCCAAGCTGGAGGCGGAGGGCGAGGCAGAGTATATGCGTCTGTTGGCTGCCGCCTATGACACCGAGGATAAAAAGTCTTTCTACGAATTCACTTTGGCGCTGGACGCGCTGAAGCAGAGTCTGACCGGCTCCGAAAAGACCGTCATCCTGGACGAAGATTCTGAGCTTGCCAAGATCCTGATGGGTAGTTGACCCAATCCACCAAACAAGACGGAGAGGAAATTCCTCTCCGGCTTTACTTTTTCAAATTTCAGTTTGGCAGCGAGTCGCTGCTGACAATTCGCACGCTCTGCGGTGGTTGTCGCTACGCATCTTGATCGTGCCCGGTATCGTTCTTGCGGATGTCAAATTTCAGTTTGACGGGTAGTTGGATAATGCGCAAAGGCTCCCTTGTGTAAAGGGAGCTGTCAAAAATCTATTTGATTTTTGACTGAGGGATTGTGGTGCAGAATTTACAAC
>JAZNQK010000074.1:0-5594 GCA_045590135.1 Faecousia sp.
TTCTGAATTTTTAACCAAACTACTTGGCTTTGTGAAATTTATGATGTATAATCACAAGTGCAAGGTCATACTATGTTTCAGCAAATTTGATTTATCCTCTTCGGGGCAATTTCTTTTATCCTTTCGCAATTGGATGAATCATGCAATATAGTAAATTTGAAGACCTTGTGTCATCGTTTTCGATGACCAAGGTCTTCTTTTTTGTCGCAAGAGAGACCTTGACTATGACTACAATCAGTAAAGAAGTGTCGATTAAAACGATGGTTTTCATTGACAAACGCACAGGGATACTGTATTATTATCCTGTAGCAAAAACGCCTTACAGGCGGCCGCAAACATCCGTTCTGTCAACTTCTGTGAAGTTTTCGGAGAAGTTACGTAAGCAGTGGATGCTGTGGTAAAGTATCCATTCATTAATATTATGCCGGAAGGCATTAAAATTAAGGAGAGAAACAATTATGGCATTTAAGACTGACATCGAAATCGCACAGGAAACTCAGATGCAGCACATCACCGAAGTCGCCAAGACTGCCGGTATTGACCCCAAGTATCTGGAGCAGTACGGTAACTACAAGGCAAAGGTTGACTACAACATTTTGAAGGATCTGGCTGACAAGCCCAACGGCAAGCTGATTCTGGTTACCGCGATCAACCCCACGCCCGCTGGCGAAGGCAAGACCACTACCAACGTTGGTCTGGCTGACGGTATGCGCAAGATCGGCAAGAACGCTATCGTTGCTCTGCGTGAGCCCTCCCTGGGCCCCGTTTTCGGCGTTAAGGGCGGTGCTGCAGGCGGCGGTTACGCTCAGGTCGTTCCTATGGAAGATATCAACCTGCACTTCACCGGTGACTTCCACGCTATCGGCGCTGCAAACAACCTGCTGGCGGCTCTGCTGGATAACCACATTTATCAGGGCAACGCTCTGAATATCGACGTTCGTCAGATCGTATGGCGCCGTTGCGTCGATATGAACGATCGTCAGCTGCGTTTTGTCACCGATGGCCTGGGCGGCAAGACCAATGGTGTTCCCCGTGAAGACGGCTACGACATCACTGTTGCTTCCGAAGTTATGGCAGTTCTGTGCCTGGCGTCCGACATCAACGACCTGAAGTCTCGTCTGGCTCGTCTGGTTGTTGCTTACACCCGTGATGGCAAGCCCGTTACCGCTGGCGATCTGAATGCTCAGGGCGCAATGGCTGCTCTGCTGAAGGACGCTCTGAAGCCCAACCTGGTTCAGACTCTGGAGCACACCCCCGCGTTCGTGCACGGTGGTCCTTTCGCCAATATTGCTCACGGCTGCAACTCTGTTACCGCTACCAAGATCGCTCTGAAGCTGGCTGACTACGCTGTTACCGAGGCAGGCTTCGGTGCTGACCTGGGTGCTGAAAAGTTCCTGGACATCAAGTGCCGTATGGCTGGCCTGCAGCCCAGCTGTGTTGTTGTGGTTGCAACTGCTCGTGCACTGAAGTACAACGGTGGCGTTCCCAAGGCCGAGACCGGCAATGAGAACCTGGAGGCTCTGGAGAAGGGTCTGCCCAACCTGCTGCGGCATGTTGAGAACATTACCAAGGTTTACAAGCTGCCCTGCGTGGTCGCCATCAACCGCTTCCCCACTGACACCGAGGCTGAACTGAAGCTGATCGAGACCAAGTGCAAGGAGCTGGGTGTTAACGTTGCTCTGTCCGAAGTTTGGGCAAAGGGCGGCGAAGGCGCTATCGAGCTGGCTAAGGAAGTTGTTCGTCTGTGCGAAGAGCCCAACGACTTCCACTACTCCTACGAGCTGGACGGCACCATCAAGGAGAAGATCGAAGCGATTGCTAAGAAGATCTACCGTGCTGACGGCGTGACCTTCACTGCTAACGCTGAGAAGCAGATCCAGACTCTGACCGAGCTGGGCTACGACAAGATGCCCATCTGCATGGCTAAGACTCAGTACTCCTTCACTGACGACCAGACCAAGCTGGGCGCTCCCACTGGCTTCACCATCACCGTTCGTAACGTCAAGGTTTCCGCTGGTGCCGGCTTCCTGGTTGCACTGACCGGTGAAATCATGACCATGCCTGGTCTGCCCAAGGTTCCCGCAGCTGAGCGTATCAGCGTTGACGAGAACGGCAAGATCTCCGGCCTGTTCTAATCGTTTTTGGTAAACTCCAAAAACATTTATGTCTGCGCTCAGCGGCTCTTTTGCCGCATAGCTTCATAAGTTAGCCGCGAAATACACAAAGTATTCCTTCGGCTTCCTTACTTGCTCTGCATCAAAATCCCTCGCTGATCATCAGACAACATATTTTCGGAGTTTGCCTCTGAAAATATGGAAATGGTTACTTATGAAGAGCGCAGGCGGTTTCCCGCCTGCTCTTTTTTCAATATACCCATTGCAAAAATATACAAAAAATGGTATAGTAATAGCCAAGGCGCACGGCACGCCTTGGCCGTGAATCATACCCCATTTTCTTAAAAAGGAGATATTCCCCATGGATATGACTATGGAAACCAGCCGCAAGTTTGTGGAAGTTCTGGCATCTGATGCACCCGCTCCCGGCGGCGGTGGTGCTGCGGCTCTGGTTGGTGCCATTGGTACCGCTCTGGGCAACATGGTAGGTTCGCTTACCGTTGGTAAGAAGAAGTATGCAGATGTGGAAGCTGAGATCATCGATCTGAAGGCAAAGTGCGACGCACTGCAGAAGGAACTTCTGGATCAGGTGGAAGCTGACGAAGTAAACTTCCTGCCTCTGGCAAAGGCCTATGGCATTCCCAAGGATGACCCCAACCGTGATCAGATCATGGAAGAGGCAATCATTATCGCTTGCTCTGTGCCTATGAAGATCATGGAGCTGTGCTGCCAGGCCATCGAGTACATTGCTGTGTTTGCCGAAAAGGGCAGCCGTCTGGCTGTTTCCGATGCCGGCTGCGGCGCTGTGTGCTGCAAGGCTGCTCTGCAGGCTGCATCCCTGAACGTTTTCATCAACACAAAGAGCCTGAAGAACCGGGAAGTCGCGGAGCAGATGAACGCAAAGGCACACGCCATGATGGACAAGTACTGCGCTATGGCTGACGCGATCTTCAACGAGGTCAAGGCAGGTTTCGGCCAGTAAGGCACATTTATTTGTTATAACCGGTGTATGCACCGATTTTAATGAAAAAACAAATGTGTATCCTGCGCTTTTATATGTTCAGTGATACCTTCCTTGTCTAACAGCGCCTACAAGGTTTTATGGCTAAATGCCGCACAAAATATGCTGCCATATATCCAAGCCACCGGTATCATAGGCTCAAGAATGACCTTCGATATTTTGGTTTGACAGACTTTTGATAGCAAAAACCCGTAGAGTCTATAGGATAAGTATAATGGGTATCAAATAAAACCACCACGTATTATATTCTCTAAACAAAAGAGTTTAGAAATGGATATAATCCGGCGAGTGGGAGTGATCCCACAGGTCTAAAAAGCCCAGTCTTCACCGGACTTTTTAAGGATCCCCGCCATTCATGGCAACACGATGGCAACAAAACTTCATGATTCAACAAAAAAGAGCTAACTGACGAATCAAAGTCAGTTAGCTCTTTTTGCTGAATTCCTTTAGTTTTCTTTCAGGCGGAGGATATACATTCCGTCGTGCCAGGTGTCGATATAAATATAGCCGCGATCGTCAACAACAACGTCTTCGGTGGTGGCGATCATGGGGCCGGGCACGGGGACGTTGAAGAGCAGCTTTTCGGGGTTGGGGGGGATGGAGTATGCCAGCTCCTTGATGTAATAGGGGTCGGATACATCATAAACCCGCAATCCAGCGTGGAAATAGCAGCAGTAAACACGCTTGGGATTATCCTCAAGCCAGTCCTTGCCCATGGGCTCATGGACATTGTGAGGGCCGCAGGGAGCGGGGGCGCCGATGCCGCAATCATTGAAGTTGGGATACGGGAAGTCGGCGGGAACTTCGGGATAGGGGAACTCTGCAACAAGCGTGGGGTCTGCAGGATTGCTGACATCGATCATGTGCAGATTGTTCATGGGCTGTGCGCCGGAGGCCTCCACCTTTTCCTTGGTGAAGAAGGGGAAGCGCTCGCCCTCGTTGGTGAGAACGGCGAAGTTCCTTCCGGTGAGGGGAAGATAGGTGTGGCAGCGCGCGCCGCAGAGCTTGCCCGCAAAGGGCGGCTGCATCATCAGCTGGGAGATGAGCCTGGGACGGGTGGGCTCGGAGATGTCAAGAATGATTCCGCCGCCGCCAAAGTAGCCGAGATACAGCTCGTTGGGTCTGTCGGCAGAAATGGTGCAGGCGTGGCACATCGCCCAGTCCTTTTCGGCTGCGTGCCCTACGGGATAGGTGCCCTCAATCATGCCGTCCTTGAACTGCTGGGGCATGAACCAGCGGCCGCACTCAAAGGGATTGCTGGGGTCGGAAATATCCAGAATGCGGACGATGAAGCCCACATAGCCGGGGCACTCAGCGGGCATATAGACATACTTGCCGCCGTTATAGGCAAAGCGATGGACGCCCATGCCGTTGGGAACACCGGTTCTCCAGGTGCTCAGGAGCTTGGGATGGATGGGGTCTTCCTTCAGGTCATAGATCTGGAGACCGTCGAGAGCAGGGTCGCCGGGGTTGATGCCGTGGAGGAAGGGAACACCTCCGCCCAGAGCTACGATCAGAAGACCGTCAGCCACCTGAATTTTGGGGGTGGACTGCGCAAAATAAATCTTGGGATCGCTGACCTCGATATAGTTAAGGACGGTGGGGTTGGCGGGATCGGTCACATCAAGAACATTTACGCCTGCGCCCTTGAAGGAGCCGCAGTACATATAATACTTTTCATCGACTTTATAAAGCGCCATCTGGAAGGCGTTGATGCCGTTAAGGTCGGAGAAACCGACCACTTCCATGTTCTTTATATAGCCTTTGTTGTTCTCACTTTTTGCGTAGAAGGGAATGGCCATAGCGACATCCTTTCTGCTTAACCCTTGCTGGGGGGAGGGGTGGGCTCGCACACTGCGGTGTAGTGCGCCTTACGTGCCTGGAATTCGGGATCTTTGTAGAGATTCATCAGGCGGCCTTCGTTCTCGAAGATGTCCTCACCGTGCGCAGCTTTGCCGGAGATGAGATCATGGCAGTGCCAAATCTGGCCTACGGGGCCGAGGTTTTCGTCATTCACAAGCTTCATAGCGCCGCCAATAAGCTCAAGATGGCCTTCCAGACCGCAAAGCTCACAAACAGCGTGATTGGTGCCGGGGAAGATGTAGAAGTTGTTGCCGTGGCAGTGGGGGCAGCCACCCTCTTTGCCCTTCCAAAGATCAACATCTTCGGAGCCGGGGATCATAATGTTGTTGTCAATGATATACTGCGCGGCATCAACGAGGTTGCAGGCGATTTCTCTCATGCGGGCAATCTTGTCATCCTGCATGATAACATCCTTGCACCAGGAGAAATACTCATTGTTGACAACCTTCCAGCCGGGGGACATGGCGAACATGGCGTGGTCAGTCTCCGTGCGAAGCGCCCAGTCAGAGCCGCCGATGCCGACGAAAGAGATTGCCTTCTGCCGGAACAGGCGGGGATTAAGGCCTTCCTTGCCCTGCTCTTTGAGCTTACCGTCC
>JAZNQK010000075.1:0-10757 GCA_045590135.1 Faecousia sp.
TTGAGAATTGAGAATGGAGAATTGAGAATTAAGGTATTTCCTCCGGAAATAATTTAAATAGTTGCCGTAGGCAACACAATAATTCTACATTCTTCATTCTCCATTCTACATTATTTCAGTTTGTCGAGCAGATACATCTGCCCGACAAACTGAAATTTGACAGGTGCAATAACGATACCGGGCGCAATGCCCTCTCCAGGAGCATCGCTTAAGGAAAAAGACACCGGCATTGCCGGTGGCTTTAACACTGTATATTTTATTACTGCACATCAGGAGGCAGGACTGCGTCCTCTAAATAGTACTCCCAATTGCTCTTTTGTGAGACATCTTCGGAAACGGACACCCAATGTCCGGGCAGGAATTGATGTCCGTTGTTAATATCCACCTGGAATATATTGGAAATGAATGCCCATTGGGGACCTGCTTTGGCATCGCTGTTTATGGGCTTTCCGGTATAGGGATTCACAGGATCTTCAACCAATCCATCCACCGCCAGGGTGGGAACATCAGCATTGGTCATAAACTCTGTGGAATAGGTAAATCCTTCTGCACCAAAATCTTTTACCATTAGCAGCGGACGGTAATGCTCTGTAGTGTACAGGTCCTGATCCTGGTCAAAGACGCCGATATTCCAGCCGTGGTCAGAAACCAGAATAATACGGGTGTTGTCATAAACACCGTTTTCCCGGAGAAAATCAAACCAGTTGCCCAACTGCATCAGACCTGCCATATTCACATGGTAATGGGAAATGGCGTTGGGGGTGGTGAGCACCTTCGTGTTGCTGCCGTCAAAGATGGTTCTGCCATCAGCTCCGTAATACAGGCTGTTGTCCACCGTGGAGGAGGGCACAAAGAACGGCTCCTGCAATTCGATGGCTTCGTGGGTCACATTGGAACGCATAACCATAAAGTTATTGTCCCGGCCACCGGAAATATTGGTCATGGTGGACATATTTTGCATAACGCTGTAGGCGTTCATAAAGCCGGAAGGAACGGCACTGGTGTCCAGCGTGGTGCGGATAACCGGCAGGGCCCGGTACTGACCGTCGTCATAAACCGCATCCTGCAGTGCCACCGGCAAGGCTTTCATCAGACTGAAGAAAAAGAAGTTGCGCTGCCGTGCAGATACGGCGTCCATAGAATCGCCCACGCTGTTGAATTTTCCCTCGGCAAGATAGGCGTGGACTTCCGGCAGATCGCTGTAAATGCCCAGATTGGGGATCCAGGAATAACCGGCATAGGAGGGGTCGATAACGGTCACATCATAGTCGTTCTGTAAAAACAGAGCCGGCAGCACCTTCAGGGACTCGTTGTGTTTATCCACAAGGAGCATATCGTCGCGCAGGTTCAGATTCACAGGGGTATATTCGTAACCGCCATACAGCGCAGGAGCGGCAAAATTGGTACAAGCACCGTAGCCCATGGTGTTGGAATAGTTGACAAAGCCGTCAAACTGCTCCAAAAGCGCCGGGTTTTCCTCCATAATATAAGGGATATAGGGTCCGATGGCCCGATCCAGCATAATGACCACCACATTTTTGCCGTTTTTGCTCAAAGAGAATTCCGGCATAGCGGAGGATGCGTCGATCTGAATTTTTGCTTCCCGGGCGGAAGCGGAGATCTTTGTCATATTCACGATGCCCATACTCGTCAGAGCGATCACGCCAACCAGCAGCACATAAACCAGCTTTTTGCCGAATTTCCGGCATAGCAGATAAAGCACCACCGCAAGAACAAGGATCACGGCCAAATTGATCAGCGCTTCATTGGGGGCGAAAACAAGGCCGTCGGCATATTTCAGATCCGCAGAAACAATGCCAAGCTGTGTGCCGAAGAACATATAGTTCACCAGCATCACGCCGCAAAGCACCCAAACCAAACGGGAGAAGATCACCTTTCCCCGATTGTTGGCCAGCCAGTAGAACACACCCATCCAAATCAGGAAGGTACCTGCCGACAGGCACAAGGTCTGAATTACATACCAAACCGGGTTATAGAAATAGTTTGCGTAAATGTACTCAAGGGGAGAGGCTGCCACAAAGGTGCTGGGGATCAGCAGACCCACCAAGACAGACAGGAACAAAGCGCCAAGCACAAACAGGGCGGTGTTGGGCTTTTCTTCCTGCGGCTTGACCTTGGCCGGCAGCTTGCTTTTCAGCAGCGGCAGCAGCCAGACCAGCTGCAAGCCGATTCCCAAGCAGATCAGGAAAGCGCATCTCCAAAATCCGTACAGGGTCGTTGACAGATAAATGCAGCCGATGCCGGAAAGGCCAAGAAGCACATTGAGAACTTTCTTTGCATGCTTGATCCGGTAGAAAAGGGTCTTGATCAAAGAGAAAAGATTGTTCAGCGTCCAGTAGAACACCAGCGCAGCAGGAGAATTATACAAAAATACCAGGAAGAACAGCGCCATACCGTACAACTGGATCTTGGTTTTCAGGGGGAAGCCTTTCAGATACAGAGAGCTGGAGATCACATTGACCAAAGTCATAATGATGGGCAGCGCATTCACTGTAAGACTGCCGATCTGCAGCAGACCGTCCGGGGCGCTCAGATCCCGGATAGGACCGAAGGCGGCGCCGGAAAAGACCTCCACACCGGAAAGGAACTGATATGCTGCCATAAAGAACGGGATCTCCAGCAGCAAGGAGATGGAGCCGCTGAGAACGGACAGAGGATTATAGTTGTTTTGGCGATAATAAGTCTGCAGGATCATCATCCGCTCATCGCCGGAGAAGGTCTTCTTAATGTGTGAGGCAACATCTTTCAGCTTGTTTTCCGTGTCCCGTGCCTCGATCTGGATGGCATCTGCACGGCGATATAACGGCAGGACCAGAATATTCATAGCCAAACTCAGAATGATAATGGCCGGGCCCGGGTACTGGATGATCTTGTATGCCACAGAGAAGATCACTTCAAACAGTGTTTTAAGCGGACCAATCAGGATGCTGCCAATGATTTCAAACAGCGTCACTTGTCTCACTCCCTTCCGCTTGGGTCAGAGCGTTATATTTTTCCATCAGATAGTCCGCGGCGCGGACGGCGCCCTCACCGTAGTGGACCCAGGTCTCCTGACGGACTTCCTTTCTGCCGGCAGCATACCGGGGGTTATCCAGACAATTGTCGATCAATTCCTTGAGCTTATCCAGATTATCCAGCTTCAATTCCTCGCCGATGCGAGGCAGCGCAGAAAGGGTCCAAAGGGGGTGGTCCAAAAACCAGGCATCATAAGGCGCAAGATTGAAGTTGGGGTCGGTATAGATCACCGGCTTGTCGTAGATCAAGGAAAAGTCGAAAACAACACCGGAAAAATCCGAGATCAGAATATCGCTGCGGCGCAGCACCTCAAAATTATCCGTATCCCGGTTCCACTCCAGCTGATCGGATTCGGGGTATTTTTCCATCAGGCTGTCCAAAAGCTCCTTTTCCGAGGAGAAGGATTGGGGGTGGGGACGGATGATGATGTGGTAGCCGGTTTCCAGCAAAACATCGATGATCCTGCTGCCGTGGACATTAAAAATTGCACTGGGACCCCATGTGGGTGCCAGCAGGACTGTGCGCGGATGCGCCGGAGCAGGACCTGTGGAGGATAGCCGCGCTGCCATCTCGTCCATATAGGGAATGCCTACATAAACAAGCTCCTTTGCAGGAAGACCGCGCAGCTGCTCCAGCTCCCGGATATCCCGTTCCTGGTGCTCACCTGCGATCATCAGGGCATCATAGTAGTCGATACCGAACATACGGTAGCGGGTCACCTCGCCGGCGGTGTGGAAGATGTGGATATAACAGTCCACATTCTTGGATCGCTTCCACTGGTAAACATCCAATCCGGGAGTGGTGGAGAAAAGAATGGTAGCATTCAGAAAATTCAGTTTAGAAAAGGCCTTGTTGCCGGCACCGATAAATTCTGCTTTGACATGAGGGTAAGGGTTGTTAAGGCCCGGGTCGTCCTCAGACGCAGTCATATAAACCACATCCACGCCCCGCTTGTCCAGCTCCCGGCAAATGGGGGCAAAAATGCTCCAGTACCGTTTGTCATCGGCGAAAATGGCAATGGGGATCTTTTTTGTGCCGGCTGAGGCTTTTCCGCCGCTGAGAGCAAAGCGAAGCTTAATGAAGATCATACGCACAGAGTATATGAGCGCGCCGACCAGACCCAGCAGCACAGTAAAAAGCATACTGCCGGTGCCGGGATCAATGTATAGTATCATAAAGACACCCTTTCTGAAAGGAATGAGGCTGGATCAACCAAAAATTTTTGCGTCAGCTTCGTCGTAGGGCACGATTTCCGCGGTTACCCGGGCATAGTCGTCCATATTGTCGATCTCATCAATGAAATAATCTTCGTAGGAGAAAGCGCGCACATTCAATGCCGGGAAGATCTCATTCAAAGCGTTCTCTGCATAGCACTTATCCTCACCCTTGTGGATAAACTCCACCACCTTGCCCACCCAGGCAGAGGCGGTTGCCTTGTCCATCTTGTAGAAGGGCTGGAAGGCGAAGCAGTCGTCATCGAAGATCTTTATGGACACCTCCATAATTTTTCCGTCCAGCACACGGGCCTTGAAATCCTTTTCCGGCAGGGCTTTTGTGAAGTTTACAGTGCCGGTGTTTTTGTCGCTGCAGCGCAGCACATCGTGAACCAGCTTGCGGTTAAACACCAAATCGCCGTGCAGAAAAACCAGATCGTCATCCATAAACTCCCGTGCCAGGTACATAGAGTAAATATAGTTGGTTTTGTCGTAAATATCATTGCGGACAAAGATGACATTCAGCTGGGGGAAATCTGCAGCTTCCGCCTTGAGTTGCTCTTCAAAAGGTCCGGTGGTAACAACAAAGTCGGTGATCCCCTCTGCACACAGCAGCCGGAGCTGACGGTGGAAGATGGTCTCTCCGTTTTTCAGCAGAGACATAGACTTGTGGTGGCTTTTCGTAAAATCACCCATACGGTAGCCAAGTCCGGAATTAAAGATAACAGCTTTCATAATATACATCTCTCCTTGTGTGTTTTAAGACATACCTAATACACACTATACAGCAAAAGTCCCGGAATTTCAACTAAAAACTGCTTTTTATGGCCGCTGCGCGTACCGGAAACGAAATTGCCGGAACAGGCGGGAAAAGCCTTGCTATTTCCTTTTTCTGCGGATATAATAGATAATGAAGAGGTATGTGAAAAAGTATTTCACAATAATCCGGTTTGTCGGAGGGTTTATGGAACATAAAAAGAGAATCCTGCTGCTGACCACCGGCGGCACCATAGCCTGCCGTATCGGCGAGGAGGGCTTAGAGCCCCACAGCTCCCGGGCGATGGAGCAGCAGATCCGGCAATTGTCTGCCCATTATGATATTTCCGTGAAGGATGTGATGTGCCTGGACTCCAGCAACATCCGCCCCCAGGAATGGCGCAGCATTGCCCGGCATATTTTTACGCTGCGCAAGGAGTTTGACGGCGTGGTAGTCTCTCACGGCACGGATACCATGGCGTATACCGCGTCTGCTGTGACCTTTATGCTGCCAAATATTGATGTGCCGGTGGTGTTTACCGGCTCCCAGCTGCCTTTGACGGATATACTTTCCGACGGACCTGACAATTTGCGCACCGCCTTTGCTATGGCGGCCTCCGGCTGCGCCGGTGTGTTCGTGGCATTTGACCGGAAGGTGATGTTAGGCTGCCGGGCGGTGAAGGTCCGGGCATCCGGTTTTTCTGCCTTTGAAAGCGTCAATGCCCGTTACGCTGCCGCAGTCACCAACCGGGGTCTGGTTACCGATGACCGGGTCCTGCCTAAAAGAAGCGGTCAGCCGCAGCTGATGGATGCGCTCGGCGAGAATGTGTTTTTGCTGAAGCTGACACCGCCGCTGAAACCGGAGATCTTTGATATGCTGGCGGATATGGGCTATAAGGGCGTGGTGATCGAGGCCTTTGGCCTGGGCGGCGTCAATGTGCTGCACCAGGGTCAGCAGGGTATCCACCGGGCGGTGAAGAAGGGCATCAGCGTGGTGATCACCACCCAATGCCTGTACGACAGCTCTGACCTGCGGGTCTATCAGGTAGGCAATCAGCTTTTGGATATGGGCGTGATCCAGGGTCGGGATATGACCTCGGAGGCGGCAATGACCAAGCTGATGTGGGCGTTGGGTCAAGGTATGAACCCGGAGGAAATCAAGGCATTGTTTGCCCGGAGCCTTGCCGGAGAAATATCTGTAGAATAATTGACAATAGTAGCAGAAAATGAAAGAACGCGCCATCCTGAGCGACCCTGCGCGTAGTCGAAGGGGAGTCGAAGGATCTACGCAGTTGCTTTCTGCTTAGCAGCCACTCGGTGCGTAGATTTTTCGACTCGCCAAGGCTCGCTCAAAATGACGCATATTTTTACTTGTATGAAAATTGTTTGCTTGGAGGAATGCTTATGGATCCCATTTATGTGACCGGACATCGAAATCCGGATACGGACTCCATCGTTGCGGCAATGGCCTATGCGGCGCTGCGCAATGCTTTGGGCGACCGGGAATATGAGGCAGCCTGCCTGGGTCATGTTTCCGATGAAACACAGATCGTGTTGGACCGTTTTGGCTTTGAGCCGCCGAAACGGATCACCAGTATGCATACCCAGGTCAAGGACCTGGAATTTGACACTCCGCCGGTGCTCAGCGCTGCGGTCACCGAGGGCAGAGCCTGGAAGCTGCTGCAGCAGCAGAATATCCGCGCCGTACCGGTGAGCAAGGAGGACGGAAGTCTGTACGGTATGCTGTCCCGGGAGGATGTGGCAAGCTATAATATGGCGCTGGTCACAGTGGGAGTGTTGGACGAAGTGCCCCTTTTCAATGTGCTTTCCGTGCTGGAGGGCAAGATCCTCAACGCAGCAGGTGAAAGCACCGACACCGTTTCCGGCGAGGTCACCATCGCCCTGCCGCAGGAACGGGAAAATCTCCTGTTTCAGAAAAAAGAGAGTATCGTTTTGTGTGGCCACCAGCCGGATATGATCCGCAGAGCCCTGGAGATGAATGTAAACTGTTTGGTGCTGTGTCAGGCAGAGCTTTCTGAAGAACTGCGCGCCCTTCCCACCAAGACCTGCATTATTGCCACCCCCTTTGATGCATACCGGGCGGCGCGGCTGATCTTCCAGTCTACCCCGGTGGGCAGGATCTGCCGCACCACTGAGCTGGTGTGCTTCCATTTGGAGGATCGGCTGGATGAGGTTCGGGAGCAGGTGCTGAAGCACCGGGATCCCTGCTATCCGATTTTAGACAGCGAGGATAAAGTGGTCGGCGTGCTGACCCGGTATCATTTGCTGCGCCCCCGCCGGAAGCGGGTGGTTTTGGTGGATCACAACGAGGCGTCTCAGTCCGTACCCGGACTGGAGGAGGCAGAGATCTTGGAGATCATCGACCATCACCGCCTTGCGGATATTCAGACCGCAAACCCCATTTATGTGCGCAATGAGCCGGTAGGCTCTACCAATACCATCATTGCCGGTATGTTCCAGGATCGGGGGTTAATGCCCTCAGAGAAAATGGCAGGTATGATGGCGGCGGCGATCCTTTCGGATACCGTTATGTTCAAGTCCCCTACCTGCACCGACCGGGACATTCGGACGGCGGAGCGGATGGCGCGGATCGCCAATATTTCGCTGGAAGAATTGGGAAAGGAGATCTTCTCTGCATCTGCCGGTAACCGCACCGCAGAGGATCTGCTGTTTACCGACTACAAGGATTTCCACATTGCAGGTCACGATTTCGGCGTATCCCAGATCACCTGCGTGGATTCGCCTCAGATGCTCCAGCGCAAAGACGAGTTCCTGACGCTGATGGAGAAAAAGGCAAAGGAAAAGGGCCTTTCCATGATGATTTTGATGCTTACCGATGTGCTGCTGGAAGGCACGCAGCTGATCTATATCGGCAGCGACGAGACCATTCAGCAGGCATTCAGCGTGCAGCCTAAGGATAATACGGTGTTCCTGCCGAAGGTGATGAGCCGTAAAAAGCAGGTCATTCCCATGCTGTCGGCATTGTGGGGTTAAACCGTATCGGTTGCTTGAAAAGTTGGCTTTTTTGTGTTATAATATATCGTCAGAAAACCTTTGGAGGCAGAAATGGGCTTTGAAATGCTGCTGGGAAACGACCGACTCAAGGAAAATCTGCGCGCGGCATCGCAAAAGGGGCGGTTTTCCCACTTTTATCTCATATCCGGGCCTGCCGGCTCCGGTAAGCGCACCCTTGCCCGGCTGCTGAGCGCAGCGGCGGTGTGCCGGGAAGAGCAGAAGCCCTGCTTGCGCTGCAATGCCTGCCGAAAGGCTATGTCAGATTCCCATCCGGATATTTTTACCCTTACAGATCCGGAGCATAAGGAAGTGCCGGTAAAGCTGGTTCGCGAAATGCGCGCGGATATCTTTGTCAGACCCAATGAGGCGGACAAAAAGGTTTGTATTTTACCCCAGGATCTCCGGGTGGAGGGCTATAATGCTCTGCTGAAAATTTTGGAAGAGCCGCCGGCTTATGCGATGTTTATTATGCTGACGGACAACCCGGAGAAGATCCTCACCACCATTCGCTCCCGGGCAACAGAGCTTGCCTTGCAGCCTTTGTCAGACAACCTGCTGCAGCAGACCCTCAGCAAGGAATATCCCAATGTGCCCGGCGAAAGCATCACGGCGGCAGTGCGCCGCAGCGGCGGTTATCTGGGTCAGGCAAAGGCTTTGCTGGAGGCGCAGGAGCAGGAAAGTGCCCAGACAAAGGCTTTCGCGGAAAGCTATGCCGGGCGCAACAGTTTGGAGCTTTTGCGGTTGCTCACCTCCATGGAGCGGTGGAAGCGGGATCAATTGCTTCCGGAGCTGGAGCAATGGGAGCAGCTTTTGCAGGAGGCGCTTGTCAGCCGCAGCAGCGGACAGGACGCATCCAGCCTTGCCCGTAAGATCGCGGCCGGGCGCAGCGCAGCGGAGCTGCTGCGAGGCGTGCTTGAGCTGCAAAAAGCAATGGAATATACCCAGGGCAATGTGTCTGTGGCTGCCATTTGCGGCCATCTGGAGTGGGCCCTGAGATAGGAGTACACAATGGAAAATCAGGAAAAGGGCGTCCTGGTAGCGGATATTCAGTTCCGCCCGGGACAGAAGGTATATTATTTTGACCCAGCGGGTCACGACTGCAAAGCCGGTGACAATGTGATCATCGACACTGCCCGCGGCCCGGAATATGGCACCTGTGTTGCAGGAAATCACTACATTTCTCAAAAGGAAGTGGTGGCGCCGTTGCGCCCGGTGCTGCGCAAGGCAACGCAGCAGGATGAGAAGATCGCCCGGGAGAATCAGGAAAAGGAACGCCGGGCAATGGAGATCTGTCAGGAGAAGATCCGGGAGCATCAGCTGGATATGCAGCTGGTGAGCGCGGAGTGCTCCTTCGACGGCAGTAAGATATTGTTCTTCTTTACCGCCGATGAGCGGGTGGACTTCCGGGAGCTGGTAAAGAATTTGGCATCCTCCTTCCATACCCGTATCGAGCTGCGGCAGATCGGTGTCCGGGATAAGGCAAAAATGGTGGGTGGCCTGGGCATCTGCGGCAGACCCTTTTGCTGTGCAAGCTTTTTGGATGATTTCCAGCCGGTGTCCATTAAAATGGCAAAGACCCAAAACTTAAGCCTGAACCCCACCAAGATCTCCGGTACCTGCGGCAGACTGATGTGCTGTCTGAAATACGAGCAGGATGCCTATGAGGATCTGATCCGCACCAGTCCCAAGGCAGAATCCTTTGTGGATACCCCTGAGGGCAGAGGCACCGTGGTGGAGCTGGATCTGCTGCGTCAGCGGGTAAAGGTAAGACTGGAAGAGCAGCCGGAGCGGATCGTCACCGTGGCAAACAGCGAGCTGGCTGTGCTGCGCAGCGGAAAGGCAAAGAAAAATGACCCGCCCATCCCGGCGGATCTGGCGCCGATTTCCGGTGCGGGCAAGCGCAGAAAAGAAGAGTCCTTTGCCGATGCTCCTGTGCTGCTGGACTCCATTAAGTTCCGTTACAGCACCGAGACCATTGCCGAGGAGGCAGTGGCTGCGGAAGAAGCGCCGGAGCAGGAGGCAAGACCGGGACGCAACCGAAATCGCCGTCGCAAGGGAAAACCCGGTCCGCGGCCTGACGCGCAGAAAAGCAAGGAGCAGCAAAAGCCTGCCCAGCCGGCAGAAGATGCCGTTCGCGCAGAGGGTGCAGACCCTGCGAAAAAGAACCGCCGCCGCAACAACTATCGCCGCCGGCGCAGAGCGCCCGGCGAGGGAACCAAAGCAGAATAACAAAGAGTGCGTTTGCATTGTGCAAACGCGCTCTTTTGCCGCCCGGCAAATTTCAGTTTATGGGACAGGAACATCTAACCTGTCATTGCGAGCCAGTGCTCACACTGGCGTGGCAATCTACAGAAACAACTGCACACCTTAGATTGCCACAACCAGTCTGCGGACTGGTTTCGCAATGACAACGGGGGTTAAACCGCTCATCAAACTGAATTTTGACATCCGCGAAATCGTTACCGGGCGCAATCCGGATGCGTAACGATTACTGCGCAAGTATGTGCGAATTGGGAGCGGCGGCTCGCCGTCAAACTGAAATTGCCGGTGGTTCCAAAAAGCTTTAGCTTTACTCAGTCCCGCCGCAGCGGAAAGCCTCCCCTGTGTAAGGGGAGGTGGGCAAAATCTTTGATTTTGCTCGGAGGGGTTGCTCTCATAGTGACAATCCCTCAGTCAGCCGTTCGGCTGACAGCTCCCTTTGCACAAGGGAGCCTT
>JAZNQK010000076.1:0-9671 GCA_045590135.1 Faecousia sp.
CAACGCGGATGAGCGTTGCCGGCGAGCTTATGGCGAGCCGAACAATTATTTTTCACATTGTGAAAAATGCAAACGACTCCCGTACCCTGCTCCAGAATAAGGCCGCCCGATGCCGGGCGGCCTTTTGTGTTTATTTTTCCAGTTCTACTTTAGCAATGCGGACGCCGAAGGATGTACCGTAGGACTGACCGGTCAGGTTCACACAGAAGGTTTCCGGATTCCAGTCGTATTCCAATTCTTCTTCGTTGTCCATCCAGATTACATGTTTTACCTTGTCGCGGACTCTGCGGAAGGTGTGCCAGCCGACCCGCTTGGTACCGGAGAAAACATTGGTGCTTCCCAACGTGCCAAAGTCAAAGCAAACGATATACAGGCAGTCACCGTGAATACTCTTCATAATGAATCCCCGGGAATCGCTGAAGCAGGTATAAGGTCTGCCGTTGTAAATGGCTTCGCCAAAATAGCGCATCCATAAGCCTACTAACTTGAGCAGCTCTCTTTGAAAGGGGACAATGCCGCCTTGGGGTTCCAGGCCGATGTTGATCAGAATATTTGCGCCGTTTTTACGGCAGTTGCAAATATCCTCAATGAGTTTGATCGGAGATTTGTAGTTGATGTCATTGGCAGCAATGCCCCAGTGGTCATTAACGGTGATGTGCATCTCACCGGAAAAATATTTGGGCATACCGGCGCGCAGCATCGGTGCGGCCGGTGCATCCTCATAGGTCACCGCATCGATTCCCATACTGCTGATTTGTCCACGGGCACTCATACCGGTATTGTTAATGATAATGGCATCCGGCTGAAGGGTATGGATCATATCATACAGTGCATCTAACTGCCAGTCAGCGTTTGGTCTGGACCAGTTGCCATCGAACATAAAACCGCCGATTTTTCCGTAGTTTTTACATAACAGCCCCACATTTGCCTTGATGTAGTCCAGATGCCCCTGCCAGTTTGCGTCCATATCTGCATCCCGGAACCATTCGTATGTGGGGAAATAGAAATGGGGGCGAACACCGTTTGCCCAGCAAGCATCTACAAATTCCCGGATCAGATCCCGCTTGGCAGGGGAATGAACAGCATCAAAATCTGTGTCGTTGTTAATACCGCAAGTATCATATAAGGCAAAGCCTTCATGATGTTTTGTGGTCATTGTAATATAAGTAAAACCGTTATCTTTTGCAAATTTTGCCAGAGCATTTGCATCGAAATCTTCCGCGGTAAAGGTATCTTTCAATTTCTTATATGCTTCCGGTGTTGTTTTTCCGGCTACGTGGGATCGCTCATAGGCCCATTCGCCTCTTTCGAGTTGAGAGAAGAGCCCCCAGTGCACATAAAGACCCATACCCAGCTGTTCATAAGCTAAGATTCTTTGACTCGGCTCCGGGATCGGCAGACCGGCCATAATACATTCCTCCTGAAATTACAACCAGTATTTGTATTCTTTTCCGGTTCTGTAAGGCTCGTCAAAACCCAGACCCCGCAGATCGGCAACAACACCTTTTTCCTCGGATTCGTACAGTTTCCAAATAACACGCAGGCCCTGCAGACTGCTGACCGGATCGGTCAGAGGTTTCTTATCATTCAGAATGCACTCCAGGAAATGGGTCAGCTCCAGCTCTGTTTTCTTGCTGGTAACCTTGCTTTCGAAGAGAATTTCTGTATTGGTTTCATCGGCGATATCTGCCACATCGGATTTGGTATTTTTATAGAAGGTGATGGTGCCCTTTGGACGGCTCCACTCCAGCATACCCTTTGTGCAGTGGATTTGGATGCAATAATCGTGCTGGGTGCCTCGTGCGCCCCAGGTGCCCATATGGTAACCGACCGCACCGCTTTCAAACTTGATAGCCACATCGCTGGTGCCTTCCCGTTCCATCCAGGGAGTGCCGAAATTTGTACCCAGATGCATACCTTGTACAGGTTTGCCCAGGAACCAGAGCATAAGGTCGATATAATGGCAGCCGTGACTGAACAGCTGTCCGCCGCCTAAACCCCGGATTGAGTGATACCAGGTGTCAGCATTTTCCCGATGGGTGTACTGCTCAGTCCAAATAGACATATGGAATGCATCGCCGTACTCTTTGCTGTCAACCAGCTCTTTCAGCTTAATGATCTCCGGCCAGTAACGCAGGGGATAGGCAGTCATCAGTTTTACATTATTCTCCTCAGCGCAATCAATCATCTTGATGCACTCTGCTTCGCTGACGGCCATAGGTTTCTCCACCAAAACGTGCTTTCCGGCTCGCATAAAGAAGCAGCTTACTTCGCAATGCAGCTCGTGCGGAAGCACCAGCAAGACTGCGTCTACATGGTCCACCATATCCTGATAATACTTAAAATACAGGGGCGCGCCTAAAATTTCGGCAGCCTTCTTGGCATTTTCCTCCACAAGATCGCAGGTGCAGGTGTATTCTGCAACCTGATCAATCCAGCTGAAGTCAGCCTGGTGATTTGTTGACATTGCGCCGCAACCGACCATACCTAAACGGATTTTCTTCATAAAAATGCTCCTTTATTATATTTTAATTGACACAGGTATATACTGCCTGTAAAATAATAATAGCGTATTTCTGCGCAAAATCTATGCAATAAACCGTTTTTTATAGGTAAAATATCACGCGGCTGGTAGGTGCTGTTTTGTGAAAAAAACGAATTTGTCAGATTATCATTATATATCGCTTGAGAAAACCTTCTATGTACCTGCAATTATTTCCGCATACTGCTGGAAGGCTTATCCCTATCCTGCAAATTTTTTGTGGGAGGAGTATCCCTTTGGACAGATACTGTTTAATATTGACAGTGTGGGAACCTACGAAACAGAGAGTGGACAGGTGCCTTTTATGCCCGGGATGATGGTTTACCGTCCGCCACAGCAAAAATCCCGTGTGAAATTCACCACGCAAACCCCTTCTTTTGCGCTGATCAGTTTTTTGTGTGAATCTCCGGCGCTGGAAATATTTCCGAAGGAGCCGTTTGCTTTATATGGACAGGAACATACTTCTTTATTGGATCTGATCCAGACCACAACGCGGATCTGCAAAACTACGATACATAAGGAAAATCTGCTGGGAATGGAGGCAGATCCTGCCACACCGCCGGCCGTTTTGGACTTTATCGGTACGTCATTGGAACGATTTTTGTCGATGGTCTATTGCCGGCTTACCGGCGTGAGCACAGTGCTTGATGAATCCCAGAAGAGCAACAAGTTTTTGGACGAGACGATCTTTGTTTGCCAGATAAAGGAGTATCTGCAGCGGCACCTTTTTGACAACCTGTCCATCAGCGAATTGTGCACCTATTTTGGAACAAGCGAAACCACGCTGATGAAATATTTTAAGAAGAACACCAATCAGACGATTATGGAATACTATACGGATCTTAAAATCGAGGAAGCAAAATCCCTGATTTGTTCAACGCCGAAGAATTTCACCCAAATATCCCAGGAGTTGGGTTTTAACAGTCCGAACTATTTTTCAAAGGTGTTCAAGGCAAAGACGGGCTATACCCCTTCCGAATACAGCCGCATGGTTTCAAAGCGTGCGCTTCTGGCTGACTTTGGCTGACAGAGCGTGCCAAATTTTACATAACCCCATAGAATTCTTGGAAACATCTTGCAACTTTCCTTTTTTAATGATACTATATTATCGATAAACAAAGACCGGCATAAGCCGGCAGAAATAACAAGGAGGCAAACAAATGACTTTTGCGGAAAAAAAGCAATTGCAGATCACTGCCTGTAAGGTCCGTATGGGTATCATCGAATCTACCCACGGTGCCAAGGCGGGTCACCCCGGCGGCAGCCTGTCTGCAGCAGAGGTGTTTACTTACCTCTATTTTAAGGAGATGAACATTGATCCCAAGAACCCCAAGTGGGCAGATCGGGACCGTTTTGTGCTGAGTAAGGGCCACACTGCACCCGGTCTGTACTCCGCTTTGGCAGAGCGTGGGTTCTTCCCTGTGGAGGACCTGCCCACTTTGCGTCACATTGACAGCTACCTGCAGGGCCACCCCAATATGAATATGGTGCCCGGCGTGGATATGTCCACCGGCTCTTTGGGCCAGGGCATCTCTGTTGCTGTGGGTATGGCGCTGGCTGCCAAGCACACCGGCAAGGCAAACCGCGTTTACTCTCTGCTGGGTGACGGCGAGATCCAGGAGGGTCAGGTCTGGGAGGCTTGTATGGCTGCTGCCCACTATAAGCTGGACAATCTGTGCATCGTTGTGGATAACAACGGCCTGCAGATCGACGGCAATGTGAAGGATGTTATGAGTCCGTATCCCATCGTTGGCAAGCTGGAGGCCTTCGGTTTCCATGTCATCGCCATTGACGGTCACGATTTCGATGCCATCGAGGCAGCCTTTAACGAGGCAAAGCAGACGAAGGGTATGCCCACTGCCATCGTGATGACTACCACCAAGGGCAAGGATGTTTCCTATATGGAAAACGATGCCGGCTGGCACGGCAAGGCGCCCAACGATGCTGAGTACGAGCAGGCAATGAACGAGTTGAATGCAAAGTTGGCAGAATTGGAGGCGATGTAATTATGGCAGATGTAAAGAAAGTCGCGACCCGTGACAGCTATGGCGCCGCTCTGGTAGAGCTGGGCCAGAAGTATGACAATCTGGTAGTTCTGGATGCTGACCTGGCAGGCGCTACCAAGACCGGTGTTTTCAAGAAAGCATTCCCCGAGCGTCATTTTGACTGCGGCATCGCCGAGGCAAATATGATGTGTATCGCAGCCGGTATGTCCACCATGGGACTTGTTCCCTTTGCATCCAGCTTTGCAATGTTTGCAGCTGGCCGTGCCTTCGAGCAGGTGCGTAACTCCATCGGTTATCCCCACCTGAATGTGAAGATCGGCGGCACCCACGGCGGTATTTCCGTAGGCGAAGACGGCGCAAGCCATCAGTGCTGTGAGGACTTTGCCCTGATGCGTTCCATCCCCGGTATGACCATTATCTGCCCTGCAGACGATGTAGAGGCAAGAGCTGCTGTCAAGGCTGCTTACGAGATGGACGGTCCTGTGTATCTGCGTTTCGGCAGACTGGCAATTCCCGTATTCCACGACGAAAGCTACAACTTCCAGATCGGCAAGGGCGAGATTTTGAAGGACGGCACGGATGTTGCCATCATCGCCAACGGCCTTCTCACCTACGAAGCCATCCAGGCAGGTGAAATGCTGGCTGCTGAGGGCGTCAATGCTATGATCATCAATATGGCAACCATCAAGCCTTTGGATGAGGAGCTGGTGATTGAGGCTGCCAAGAAGTGCGGCAAGGTCATCACCTGCGAGGAGCACTCCGTCATTGGCGGTCTGGGCGAGGCTGTTTGTGCAGTGCTGTCTGAGAAGTGCCCCACTCCTGTGCGCCGCATTGGTGTGAATGATGAATTCGGTCACTCCGGCCCCGCTGTGGCACTGCTGAAGCAGTTCGGCCTGACAGCAGAGCATATCGTGGAAGTGGCAAAGGACTTCTGCGGCAAGTAATCGCAAA
This sequence comes from Faecousia sp., assembly GCA_045590135.1. Classification (GTDB taxonomy): domain Bacteria; phylum Bacillota; class Clostridia; order Oscillospirales; family Oscillospiraceae; genus Faecousia. The sequence continues at coordinate 5,500 of JAZNQK010000076.1, forward strand.
TAAAACAACCGGGACTTCCAAATCTGGAAGTCCCGGCATTTATTTGCCGAGAAAGCAAAATTCCGGCTTCTTGGGCAGTTCGTTAACCTGTCATTGCGAACCAGTTCGCAAACTGGTGTGGCAATCTCCTAAATAATGCACTTTAACCGGGGGATTGCCACGGCGCGCCATAGGCGCTCCTCGCAATGACAACAAAGATTTATCTGCCTTATAAACGGAAATCTGACGCTCGCTGCTATGTACCGGGGCGTACCCCGGTCAGACTTACTGCATGCCCTGCTCGTAAGCCTCGATCATCTTCTTGACCATCTGGCCGCCTACGGAGCCGGCCTCACGGGAAGTCAGGTGACCGTTGTAGCCGTTCTGCAGGTTAACGCCAACTTCCTGTGCAGCCTGCATCTTGAACTGCTCCATAGCCTGCTTTGCCTGGGGAACATTGATCTGATTGTTCTTCATTTCATTTCTCTCCTTTTGCTTTCTTGGAAAGTCCGGCGCTTTCCCAAGAAAGCACTTTTCTTTCCGCAAGGCTATTTTTACCCATTCTAAGAACAAAACACCTGTTTCTTTTCGGAAAAAAACGAAAAAAATGGAAAAGCACCTGCTTAAAGCAGGTGCTTTTGTAATTATGTTTCGCCTTCGTGTTTCTTTGTGTGTTTCTTTTCGGGAGTCAGAGCCTTTTCACCAGCAAGATACATAGCGACTAAGCCAAGCAACACCATAATGACAGCAGCATAAATGATGACCGGAATGATGTTCTTGTAGATCACAGTGCAGATGGCAGCAGCTACATCACCGCCGATGATCAAAGCAGCAACATAGCCAAAGAAGGTTAGACCGCCGGCAAACAGGCAGATCATAATACCGTAGCCAAAAATGGTCTTGAGTACATTGGAAAGCTTTTTGCAAAATTCTTTCATAGTATTTCCTCCCTTACAGACCCAGGATCGGCAGCCAGCCCATAAGAACTGCAACCTGCAGAATGAACTGTGCAGCTACCCACCAGAGGTTATTCTTAAAGGTCTTGCTGAAATCGGACTCAGCGATGGTCATACCTGCGTACATACCCAGACCCAGAGGCGGGGTGATGCCGCACATAACACCGCAAATACAGGGCAGCATAGCGGCTGCCAGCAGGGGATTCACACCCACATTGGACAGCAGGGTAATAAACACAGGTCCAAAAATAACCACCTGAGAGGAGCCGGGAACCACCATGCCCATCACGCAGGTGATGGCGCAAATTGCCAAAACCATTCCAAGCTTATTGAAGTTCCAGGTAGCCATCAGCGCGCCTAAAGACTCTGCAACACCCAGATCCTCGAACATAGCGCCGATCATATAGCCGAATACACACACGCCGATAGCAGGGGAGATGGATTTCACACCGCCCGCGAACATCTTGGCGATCTTACTGGGGGTGATGGTGGACTTGTCCTTTACGATCAGACAGGCATAGATGGTAGAGATGCCTGCTACAAACAGCAGAACGGACTTGGACAGATACTTGGCACCGTCCTTGCCCAGTCGCGCCACAAAGAAGTTATCCGCAAATGCAGCATCCAGGATGAAGGGGAGCAGGATGATCACCGGCAGCAGCATGGCCTGCCAGCTGGTCTTCAGGGTCTGGCGCAGGCTGGGAAGCTCGTCTTTGCTCATAGGCTTTACCTTATAGTATTTGCAGAATGCCCATACCATAAACAGCCGCTGGGCGACAAACCAAATGGCAATACCCCACAAAACGATCCAAAACTGGCCCTGAGATACATCTGCAATACCTGCGCCGGCGGCAAAGGTGGTGAATGCAGCCATAGCAGCCACGATGTTGGAGGAGGGAGGGATCATATTGCCCAGGTAGCTGGCATTACTTTCAATGTTGGCAGCCAGATGGGCGGGGAAGCCGGTGCGCTTCATAGCGGGAATAGTCAGAGAACCGGTGGCCATAACATTGCCCGGGCCGGAGCCGGACAGCGCACCCATAAATGCGCTGGCGATAACAGCTGTGTAGCCTGCGCCGCCGCTGACACGACCGATCAGGGAAAGAATGACCGTGATACAGCTATCCACGATCTTTGTCTTTGTCAGCAGGATGGACATAGCAACGAACGCCACCATTGAGTACAGCAGTGAGGTGGACAAGCCCTCATTGATGTAAACAAGAACATTGCTCCAGGTGCCTGTGACAAACAGCAAAATGATAAAGGCCAGCAAAACAGCTTCGTAAACGGGACGCTTGAAGGCCAAAAACCATATGCAGATAACCACAAGCATGATACCTAAGTACAGCAGGGATTCCATGGCAAACAGCTCCTTTTGATGTTTTGGTTATGGAAATTATTCCTATCAAGGAATATTGTAACGAGGTTATTCCGGTTTGTCAATAGAAATTATAACTTATTTATAACAATATGTTGCTTTTTTTTGAATAAAGGTGTATCCTAAATAAAAAGATGCAGCAATGTATAGTGTAAAGGTTGGTTTTGTCTATGAATACAAAGCAGATCCAATATGCTCTGGCGCTGTCGGAGACATTAAATTTTTCTCAGGTAGCAGATCAGCTGGGGATCACCCAGCCTGCGCTTAGCAAGCAGATACAGCATTTGGAAAAAGAACTGGGGGTCAAGCTTTTTGACCGTAACCACAATCCGTTAAGGCTGACCGGCGCAGGTGCGCATTTTATGCAGGAGGCACAAAAGCTGGTGTACAGTGAGCAACAGCTGCTACGGTCTATGGAGCAGTTTCGCAGCAGTGAACGGGGGGAGCTGGTGATCGGTGTAACACCGTTTCGCAGCTTATACATTTTGCCGGATGTAGTCAAGCAGCTCAGACAGCGCTACCCCGGAGTGAAGGTCACACTCAAGGAAATGGGCAGCGAGCAGCTGCGAAAAAGTGCAGCGGAAGGCAATGTGGATCTGGCGGTGGTCAATTTACCGGTGGATGAATCGGTTTTAGAGGTCTACCCTATGGAGGCGGATCAGCTTGTTCTGGCAGTGCCGAAGGAGATGACGCAGCACATAAGCACTGCTTCTGAAGATGGGCAGCTGGGGATCAAAGCTTGCGGCGAGCTTCCCTTTGTTGTTGTGGGAAAGCAGCAGGAGATGCGCCAGCTGTTTGATAAGCTCTGTGCACAGGATGATTTTACTCCCAATATTGGTGCAGAAGTCGTGGGCATTTCTACCGCCTGGGCAATGGCTTTGGCTGGTGTAGGTGCAACACTTTTACCGCTTCAATTTATAAAGAGCAAACAGTTCAACAGCAATCTGGAGCTTTATACCATAAGAAATTGCACCTATATTCGTCAGCCGGCTGTGGTTACCCGCAGAGGACAGTACTTGCCGGAGTATGCCAGGTGTGCCATTCAACTGCTGACGGGCAGTGAAAATATCTGATAAAAGTCGGACGATTTTTGCATTTACTTTGTCCCGGGAAAATAGTATAATAACAAATCATTTACGGGAGGTTTTGAGATGGAAATACGGGAGGTAACCTATCTTGCCGTGGCACTTAGAGTGGTGGCGGCGGTGATCATTGGCGGTCTGATCGGCCTGGAGCGCGGTATGAAAAACCGGGCAGCCGGTATGCGTACATATATGACAGTGTGCCTGGGCGCCTGTCTTGTGATGCTCACCAATCAGTATATCTTTCAGGTGTACGGCACCGGCGATCCGGTGCGTATGGGCGCGCAGGTGGTCAGCGGTATCGGCTTTTTGGGCGCCGGTACTATCGTTGTGACCCGCCGCAGTCAGATCAAGGGCCTTACCACAGCGGCAGGTCTTTGGGCAAGCGCCGGTGTGGGTCTTGCGTTGGGCATCGGCTTTTATGAAGCAGCGATTGCCGGTGCGCTGGCAGTATTCTTTGTTATGACGCTGCTGCAGGGCCTGGATAACCGTATGCACCGGAAAACAAAATCTGTAGGCGTGTATTTCGAATTAAACCGGGAAACCACATTGGGAGATTTCTTGCGGCTTGCCCAGGAAAAGGGTATGGATGTTCGGGATGTGATCCGGGAAAGCAGCAGCGACACCGGAAACCGGGCGTATATTGCCACGGTGAAGCTGCAAAAACGGAAGAATCACCATGACATCTGCGACGATATCCGGGATATCCCCGGCGTGGAATATTTGGAAGACCTTTAATAAAAAAGAGGGAACGGCTGCGTCGCAACCCCGCACCGT
>JAZNQK010000077.1:0-7586 GCA_045590135.1 Faecousia sp.
TCTGCTGCGCCTGCTCTCTTTGTGACAGTTCGGACAGCAGTGTTCCCTGGTAGCGGATTTCACCGGAGAACAGGCCGTGGGGTGTCAGACAGGATTTTAAGTGCCGCAAAAGGGTGGATTTTCCACAGCCGGATGGGCCACAGAGAATCACGAACTCACCTTGCTTAACGGTAAAGCAGATTTCGCGAAGGGCTTTTTTCTCGCCCTCCGGGTATGTAAAATCTACATTTTTGAATGAATAGCTTTCCATTTTTTCTCCTCTAAGTAGTTCAGCACCACGGGCATCAAACACAAAATCAAATAAACAAACTGAAAAGAAAGGGTTATGGCATTCAGACCGATATAGCGGATGCTGGGGAAATACCGGAATCCAAAGGCAGAAACGATCACGCCCGAAAGCAGGTAGAAACCGCAGAAACCCAAGTAAAGCAGCGCCATCTTATCCCGATCATCAAAGCGGTAGATAGAAAAGGCGGTACGCCCCTTTAGGCCATAGCCACGGCTTTTCATACTGTCGGCAGTTTCAATGGCATTTTCCAGTGCCCAGGTGACCATAATGGACAGCACTGTAATGGCGATTTTGGTGCGATGCCAAAGACTGCCTTCCGAAATATCTCTGCCGATGCTTTTCTGCGCGTCCACTACTGCATCCATCTGTGCCTTAAACTTGGGGATAAACCGCAGGGTCATACTCAGTACCAGTGACATTGCCGGGATAATGCGACCGAACAGATAGATGAACTTGTCGGAGGTAATGACCCGGTTGAAGTTCAGAAACCACAGCATCACCGTTGCCAGCATCGCTCCTGCGGACAGACCGTAAAGGATGCTCTCCAATGTCAGCGGATTTCCCGTGGGAAAATACAGCAGAATGGTTATACCCTCGTGGCTGAAAGCAGGGTTCATAAATGCCGTCAGCAGCATAATAGGCAGACACCATTTGAGCGTAAACAGCACTGCCTTCTTCCCCTCTGCCTGCACCGCATAAATGATCGCACACACGAGAGAAATTCCTTGTGCCAAAGGATGATTCAGTGCCATGGAAAAACTGATCACCAGGGTGAAATAGAAGAAATTCACCAATGGGTGATATTTAGCAAATCGATCTTGCATCTTATCCTCCGACAGCATAACCGCCGCCAATATCGTTGCCCAAATCGCAGGTAAACCGCCATTCCACGGTGTCGCCATCTTTCAGCTGATACCGGGAGCTGCCGTAGTTGGGATACCAACCGTTGACCCGGTACATCCAGCCGGACAATTCACCGCAATCAAATTCATACAGATTGTGAATACCCTCAATGTAGGCACTGTTGTAGATGGGCGTCCAAGAGGATTCCAAGTGGATTCCCTTTTCCTTACAGAGTCGCTGGAGAACATCAAATACGGATTCTCCTTCATAGAAAGTTACCGTGGTCTTTTTAAGAATAACACCGCCGGAGGGCACCATTTCCAGCTTATCCGGATCAAGCATTCCTAAGTTATTCAGAATAGTGGAGCACTCGATAGAGAAAGTACAGGTGTAAGTCTTTTCTTTATCTACATCCTGATCCTCCGGCTCTACCGGCTGGGGTTTGCCTTCCGGGACAGGATCGGTATTATACTTATCCTTACCGCCATTTTGCTCCGGTTTAGAGAGATAATCATCCTGTCCGCCAACGGGAGTAGTAGGTGCCTGATTGGGTTGTGTTTCTTCCGCCCCTGTTGTTTCCTCTTCGTCCTCCGGAGCTGCATCCGGGCGAATCTCAAAACCATCCACAGAACCATCCAAAGTAAGATTCAGAATGGTTGTTTTGCTGCCGGTAACGGAAACCGACGCAAAAGCATCCTTGCCTGCATACGCAGTTGCGCTCTGGGCATTCCATTGTTCATCCAGATATATGGACAGCAAAGCAGAAAAACCAAAAGCTCTTACTTGACGAAGAATAACTTGAATATCGCCTTCGGTAGTCTTACTAATCTGTACACCCAGATTGATCTGAGTTGGTTCGGTAATATCGCTGCCGAAGATCGTCCACTCATAGCGCAAGCCATTGGATTCTCCAGTAAAAACACCGATAGCATTTTCGTTTTTGATTCGCTTAATGATGCTTTCATTAATCACACCATCCTCGGGAATTTCAATAGAATCGTTCAGATTCACACTGCCGAAGTTGCCCTGGCAGGCGCAAAGGGAAAGCATTATGATAAAAGCCAGTAATAGGCTGAGTAGTCGTTTCATAGTTAGTCTCCAATCACAAGTCTGCCGTTTTTGACCTTCAGGGTGTCCGTGGTCATAGCAAGACTTTGCGCTTCGTCGGATGCGGCAAACACCGCATCCTCCACGATCAAATCAAGAACATCGCCGGGTCTTACACTGCCCCGAAGACGGAATTTTAGCCGAAGCACCACATTGTAGTCCTCTGCCAATAATTCCTTTGTAAAAGCGTTTCTGCCACCGGTCATATCCAAATACATAATGTTAATAAGACCGGTATCATTGCTGCTTTGTACATTGCAGCTCCAATCGGGAAGCTGCTGACCGGTACTGTTTTCGTCACTCAAAATAAAAATATTGCCTTCGTCCACGCCCAGAAATTCCAGTCTGGAAGAATCAAAGGCGATGCTCATACTCATAGCGGGATAACGAGCATCTCCTAAAGAAGAAATTGTCACATCCAAAGTGAATTCATCTGTTTGGTTTGCGGAGAGTTTTTGAGGTGTTTCCACGGTCAAGGTAGGTTCACTTACGACAGGCTCAACGCCACACCGCACCAACAGCAAGACAATTGCTGCGATCAAGAACACAGCTGCCACAATCCATGGCCATCTTTTTTTAAGAAACTTTTTCATAGAAACACTCCTCAAAGTGGGCGGGGATAAACCCCGCCCATAAGTTTTTAGGGATTGGTAGTAATGGTTGCGGCCTTGGTAACAACACCCAAGTCGCTGCCATCCACAAACTTCTCCACGATACCCAGAGCATCGAAGGTGTTGATGCGGCAATCACCGTTGACGTTCAAGGTGAGGATCTGATCGTCGGTAGGTGCATCGCCCTTGCGGAGCCAAGCATCCACTGTGTTTAAGGCATCCTGTGCGTTGATCACGCCGTCACCGTTGGTATCGCCAAAGGTTATCTGGGCCGCAGCATCCTCAGTCAAAGTGAAGTTCAACTTATTTGCAAACTGCGCCATGTCGATGGTAGCATCCACCAACGCCACATAGGTAGCAACACCGGTCTTTTCAGAGATCTCTGCGCTGTACTTAAAGATGTACTGGTTGGTGCCGTCGTTATAGGTCAACTTAGTAGCGTTTTCAATACCAACAACAGACACAGCAACGGCTTTTTGGGTAGCGGGAATCAGGTCAATATCATCACCGGTGTACAAGCACACTGCGCTATAGGAAATACCCTTAACAACTACAATACTACCTGCGGCAGTAGTGGTGTTTACAACTACCATTGCGCTATCATCGCTGGAGTCGGAGGTTTTCTTAATAGACATACCACCGATGCTGACAGCTTTCTGCTCGCCTACATTTGCGGCATCCACCTGGAAAGTAATGGTAAAGAATTGCGCGGGGAATGTGTTGCCCTCTGCATTGCTGACAACTGTAAGATCGTTGTGGGTGTTTGAATCGAAATAGACGACACGCAGCTTGCCTTCTTCATCCAAATGGTAACTGATCTCACCGCCAGTCAAACGACTGCCGGCAGTCACACCGGTGACACTCAGGCCTTCAGGAACATTGACTACCATATCGATCAGCTTATAGCCTGCACCATTATCCCACTGATCCAGGGTAATGACCGCATTGAAGGTCTTGCCCACATCGTCAGTGATCTGGGCAGGTAGACCCAGAGTTGCAGTAGGTTTACCCTGAACGACTGTATCCTCTTCGGCGGTTACATCGGAGTAGTCGTACAAAGCAGCTTTGCCCTTGATAAAGCGGTCATAGGCAACCAGCGCATAGGTTGCCTGGTCGGTGGCCATGGCGTTTGCGCCTGCGCCTCTGCCGTGTTCAAACATGGCCTCGTCTTCCAAATAGTAGGTCAGAAGATTGTCAATTGCAGAATTTCCGTTCTTAATAAAGCGAGAGTCGGTATCGGGGTTGATGCCCCACATAGTAGTTGCAACGATAGCCCAAGCGCAGCTTTCAGAGGTCTCGCCCTGGCCATAGGGGAAACCACCATTATCCAGCTGGCTTTCAGACAGCCAGTTAAATGCGGTCTCACAAGCTGCAGCTACCGCAGGCTGATCCCGATAGGGGTACAGAGCAGTCAGCGTCATGCCGGTGATATCCACATTGGAAGGCTGTGCCTTAGCGGTAACCAAAGACCAGCCGCCGTCATTATGTTGGGCAGAAACGATGGCATCCACACACTGCTGGCGGATGGTAGGATCGCTGGTTTCATAACTGCCGCAATCCAATGCGATCAGCGCCCAAATAGGGCCGTTCAAACCTTGCTTTCGAATCCAGTTGATGCCGTTGGCGCTGTAAGCCTCCACCAAGTCCCAGTTTCCTACGGAGGTAGCATCCTTGCCGATAGCAGCCAGCGCCATGATCAAACGGGAATTGTCAGTGGACTTGTTCTTATCCAGCGCGCCGTGCATAACTACGTCATCCTTCGTAACCGTGGGTACTGTTGCGTTGACATACTCCACGATCCTGTCATAGTAGTCAGCAAAATACTGGCTATCGTTTGCGTAGTAGCCGCCACGGGCCAGACAGAACACCGTCCACTCACCGGCATTGGTACCAAAAGCAGGCTCCGTAACGGTTGCGGCAAGCTGTGCCATCGTAGCATTTAGTACGGCAGAAACATCTTGCGGCTGCCGGGGTTGCTCCGGAGCGGCTGCGCCAGTAACATTTACCTTGGCGAAAGCAGGAGAAGAAACGATACACGCCTCGCCGTTTTCAAAATAATAGTCACAACTACTATGGGACATTTCATCACCGTGACCACCTTCGCACCATACATAATAGATGCCTGCGTTAGGGAATGTAATATCGGCGCAGCCGCTCTCGTCGGTCACAACAGAACCTTCCGCTTCGCCAAAGGTGGTGCCATAGAAAATCTCATAGTCGGTAGCATCTTTCACCCAGGACTGACCATACATGAGGTCACAGAAGGAATGTTTTAGTTTTACGGTAAGTACCTCACCTGCGGTTGTGGCATAATCGTGGGTGTAGTTGCCTTCTTCATCAGCAAAGAGGTGGAAGCCGCCTAGCTGATCCCACAGGAAGCCATAGCAGCTAAAGCTGGCTACATCTAGGAAGTCACCAGCCTCCAATACAATCTCATCAGAAGTCGCACCGGTGATTATGCTGGAATCGTTTTGCTCGGCTCTAATAGGAAAATCTCCATTATGGAAATACACCAGGTTTTCAGTAAATCCAAAGATGCCTCCTGCGAAGTAGGAGCTTCCGGGCAGTGCATCAAAATTAACTTCGCTCCAGTCACCGCCGTAGAGTTCCTCGTGGGCATAGATCAGAAGCTGCAGTGCGGTGGTTTCATAATTTCCGTCGCCATCTGCATCGTAGAGCATATTGTCCAGACCGTACTCGGTTAGATCGACAGCTTCGATTGCGGACATAGGGACAGGAACATAGGCAATGGGATTACCATTCTTATCGTCAATATAGTTGCTGTCAAAGCTAATGGAAAGATAGATAACATCCTCCTGAGCTCCTGTTGCAAAGACGGTGGCGGGCAGCAAACCCAGCACCATAACAAAGGCGAGGATCATACTCAAAAATTTTTTGGTAGTTCGCATAATAGAATCGTCCTTTCTTATGCTATTCGGTTACTTTTTTTCTTTGGGTTGTTTCAATCCGGCAGACTCCAATGCCCTGGGCCAGGGTCCAAGATATGCCTTGATCTGGGCGCAAGCAGCATTGTCGAAGTCTTTTTTGGTAGGCAGTCGCCCAAGCTCAGCATATTTCTGACGCAGAAGGTCCTCCGCCCAGGCCTTCTTTTCTTCGGGTGTCACTTGCATCCCTCCCTTACTGTTTTGTGGTTTTCCCGCAAACAAAAAAGTGCAACCAATTTATCCTCAAGTACGGATAAATTAGGCTGCACTCTCCTGTCAAAGCGTGATAAACCCAATCGATACGACAGGCTCTCTGACTTATGGCAAAGGCCAAACACAGCAATGGACGGTTGTTCCGGATTCTGACCGGATCGCCTTACCGTATCGATAAGCAATATTCAGTTGGTTTGCGGGCTGTGACCGTCCAGGCAATCTGTGCAGAGGGGGAATCCACACACAGACGGCCACAGCAAAAAAGCTGCAGCAACCCTACAAAGAGTCGCTGCAGCCGTTTTTCCGCAACAAAAAACCACAGAACCCGTACTTGCAGATCCTTGTGTTTTTACCTCATTTAAGCAGTTCTCCTGACTTACGTATCGTCAGCTCTGTGCGGCCTTCTCAGGTTTCCCCAATGACCGGCTTTCGCCTTGCACAGCAGCCTCCACGCATACAGTGGCGGTACCGTCCGGGATTTACACCCGGTTTTCTATTCTCCTACGGGGCTGTTACCGCGTCCGCAGGCACTTAAACGGAATATTTACTTGCACGGTCAGTATACACGAATACAATGCAAATGTCAATCGAAAAAGAAGAAACCTTAATATTTGAGATAAATCACAACATAAACCGGGAAAATCATAAGGTTATAGATAATGTTCTGTTTCTTGACAATGTGTGTATCGAACAGTATAGTTTATGTGAGGTGTTGTATATGACAGAAATAGAAATGATTCAATTAGCTATCGAAGAAGGCTTTGCTGCAGCGGCAGTTGTAGATACCGCGCAGATTGTATTTGATCCATCCTTCCGCCCATACTGTGAAGAAAACCTTTGCGGTCAATATGGTGCTAACTACTCCTGCCCACCCGATTGCGGCAGTCCGGAGGAAATGAAACAGCGGATTCTTGCGCATAAGAAAGCGCTGGTACTACAGACTATTTGGCAAGTAGCAGACTATTCCGATGTGCCAGCCATCAAACACGCAAAGAAAAGCCATAACGCTGCTGAAATCCGCGTGGTGAAGAAGTTGCGCGAAGCTGGTCACGATGGACTAATCGTAGGTGCCAGCGGCTGCGCTCTCTGCACTCTCTGTGCCCAAACACAAGGCCTGCCCTGTAAATTCCCGGATCTTAAGTATTCCTGTATGTCTGCTTACTGTATCTTTGTTAAGAAATTAGCAGATACCTGCGAGATGGAATACGATTGCGGCGAAGGTCTTCTTGGCCTGTTTGGAATGTATGTATTTGATTAACAGAATTTTATATCCCCCCACCCGGCTTGTACGGTGTGGGGGGATTCGCTATAATTGGCGTAAAGGTGCCCCGGCTGGCTGCAACCAAACCGGGGCGTGCCGACCAAAATCGTCAAATAAAGGCAGACGCCATTATCATAGCACAGCCTGCCGGGAAAAGAAAGAGGTATTTCTATGAAAAAGATCATTGCATTCTTCCTGTCGGCTATTCTTTGCCTTAGCCTGTTTGCCGGATGCCAAACCACAGGCGAAAATGCCGGCAATACCCGCACGATCACAGATGGCGCAGGCCGTCAGGTAAATGTGCCGGAAAAAGTGGA
>JAZNQK010000078.1:0-2483 GCA_045590135.1 Faecousia sp.
ACACCATATTATTTCCTCCCTAAGCAGTGGGGAATCGAACACCGACAGCCCCACAACAGTCCTTTCGTTTGTATTTTTCCTTATTTTCCTTGCCTTGCGTCAGCAAGGCGGCGTCATCTGCGCAAAAATCCAAAGCAAAAAACCTTGCTGTGGGGTGCTGTGCAGTTTTGAAAGAGCCGCTTTTTGCTAAGACAAGAAAAACTTCGCAGGGAATACCCGTTGGTATTTGCAAGGAGTTTTTCGCCGTATTGGCGAAAAGCCGCCTTTCAAAACCTATCGGGGTTCAATTCCCCACTGCTTAACCATTTTTTGCACATTGACTTGAAAGGAAAGAATGTTATTATATAAACAGTTGTAAGGAGGTGCGCATATGATGCAAGGCACACAAAAAACCGCGCTGCCGGAGGTAGTGGTTGCCGGTCTGCAGAAGATGACGCTGCTGGACTTTCCCGGAAAAGTGGCGTGTACGGTATTTTTACAGGGGTGTAATTTCCGCTGCCCCTTCTGTCATAACAGTGATCTTTTGGGTGGAAACGGTCCGGAGCCAATTCCGGTGGAGGCGTTGCTTGCTTTTTTGAAAAAACGGGTGGGTCTGCTGGACGGTGTGTGTATTACCGGCGGCGAGCCCACGCTGCAGCGTCAGCTGCCGGAGCTGTTAAGACAAATCAAAGCCCTGGGGTATGCCATCAAGCTGGATACCAACGGCAGCCGGCCCGCCGTGCTGAAGGCGCTGGTGGAAGAAGGCCTTGTGGACTATGTGGCGATGGATATCAAAAACAGTCCGGCGCTTTACCCCAAGACCGCCGGAATGGATGCCAAATGGATGTCCGCGGTGGAGGAAAGTGTTGCTTATCTTTTATCCGGAACGGTGGACTATGAGCTGCGCACCACGGTGATGGACGAGCTGCATGATGAAAGCGCTTTCCGGGAGATGGGCAGCTGGTTGCAGCGTGTCTCTCCCGACCACAAGATACGGCGATTCTTCCTGCAGCCATATGTGGACCGGGAAAGCGTGCTCCTGGGCGGATTCACCGCGCCCAGTAACGAAAAACTGGAGAATCTGGCGAAAATTATGAAGCCATACGCTGATTCCGTGTCCATCCGGGCAATGGACTAAACACTATATATTGTGTTTGACTATAAAAATTTTCACAAAATATTGGATTTTCCTATTGACAAGGCTATACAGCCTTGATATAATACAGGCACTGTCGCGTAATTTTCAGGCGATGGTGCCTGTATTTACTTTTACATAATAGGAGGAAGAAAGAATGTATCGCGTTATGAAACGAGACGGCGGCACCGTGGAGTTTGATGTCTCCAAGATCAGCGCCGCTATGATCAAGGCTTTTGATGCCGTTAACCGTGAGTACCACATCAGCATTATCAATATGCTGGCCCTGCAGGTCACTTCCGATTTCAGCGAGAAGATCAAGGACGGTCTGATCGCTGTGGAAGACATTCAGGACAGCGTGGAAAAGGTTCTGTCCGCAGCCGGCTATGCCGATGTTGCCAAGGCCTACATCCTGTACCGTAAGCAGCGTGAGAAGATCCGCAATGTCAACTCTGCTCTGCTGAACTACAAGGATCTGGTGGACAACTATCTGAAGATCAACGACTGGCGTGTAAAGGAAAACTCCACCGTTACTTATTCCGTGGGTGGTTTGATCCTTTCCAACTCCGGTGCTATCACCGCCAACTATTGGCTCAGTGAGATCTACGACAACGAAGTGGCAGAGGCACACCGCTCTGCACAGATGCACATCCACGATCTGAGCATGCTCACCGGCTACTGCGCAGGTTGGTCTTTGAAGCAGCTGATCCAGGAAGGCCTCGGCGGCGTTCCCGGCAAGATCACCTCTTCTCCTGCCAGCCATCTGTCCACACTGTGCAACCAGATGGTGAACTTTTTAGGTATTATGCAGAACGAATGGGCAGGCGCACAGGCGTTCTCCTCCTTTGACACTTATCTTGCTCCCTTCGTTAAGGTGGATAACCTGACCCAGAAGGAAGTCAAGCAGTGCATCCAGTCCTTCATCTACGGCGTGAACACCCCCTCCCGCTGGGGTACACAGGCTCCCTTCTCCAATATCACTCTGGACTGGGTTTGTCCCCCTGACCTGAAGGATCTGCCTGCCATCGTGGGCGGCAAGGAGATGGACTTCACTTACGGTGAGTGCAAGAAGGAAATGGATATGGTCAACAAGGCCTTCATCGAGATCATGATCGAGGGCGATGCCAATGGCCGTGGTTTCCAGTATCCCATCCCCACCTACTCCATCACCCGTGACTTTGACTGGAGCGAGACCGAGAACAACAAGCTCCTGTTTGAGATGACCGCCAAGTACGGCACTCCCTACTTCTCCAACTACATCAACTCCGATATGGAGCCCTCCGATGTTCGCTCTATGTGCTGCCGTCTGAGACTTGACCTGCGTGAGCTGCGTAAGAAGTCCGGTGGCTTCTTCGGCTCCGGTGAGTCC
>JAZNQK010000079.1:0-5758 GCA_045590135.1 Faecousia sp.
AATCCCCCAGTCACCGCAATGCGGTGACAGCCCCCTTTACACAAGGGGGCCTTCGGTGCGTACCGAACCGCATCTGCGGTGGTAGGGCACTACACGCAAGCGAAAGATAATTCGCTGAGTCTATAGGCTCAGCTGGTAATAGGCCCTAAGGGGGCCTGTGCATACCACCGGCACGACCAGTGGTTATGATTGTATTGCGATTCAGTGTCGATAGGAACGCGCAAAGGCAAATCTGTAGAGTAGGGCGGGGGCTTGCTCCCACCGCATTGTAGCTGCGGTCAAACCGGGTGGTTTTCAATATAATCATCCAGAATCTGCGCTGCCAGTACTACCAGCCGTGCGCAGGGACGCACCTTATAAAATTCTTCTGTCCGGGGTGTGGGATTGGGATCGGAGGGGGGATTCTTAAGGATCTCCCGGCATACGATACTGCCGGCCTGTTCCTTAAATTTTGCTGCCAGTTCCTGCACCAGAGCATAGTGCGCTTTCTTTGCGCGATCGTCGTTCGGTGTGTCATAGCCGTACAAAAGACCTGCCACCATAAACATACCGCTGACCGCACCGCATACCTCTCTGAGCCTGCCCATACCGCCGCCAAATGAAGATGCCATCTTGGCGGAAAACTCCGGGGAAAGTCCGGTTACATCCGCAAATGCTACTGTGATAGCCTGAGAGCAGCTGTAACCCTTAACAAACAACTCAGCTGCATAAGTGCTGTGATCCATATTCATCGCCTCCTGCGGCCATTATAGCACACGGCGACAAAGGATACAACCCTGTCTATTGCCGGTATGCACGCAGATGTGACAATTTATGGCATAAAGTAGGGGAGGGTCATTGACCCTCCCACAGTGCTGTCTTAATCTCTTTTTTTATTTTTCACAAACACGATAATGGCAAGAATGTAAAATATGATCGCGGCTATCAGGACGAGAATTGTGGCCGCCCCAAAAGTAAAACCGTTTTCAATGAACCGCACAACGGCAGTAATGCTCCATAAGATTCCCAGGAAAAGGTGAAAACCGGGCGAATTCCCAAGCAGCTTATCAATCATAGCTTTCCCCTTTCTCTGTTATGCAATCGGCGTCGTTTCCTTCAGGGATTCTGTTACCGGGCAGTATTCAAACGCCCGGATCGCCAAGCCGCGTTTAAGCTCAAAATACATATGATCTCTGACGCCAATGCTCACCCAGTTGATGTGCGGATGGGTAAGCACTACACGGTATCTCCCCATAGAAACCTCTGCTTCAATGAGCTGATCGCCATCTGTAAAATACAGGTAACCGTCACTGAAAGCCAGATTCGACAGATTCCCGTTCTTTGCTGTATATAGAATAACGGTTTTTCCGGTTTCCCAGTTGATCTTCAGCAGGGTGTTGTCGGTGGTGATGGCGTAAATATAGTGCTTGGTCGTTATTAAGTTCCAGGTGTTGTTGAAGAAAGCTTTATCTGAAAGAAGCGTGTATATGCCGTCTTTTTTCAGATATAGCTGACTGGGTCCAAATTGGTCAGAATAAAAAACTGTTTCGTAGGTAATTTCACCTTCATCATTTACAAGAATATCGAGATCTGCATTGGCGGGACTTTTATCGGCAGGATACTCCCACGGTCCAATGTCCAGCACCGGATCAGCCACTGTAGTATATTCCGGGTGGAAGTGGTCGTGATTCCTGTTAGTACCGGTCCAGCAGTTGTCCACAATACCTTTTTCTTCCGTATATGTGCCGTCCAAAGGCTGATAAGTACATTTCTGTAAAGAACGCACACCAAAGTCATCCTGCAGCTGCATCATTAGCCATATAACGCCGTAGCCGGTTTCCAGGGGATCTTCTTTCTCCCAAAGACCTGCAACATCCTCAAACTGCCGGTACTTACTGTCCGGATCAGAAAGCTCCTTTTTCAGCAATGTCATGATCTCCGGGGTCATTGTCTGCCAATGGATAGCGCCCAGGGTGCTGTTCGGTGCGGAGAAGGAAAAGCGTACATAATCCAGCGGCACATCCGCAGAAATATCCTCGTACAACCGGTCGGTGTGCATCGTGGGGATATAGAGCCGATTGATAGATATTTTATCCCCCTCCAAGGCGGCATAATACAAAAGATCTCTACCGCAAATATAAGCCTGTAAAAGCTTTTCGGCAGTGACCAGCTCTTTTACTTCGCCGGTGCGCAGCTGCACCTGTACAATGGCGGTGGCTTCTTGGTTTTTCAAATAAACGAATTTTCCGTCAGCACCGAGATAAGTGCAATAGGGGAATTCCTCAGCACAAGGAACGGTGTAAACCTCGTCAAAAGCATCGGATTTGACAATCAGGTTGCCATCCTTGTCAAAGGTTGCAATGCAATATATCTGCGTACCTTCATAGTCATATAACCATCCGGATAGGGCGTCCGCATTATAATGCAGTTGGAGGAAAGTCCGGTCCTCAGCGAAAAACGCCTCATAGGAAAGCGGTTCCCGATCGTCCAACAAGCAGTCCTCGATGGATAAGGTGTCCGGGGCAGTTGTTTCCTCCGGTGCGGTGGTTTCCACCGGCGCAGCAGTCGTCTCCGGTGGGACAGTGGTGGTGTCCGGCTGTGCAATTGGAGCGCAGGCAGTCAACACAAGCATCACCGCAGCCATACAAACGATCCAAAATCTTTTCATTTTTTCATCTCCTTCCAGATAATTTAAAAAACGCATAGGCTCCCTTTGGGGTACAGCCTATGCGCCTTGTGTGCTTTGTTCCGGTGGAACTCGTAGGGGACGGGTTCCCGTCCCGCATGTCATCCTGAGCGTCAGCGAAGGATCTCGTTCCTTGTGTCATCCTGAACGGAGTGAAGGATCTATAAGAGATTCTTCGGTCGCTACGCTCCCTCAGAATGACAGATTGCTCACCGGATTCGTTTCCCAAAGGGCATAATCGCTGTGCCGCGTAAAATTATCGTTACCATAGCGCATCACCCTTTCTTGTATTTCTACTTTTAGTATAGAGAGAAATGGTTGGTGTGTCAATACTTTTTCGGGAAATGGCGTATGGTTTTATGCAGCAAGACGCATTTATAGGCTGTACGAAATATACAACACACGAAAGCGCAAAAAGGAGACAGATTTTCTTGTCTTGAAAAAAAGATTGTGATAAATTATTTGTAATGTGTCTCCTTTTTGGAAAGTTGTGTGTTGTATAGATGTAGAGAGAAAGGATGGTAGCAAATATGCTTATGTTTTATATGTCAATGATCGAGAATAACGATCAACGGCAGCGCTTTGCTCAAATTTATAACGATTATGAAAAGCAAATGTTTTATTTGGCAAGAACATTCCTTGACTGCGATGCTGACGCAGAAGATGCGGTCCACGAAGTGTTCTTGAGAATCGCATCCAAACAGATAGATACCGTCTGCGGCATCGATAATGAAAACGATCTGCGCAATTACTTACTGAAAGCCACCAAAAACACCTGCCTGAATCATAAACGCAGGCGGGAAATTCCCTTTGCTCCGGAGGACCTGCCCCTGTGCAATAAGCCGGTGGATATGACGGATGCGGAGTTGGTGGAAGCAGTTTGTATCCGGTTAGAGGCAGACAGGCTGAAAGAGATGATCCTGGCTCTGCCGGAGCGATACCGGGATGTGCTTTACTACCGGCTGATTTTAGAATTATCCATAGACGAGATCGCAGATACCACCAAGCAGAAAAAGGCGACTGTAAAAAAACAGCTGCTGCGGGGAAAAGCAAAAATGTACGAAATGCTGGATATAGGAGTGACCGAAAATGTCTGTAACGAAAGCGGAATTTAAGCAAATATTTACGGCAGCCGTAGCGCAGGAGTTTTGCCACATTCCCGGTGAGGATGCCATCGTCCATACATTTTCTGAGACCTTCCTGCGCAGGAAAGAAAAGCTCATTAAAAACACCCGGAAAACCACTTGGTACTGGGTCAACACGGCGGCAAAGCGGGCGGCGGTGATCGTGCTGCTGCTGGCAATGCTGTTTTCCGTAGCCATGAGCGTGGAAGCCATCCGAACCCCGGTGGTTACCTTCTTCACAGAACTGTATGAAAAGTATATTCTTATGGTTTACGAGGGAGACGGGCGTAAGGAAATTGAACAGGAATACGGCTTCTCACAATTACCGGAAGGCTTTGAGATGGTGGACAAAATCAGCAATCCGGCAGTTGTAATCATTACCTTGGAAAATGCTAACGGGGAGATGATTGTGCTTGACCAGGCTGCAATAAGCGGAAAAGATAATGTCATTGATAATGAGCAAGGAACAGTAACTGAAGTGATGATTGGTGACTTGCCGGTTGTGGTATATGAGCATAAGAACGGTGTAAATAAGCTGATTTCTTGGGTGTATGATGGATATATATTTACACTCACGCATTATGGAAAACTCCCAATAACATATCTTCTGGATCTGATCAAAGTGATTGAATAAGTATAGAAAAGCATTAAAAGCGGGCAGTAATTGCCCGCTTTTACTTCGCAATCCTCAGAATAATGTTACAAATACTGCCGGATGTCGATGGTCAGCCGTTCCTCTAAATTAATGAGCCGCTTGCAGATGTCCTTGGAGACCTCGTCTGCTGCTTCGTACTGATTGAGATACCGGTTCAGGGATTTGACACCCATATTGCACCCGTCGGTCATCAGGTCTGCAATGGTCTTGTCGGATTCATCGATACCCAGCTTTACATTGGTCTTCATCCAGGACATACTTTTAGCAATGGGATTAGGATCTTTGCCGTCGTCGCGATATTTATCCAGCAGGGTTTGGATCTCGCTATCCAGCTTGACATGCTCCTGGCGGCATTGGGCAAGGTAATGGCGGAACTTATCTTCCTTGACCCGGTCAAGCACATCGTCAATGGAAGAGATGCCCATTTTTACACCGGCATCGCACTCCCGCAAAAGCTTTATAGTATCTTGTTCGATCATAAAAAATCACTCCTCTTGTAGCAGTATGCCTCAAGAGGAGTGGTTATATTCGCAAAAAGCCTCCCTTGTGTAAAGGGAGGTGGCGCGGCGTAAGCCGTGACGGAGGGATTGTCAATCTCCCAGTTAGCTACACAGACAGCCCTCTTTACACAAACCGCCCAATTGCATTATAAACTTACGATCACCGCTTCGTGGTGCATCGCCGGTAAAAGCTTTTCCATTAAATCGGCAGTGCGCAGCAGTAAGCTGGAGGTATTCACACAGGGATGGCAGCCGAAGGATTCGCTCTCCAGCACATCCCGGTCGATCACCAGCTGTACCTTGTTTTCTTTGTCATTCATCAGTCCCAGTACGCTTAATGAGCCGGGGGTAATATCTAAAAGCGCCTCCATAAATTCCCCCGGTGCAAAGGACAGCCGGGAAGAGCCCATCAGCTTGGAAAATTCCGAAGTGCGAAAGCTTTTCTCACCCGGCATCATCAAAAGGTAAAAGTCCGTTTGCTGCCGGTTACAAAGAAGCAGATTCTTACAGATCGTACCGCCCAATGCTTTGTCGATTTCGGCACAGGCCTCCATCGTCATTGCCGCCTCGTGGTCAATGCGCTGAAAGCAGATGCCTAAGCTATCCAAAAGGGCATAGGCTCTTTGCTCTTTTTCCGGTCTGCCGGTCATATCCCGGGGACTGCCTTGCTGTAACACCATATTATTTCCTCCCTAAGCAGTGGGGAATCGAACACCGACAGCCCCACAACAGTCCTTTCGTTTGTATTTTTCCTTATTTTCCTTGCCTTGCGTCAGCAAGGCGGCGTCATCTGCGCAAAAATCCAAAGCAAAAA
>JAZNQK010000080.1:0-11299 GCA_045590135.1 Faecousia sp.
ACTGAAATAATGTAGAATGTAGAATGGAGAATGTAGAATTATTGTGTTGCCTACGGCAACTATTTAAATGATTTCCGGAGGAAATACCTTAATTCTCAATTCTCCATTCTCAATTCTCAATTTGCGCGACAGCGCGTTAAACCGGAATTTGATCGTGTCAAAATGAAAAGGGCGCGTTTTAAGCATTATGCAATTGCTTTTACTACCGCCGCAATATGCGCAGGTGTTGTTCCGCAGCAGCCGCCCAGCAAGGCAGCGCCCATCTGAACGCAATCTGTCATAATGGAGGCAAATTCCTCAGGGCCCATAGGGTAGTGAGCAAGCTGGTCTTCACCGATCACCGGATTGCCGGCGTTGGGCTTGCAGATCAGCGGCCCCTTTACCGTCCGTTTTAATTTGCTCACCAAGCCGGCAGTGAGCATATCCGCTGCCACACAGTTAAAACCAACAGCGGCAGCGCCGGCATCCTCCAGCTCCTTCAGTACCGGGGCGGCATCCATGCCGGAAAATAAAGAGCCATCCGCCTGCATAGTAAAGGTATACATAGCAGCGCCTGCGCCCTCTAACTCTGCTGCGGTAAGGATCGCTTCCGCCTCCTGGGGATACAGCAGCGTCTCCGCAGCCAAAAGATCTGCACCACCGTCCATAAGACCTTTGATCTGCCGGCGGTAGTTGTCCACCAGCAGATCGAATTTTTCCGGATCCCAGCTGTCGGTGTAGGCAGCTAATGTGGTCAGATTGCCGGCAACCAACACATTTGGCGCCGCTGACCGGGTCAGGCTGACCAGATGGGCATTGACAGCCTCTGTTTGCTTGTCCAGCATTACCCGCTCCAAAGCAATGGGCTGTGCCTGAAAAGTGGGCGCGTACAAAATTTGACTGCCGGCGGCAGCATACTGCCGCTGTAAAGCAACCAAAGCCTCCGGGTTAGCAAGGACCCATTCTTCTAAGCAAGCGCCCCGGGGCATACCTGCCTGCATCAGATTCGAGCCGGTAGCGCCGTCTAAAAAGCGTACGCCCTGGCTAAGCTTATCGTGAAGCTCTTGTTTTGAGAGCATTATGATCACCTCTTAAGTGGTATTATATGCCAAAATATCCCCAATTGCAATTGACGCATCCTATTTTCTTTGCTAAAATAGAGAAAATTCCAAATAAAGGAGTAAATCTCATGAAAAAAACCGTATTAAGAGAATATGCCCGCTTGATCGTGCGCTGCGGTGTCAATGTGCAAAAAGGTCAGGATGTTCTTATTTATGCCGACTTGGATCAGCCGGATTTCGTAGCAATGGTGGTAGATGAAGCCTATAAGGCAAAGGCACGGAAGGTCAGCGTGGAGTGGAACTATCAGCCCATCCAGAAGCTGCACATCCGTCACCAGTCTGTCAAGACGATGGGTACAGTTGCCGAGTGGCAGAAGGCCCGGCAGCAGCATTTCTGCGACACCCTGCCTTGCCGTATCCATTTGGTTTCCGAAGACCCCGACGGTCTGAAAGGCGTGAATATGGGCAAAATGGCAAAGGCACGGCAGATGTCCTATCCCATTCTGAAGCCCTATGCTGACCAGCGGGAGGGTAAGCAGCAGTGGTGTATCGCCGCAGTTCCCGGCGCCGCCTGGGCAAAGAAGATATTCCCCAACCTGTCTAAGAATCAGGCAATGGAAAAGCTTTGGGAGGCAATTATTGCCACCTCCCGGGTGGACGGTGATGCTATCGGCAACTGGGAAAAGCACAACGCTGACCTGAAGGACCGCTGCGATTACCTGAACAGTCTCGGCATTGAGAAATTGCACTACACAGCTGACAATGGCACAGATCTGACGGTGGGTATGATCCCCGAGGGCCGTTTCTGCGGCGGCAGAGAGGTCAGCAAGCTGAACATCGCCTTTAACCCCAACATCCCCAGTGAGGAGTGCTTTGTGTCTCCTATGAAGGGCAAGGCAGAGGGTATCGTCTATTCCACCAAGCCGCTTTCCTATCAGGGTCAGCTGATCGAGAACTTCTCCATCCGCTTTGAAAACGGCAAGGCAGTGGAGGCCCATGCGGAAAAGGGCGAAGAGCTTTTAAACACTATGATCTCTATGGATGAGGGCGCAGCCTATCTGGGTGAGTGCGCACTGGTACCCCAGGCAAGTCCCATTGCCCAGTCGGGTCTTTTGTTCTACAACACCTTGTTTGATGAAAATGCTGCTTGCCACCTGGCTTTGGGTATGGGCTTCCCGGACACCATCGAGGATCACCACAATAAGACTCTGGAGCAGTGCCGGGCGCTGGGTATCAACGATTCTATGATCCACGAGGACTTTATGATCGGCTGCGATACGATGAATATCGATGCCATTACCCAAGATGGCAAGACCGTTGCCATTTTCCGTAATGGCAACTGGGCATTCTAATAAAAAATACGCGGCTTTTCTAAAAAAACCGAAAAAAACACTTGCAATCTTCTAATCTATGTGTTATGATATCCGGGCGATTAAAGATTGCTTAGGGACTTTGTGCCCTTTTATATGCTAAGAAAGAGGTGAAGCGTTATGAGAGAAGGCATCCATCCTAACTACGAACAGACTACCATCCGTTGTGCTTGTGGCAACGTCTTTACGACCGGTTCCACCAAGAAGGACATCCGTGTTGAGATCTGCTCCAAGTGCCACCCTTTCTACACCGGCAAGCAGAAGCTGGTTGACACCGGTGGACGAGTTGATCGTTTCAACAAGAGATTTGGCCTGAAGTAAGACAAAAACCTGCACTGCGTCAGCGGTGCGGGTTTTTTGCTTTTTTTCGGAAAAATATTGTCTGTAACAGGCGATATATGATATAATATTCAGAAGTTATTTTCCACGGAGGAAGTAAATGGAATCCAATTTTGAAACACGGCAGGAGCGCGCCGTTTTGGTGGGACTGAATGCAGATTGCTTTACCCAGTCGCAAACGGCTACCGATCAGACCTTAGAGGAGCTGGATGCTCTGCTGCAGACTGCCGGCGGCTTTTGTACCGGAAAAGTGCTGCAAAACCGCCATACGCCGGATGCCCACAGCTTTATCGGCGAGGGTAAGGCTTTGGAAGTGAAAATGCTCATCGAAGCTACTGAGGCAACTATGGCTGTTTTCGATAATGAGCTTTCTCCCGGTCATATCCGTGCTCTTGAGGAGATCTTAGGCGTGACGGTGCTGGACCGGAGCGCGCTGATCTTAGATATTTTTGCCCAGCGGGCAAAGACCAAGGAGGGCAGACTTCAGGTGGAGCTTGCCCAGTATAAATATCTGCTGCCCCGTCTTTCCGGTATGGGCAAGAGCCTGTCCAGGCAGGGCGGCGGCATTGGTACCCGGGGTCCGGGTGAGACCAAGCTGGAGTCTGACCGCCGGCATATCCGGGAGCGGATCGCCAGACTTCAGTCGGAGCTGGAGCAGGTGCGGCAGGTCCGGGGTGTGCAGAGAGAGCGCAGAATGAAAAACTCCGTGCCGGTGGTAGCCATTGTCGGCTATACCAATGCAGGCAAATCCACCCTGTTGAATACTTTAACAGATGCCGGTATCCCTGCCAATAACCGTCTGTTTGATACCCTGGATACCACATCCCGGCAGCTGAAGGTGTCGGATAACCTGGATGTGGTGCTTTCCGATACCGTCGGCTTTATCGCAAAGCTTCCCCACCATTTAGTGGATGCCTTCCGGGCAACACTGGAAGAACTGGAATATGCAGATCTTCTGCTTCATGTGATCGACGCAGCCGACCCGGACCGGGAGGAGCGTATCCGGGTGGTGGACAGCCTGATCGCAAAGCTTGCAAAGCCCGGCACCAAGGTGCTGCGTTGCTATAATAAAGCGGACCTTGTAAGCGCGGAGGATATCCCCATCGGAGAAGATGTGGTGAAGATGTCCGCTGCCAAGGGTGAGGGAATGGACGATCTTTTGCGTGCTATAGAAAACGCTTTGGGTCACAGCCGCCACCATGTGCTGGCGCGACTGCCCTACTCTATGGGCGGTATGGTGGACACGCTCCACAGCAGCGCCCAGGTGCTGAATGTGGAGTATACAGCCGAGGGGATCGTGGTTGAGGCGGTCTTAGACCCCATCCTTTATGGCAAGCTGAAAAGCTATATTATAAAGGAATTATAAAATGTTATTGCGAACCGGCACGCACGCCGGTGTGGCAATCCGCGAAAACCTAAATTTGTCATTGCGAACCAGCGCGCACGCTGGTGTGGCAATCTAAGGGAAAGGAGTGACCTTTTTGGATGAATACTTAGTCCCCACCGGCTTTGGTGAAGATGAATTTGTGGAGAAAAAATCCCGGTTCATCGGCAGGGCGAGGCTGGTGGAATCGGAAGAAGAGGCCCTTTCCAAAATTCAGGAGATGAAAAAACAGCACTACGATGCCACCCACAACTGCTGGGCGTACATCATCCGTGACGGCGCAATGCGCTTTTCCGATGACGGCGAGCCCGGCGGCACTGCAGGCAACCCCATGATGCAGGTGTTGCAGCGGGAGCAGCTTTATAATGTGGTGTGCGTGGTCACCCGATACTTTGGCGGTGTGCTGCTGGGAGCGGGCGGTTTGGTTCGTGCTTATACCAAGGGTGCAAAGATCGCTATTGACGCGGCGGGTAAATCCATTAAACGGGTTTGGAGCGTACTGTATGTGCCATGCCCCTATAACTTTTATGAGCGCGTAAAGTTAGAGGTGGAAAGCTTTGACGGTGTCATAAGGGATACCCAGTTCGGCGCAGAGGTGGAGCTGGAAATTTTGGTGGCAGAAGCCAAGGCAGATGCTTTTTTAACGGCTTTGGCAGATCTGACCGCCGGCACGGTGGAAGGTATGGAAACGGGAAAAGAGTATATTGCTTTTCCTATAAATGAGGTATGACAATGACTATTCGTGAAGAACTGGAACAGCAAGAGCATAAAAGACTGCAAAAGGGCGCAGCCTTTTCTGATTGCAGCAAGGGAAGAGCGATTCCTGATGAACCCCGGCAGCAGGATGTAAGAACCTGTTATCAGCGGGATACGGACCGGATCGTCCACTGTAAGGCCTTTCGCCGCTTGATGCATAAGACCCAGGTTTTTTTACAGCCGGAGGGTGACCATTACCGCACCCGTATGACCCATACCTTGGAGGTTGCCCGTGTGGCGCAGACTATCGCAAGAGCCTTGAATCTCAATGAAGATTTAGCAGAGGCGGCGGCAATGGGTCACGATCTTGGCCATACCCCATTCGGTCACGCAGGTGAGGGCGCGCTGACAGAATGCTTGGGCGCACCCTTCCGCCACAACGAGCAAAGCCTGCGGGTGGTGGATGTGCTGGAAAACGGCGGCGCAGGTCTGAATCTGACCTATGAAGTCCGTATGGCGATCTTAGGCCATACCGGTGATTACATACCGGAAACGATGGAGGGGCAGATCATCCGCAGAGCGGATCAGATCGCCTATGTCAATCACGATATCGATGACGCCATCCGAGCGGGTATTTTAACAAACGACGATATTCCTAAGGAGATATCCTCCGTTTTGGGCAATACCCATTCAGACCGGATCAATGCCCTGGTGTGTGATGCCATTGAAACCAGCCGGGAGGCAGGGAAGATTATGCTCAGTCCCAAGGTGGACGAGGCGCTGAAGCAGCTGCGCAGCTTTATGTTTGAGCGAGTTTACCGCAATCCGGTGGCAAAGGGCGAGGAGACCAAGGCAAAGGATATGCTCAAGCGCCTGTATGAGTATTATTACACCCATCCCCAGGCGCTTCCCAGGGATTTTCAGCCACAGCTGAGCTTTGACGGTATGGAGCGTACCGTCTGCGATTACATAGCCGGTATGACCGACAATTATGCTGTGGATAAATACACCGAACTTTTTATCCCCATGGGGTGGAATGTTCGGGGATAATGTGTTATAATTAAGTATTCTATGAAAAGGAGGCGAAATCCGTGGCATTTCCCCCTTCATTTATTGACGAATTGGTAGCGAGAAACCCCATTGAAGATGTGGTGGGTCAGTATGTGCAGCTGCGTCGTTCCGGCGGCAATCTGTTTGGACTGTGCCCGTTCCACGGTGAAAAGACACCCTCCTTCTCTGTTGCTCCGGACAAGGGCATCTATTACTGCTTTGGCTGCCATAAGGGCGGCGGCGCAGTGAACTTTATGATGGAGATCGAGGGCCTGAGCTACCCGGATGCGGTGCGTGCTTTGGCAAAGCGCGCAGGTATGCAGGTGCCGGAGGACGAGCAGTATCAGAGCCGCTACCGGCAGCAGGAGCGCCTTTGGGCGCTGATGAAGGAAGCCGGTCGTTTTTTCCACAGCCAGCTGTACGCACCGGTGGGTGAAAAGGCCCTTGCCTATGTGCAAAAGCGGGGCTTAAGCAAGTCGATCCTGACCCAATTCGGCGTCGGCTACGCGCCGGATTCCTGGAATGCCTTGGTGGAGGCTATGCGTAAGAAGGGTTACACCGATCAGGAGCTCCGGGATGCCGACCTTGTGGGTGAAAAGAATGGTCGGATCTATGACCGGTTCCGCAACCGGGTAATGTTTCCCATTATTGATGTCCGGGGCAATGTTATCGGCTTTGGTGGCCGTGTTCTGGATGATTCCACTCCCAAATATCTCAATACATCAGAGACTCTGATCTTTAACAAACGAAAAAATCTTTTTGGACTGAACTTTGCCAAGAAAAGCAAGGAAGATTATATCATCCTTGTGGAAGGTAACATCGATGTGATCACGCTCCATCAGTATGGCTTTGACACGGCGGTGGCATCTTTGGGCACATCCCTTACGGAAGAACACGCAGCGCTGCTGAGCCGCTATACAGAGCAGGTGGTTTTGACTTATGACGGCGATGAAGCCGGTCAGCGTGCGGCAAAGCGCGCCATTCCTATGCTGGAAAAGGTGGGCATCAAGGTAAAGGTGCTGCAGATGCGCGACGCCAAAGACCCGGATGAATTTTTGCACAAATTCGGTCCGGAGGCATTCCGGGCATTGCTGGGTGAATCCTCCAACCGGGTGGAATACCAACTCAATGCCATTCGTAAAAAGTATGATTTAGGCGAGGATGCCCAGCGCGTTGGGTTCATTCAGGAGGCGGCAGAGCTGATCGCCACCTTAGGTAGTCCTGTGCAGCGGGAGGTCTATGGCGGCAGAGTGGCAGAAGCCGGTAAGATCACCTTAGATGCCATGAAGCTGGAGATCAATAAAGCCTTTAAGCGCCGTGTTGCCAAAGAACGCAAGGCACAGGAGCGAATCGACCTGGCACCGGCAAGGGCGCTGCAGCCCAAGAGCCGGACCATTCGTTATGACAATGTGAAATCCGCCGTGGCAGAAGAGGGCATCCTCTCTCTTGCTGTCCAGGAGCCTGCTTTGTTGGACCTGGCGGCAGATCTGAAAGCGGAGGATTTTTCCGTGGAGCTGTTAGGCAGAGTCTATGCCCAGCTGCAGCAGCGCCACAGACAGGGGCTGGAGGTCAGCGTGGCGGTTTTGTCAGAGCTGACACCGGAGGAAACTTCCCATATCACAGCCATTTGCCAGCGACGGGAAGGCCCTGTCAGTGAAACGGCCTTTCGGGATTGTGTGGGCATTGTCAAAGGCTTCAGACAGGCTGCGGCAGTCAACAGCGACGACGATCTGATGGCTTTTAGAAATAAGCTGAGACAGAGTAAAGGAACGAAGCA
The DNA here is from genome assembly GCA_045590135.1 of Faecousia sp. Lineage (GTDB taxonomy): Bacteria > Bacillota > Clostridia > Oscillospirales > Oscillospiraceae > Faecousia. The sequence goes on from JAZNQK010000080.1 coordinate 7,657, forward strand.
ATGAGCTTGCTTTTGGAAAAAGATACCCCTTTGGTATCTGCACATGAAGACGATGTCCGGCAGTACTTGCAGGATATCAGACAGTATCCCCGGTTAACGGCGCAGCAGGAGCGAGAGCTTGCCATGGGCTGTGCCCAGGGCGATCCGGAGGCCATTCGTAAGATGGTCAACTCCAATCTGCGTTTGGTGGTCAGTGTGGCAAGAGAATACGCAGGCAGAGGTGTGCCTTTGCTGGATCTGATCCAGGAGGGGAGTATCGGTCTGCTGGCAGCGGCAAAAAAGTTCGACTATACATTGGACTACCGCTTTTCTACTTATGCCACTAAGTGGATCCGCCAGGGCGTGACCCGGTGCATTATGAACCACGCAGGACTCATCCGTGTGCCGGTACATACCGCAGAGCGGATCAGAAAATTGCTTGCCGCAAAGGCTGCCTTGACCCAGCAGACAGGTGATGAGCCGACACTGGAGGAGATCGCCCAACTGTCCGGCATCCCGCAGGAAAAGGCGCAGCAGCTTTTGCGTTTGCTGCCGGAGGTGTGTTCCCTGGATGCGCCTGCCCGGGATGGCGAGGATGCCACCTTGCAGATGCTTTTGGAGGATATGCAGGCACCGCAGCCGCAGGAGGAGCTGATCCGCCGGGAACTGGCGTCCCTTTTGGAAGGGTTGATGCAGTCTCTTACACAGCGGCAGCAGCAAGTGCTGCGGCTGCATTTCGGTATGGAGGACGGCGTGAGCCACTCTTTGGAAGATATCAGTAAGGAATTACAGGTCTCCAAGGAGCGGGTGCGGCAGATCGAGCGTCAAGCAATGGACAAGCTGAAAAAATTAGGCGCAGACTTGGGATTGGAGGACTTTTTGCAATGACAGAGCAATCGCTCTTTTCTTTTGAGCAAACCCCTTGGGAAAAGCATATCGCAGCCATGCAGCCGGGGCAAAGCATCAGTGCAGCTACCTTTTTGACGCTGCTGGAAGGCTTCGGCGAAGACAGCGTAGAGGATGCCTTTGATGCATTGCAGCAGCTGCATATAGACCTGGATGTGACGGACCTTCCCAAGGATTACGGTTTTGCCGGACTTTCCGCCCGGCTGCAGCAGGAGGAAAAGCTGCGCCTTCCCCAGGAGCTACAGCAATTGGAAGAAGCAGACCCGCTGCGGCTTTATTTGCAGGAGCTGTCACAGCTGCCGGTACAAGGCGATGAACAGGCGATCCTTGCCGGAGGCAGCATCACCGAAAAGCAGCAAAAGCTTTTGATGGAGCTGTCCCTTGGCCGGGTTGTGGAATTGTCCGCCCGGTACACAGGTCACGGCGTATTGCTGCTGGATCTGATCCAGGAGGGTAACTTGGGCCTTTGGAATGCGATCCTTTCTTACACTGCCCAGCAGGACTATGCTGCCTGGCGGGATTGGTGGATCTGCCAGTTTATGGCACATGCCGTTGTCCGGCAGGCCAGGGAGGCGGGTGTCGGCAGCAAGCTGCGTCAGGCAATGGAGGATTACCGCAGTGTTGACGAGCAGCTGCTTTCCCAGCTGGGACGAAATCCCACAGTTGAGGAGATCGCCGAGGCACTGCATTTATCGGTACAGGAGACCCTGGCGGTTTCAGAAATGCTGGATACCACCCGGGCAATGTACCGGGCAAAGGCACCTGAGCCGGAGGAAACACCGCAGGAAGAAGACCAGGCAGTGGAGGATACCGCATACTTCCAAATGCGCCAGCGCATCGAGGAATTACTGTCTGCGCTGTCACCGGAGGATGCGCGGCTGTTGTCCTTGCGTTACGGACTGGAGGGCGGCCTGCCGATGAAACCCCAGCAGGTGGCGCAGCAGCTTGGTATTACGGCTGAGGAAGTCACCACCCGGGAAGCTGCCGCCCTTGCAAAACTCAGAACACAGTAATCACCACGACGCTTTTATATCTAACGATGTCATTGCGAACCGGCGCGCACGCTGGTGTGGCAATCTGTAATATACAGTGCAGATCACAATGTTCCATTAAAATATAAGAATGAGAGTGTGAATATTATGGCTAAAACATATTCCATCGCCATCGACGGTCCTGCCGGCGCAGGAAAAAGCACCATTGCCAAGGCTTTGGCAAAGGAACTGGGTTATTACTATGTGGATACCGGCGCCATCTACCGCACAGTTGCTTACTTTTTAGACCTTTTGGGCATCAGTCCCAAGGATGTGGACGGTGTGGAGCGTTATATTGATGAGCTGACAATCAATATTGAATATGACGAAGATGGCTTGCAGCATATGATCATGAACGGAATGGATGTCACCGGTGAGATCCGCACCCAGAGCATTTCTCAGAAGGCATCCTTGGTGTCTGCCCATAAGGTAGTCCGGGATATGCTGCTGGATATGCAGCGGGATGTGGCCCGTAAGCACAATGTGATCATGGATGGCAGAGACATCGGCACTGTGGTGCTGCCCAAAGCAACAGTGAAGATCTTTTTGACTGCCTCTGCTCAGGTCCGGGCAAAGCGCCGCACCGATGAACTGCTGGCAAAGGGTCAGAAGGCAGACTTTGACACCATCCTTAAGGAGATCCAGAAGCGGGACCATCAGGACACCACCCGTGCCATTGCGCCGCTGAAGCAGGCAAAGGATGCCCACCTTTTGGATACCTCTGAGCTGGATATTCCCGGTGTGCTGGCGGCGATGAAAGAGATCATAGGAAAGAAGATCCCGTTATGAGCGTAACAGTAGCGAAAAGCGCCGGCTTTTGCTTCGGTGTTAACCGGGCGGTGGAGCTGGTGGAACAGGCGGCGACCTCCGGTAAGGAAGTAGCGACCTTAGGTCCGATCATTCACAATCGCCACGCTGTGGACAGATTTGAGAAAATGGGCGTCCGGGTCATCACGACTCCGGAAGAAGCCAAAGCCGGGGAAACAGTAGTGATCCGCTCCCACGGCGTGTCCAAAGCGGTGTATGAAGCGCTGCAGGCGCAGGATGTTCAAATTATTGATGCGACCTGTCCGTTTGTGAAGCGGATCCATACCATCGTCAGCAATGCCCGGGAAGAGGGGAGAATGCCCATTATCATCGGCACCCGAGCCCACCCGGAGGTGGAGGGGATCGCCGGCTGGTGCGACACTTGTCAGGTGTTTGAAACCCCGGAGGAGCTGGAAAATTGGGCGAAAACCGTGGACGATCCCGCCAACTTTCCGGTGAGTATGGTCTGTCAGACCACTTCCACAGAATCTTTGTGGAAAAAGTGCGCCGAAATCGCAAAAAAAGTGTTTACTAACTTGAAAATTTTTGATACAATATGTAAAGCTACCGAATCCCGGCAAAATGAGGCGGCTCTTTTGAGCAAGACCTGTGAGGCAATGGTGGTCGTTGGAGATGTTACCAGCTCCAATACAGGCCGCCTTGCAATGATCTGTCGGGAGCACTGCGATAAGGTGGTCCTTGTGGATAACGCCTCTGAGCTTGACAAGGATTTCTTTTGCGGTGTGCGTGAGGTTGGAGTCACTGCCGGAGCATCTACCCCGGCGTGGATTATAAAGGAGGTCAACAAGACTATGAGCGAAATTACTAATGTTGAGGCTGTACAGGAGGAAAGCTTTGAGGCGCTTCTTGAGCAGTCCATCAAGACTTTAAATACAGGAGACAAGGTCCTTGGCATCGTT
>JAZNQK010000081.1:0-7329 GCA_045590135.1 Faecousia sp.
CTGGGGGATTGCGTTACGGATTCGCCTGCAGCTGATGGGAGCGTTGTAAATTCTGCACCACAATCCCTCAGTCAAAAATCAAATAGATTTTTGACAGCTCCCTTTACACAAGGGAGCCTTTGCGCATTATCCAACTGCTCGCTAAACTGAAATTTCACGCACAGGATAAAAAAGCGTTGGTTTGGAATGCTCCAAACCAACGCTTTTCTTATTTACTTCCAAAGTCCGTCGGGGTATTTGCCCTCGTTCGTCATCTCCCGCAGCGCAGCCACTACCTGGGGCTTATCTGCAGCATAGGTCACGCCGTACCACTTGTCGGCAGAGTGCAGCACCTTAACGGTAGCCTTACCTTCCGTCAGCAGCTCGCCCACGGTCATAGGCAGGAAGAACTCTGCCTTGGTGGGGTTTGCCGGGACCTTTTCTGCCAGGAATGCGGGGAAACGCTTTTCCACTTCGTCCAGGAAATCAGAGGTATAGCCCCACATATTCATACTGACAACTGTGTCGGCACTGACATCGGTCCAGGTGTTGCCGCCGTCCTCTGTGAAATGGATGCCACCGGCGTACTTTTCAATCTGGGTGCGTTCTACTACCTCTGTCAGGAAGCCCTGCGCATCGGTGTTGCAGATACCCCGGGCCACGGAGCCGTTGTCGGTAACGGTCTTACCCAACTCATAACCTACCATGCAATAGTTGTACTTGCTGTTTTCTTGGGCATTGCACAGATAATCATAGATCACCTTAAAAGCGGATTTGCCATAGTAGTCGTCAGCATTGATCACAGCAAAAGGTGCGCCGTCGATCTCGTCCTTGGCACACAGAACAGCGTGGCTGGTGCCCCAGGGCTTCTGCCGCTCAGCGGGGATCTGATAGCCTGCGGGAACCTTGTCCAGCTCCTGGAAAGCATAACGGACCTCCATGGGGCAGTTTTTCAGCCGGGCGCCTACGGTGTCCATAAAATCCTTTTCGATGGCCTTTTTAATGATGATAACAGCGGTTTCAAAACCTGCCTCGTGGGCATCATACAAGGAGTAATCCAGGATCGCCTCGCCGCAGCTGCCCACAGGATCGATCTGCTTCAGACCGCCGTAACGGCTGCCCATGCCGGCAGCTAAAACTACCAGAATCGGTTTCTTACTCATAATGAAAGCTCCTTAAAATGTAATTTATTGGATAATGAAATTATACACATAAAGTCCGTCAGACGCAAGTGTTTTACGCTTTTTGGCAAAAAGGCAGTGACTTTTTATACAAAAAGGCTGCTGTCTAAGTAGATTTCCCGGGTATTTACCTTGTCCCAGGAGAAGTCTGCTGCCAGTTCCCGGGCGCTGATGGGCGCGTTTGTTTGTGTCAGACCGGCTGCAAAGGCGAGCTGGCCGATGAGCTGTTCGGGCGTGACCCGTGTACGCAGTATCCCCAGATCCAGATCCCTGTCCCGCTTGCTCAGCCGTCTGCCATCCGGAGCAAGGAGCATCGGAATATGGGCGTAATTGGGATGCGGGAATCCAAACAGCGACTGCAAATACATCTGCCGGGGCGCAGAGCTTAAAAGATCCAATCCCCGGACCACCTCGGTAACGCCGGCCTGTGCGTCATCTACAGTGACCGCCAGCTGATAGACAAACACCCCGTCCGCCCGGCGGACCACAAAGTCTCCGCAATCGGTCAAAAGATTTTCCCGGTACAGTCCCTGGGCCATATCCTCCACAGACCAGATTTTGTCCGGCACCCGGACACGCCAGGCGGGATCTCTTCCAAAGGCAGCTTTCTGCGCCTCGGTCAGGTTCCGGCAGGTACCGCTGTATACATAAGCGCCGTCGGAGGCGTGGGGGGCATTGACGCTGTGCAGCTGACTGCGGGTACAGTAGCATGGATACAAAAGCTTTTCATCCATCAGCTTTTCGAAATACTTAAGGTAAACATCGCTCCGTTGGGATTGGGGTTGTGTTTCCTCGTCCCATTTTAGCCCCAGCCACTGCAGGTCGCTGCGCAAAAGGTCAGCATATTCCCGGCTTGTCCGGGCGGTATCCAGATCCTCCATCCGCAGGACCAGCTGACCGCCCCGACTGCGCACCGAAAGCCACGCCATCAAAGCAGCAAACACATTTCCCAAGTGCATTCTGCCGGAGGGAGTAGGCGCAAATCGGCCTACCACAGGCGCTTTCACATTTCCCATCAGTGCGCCACCACCCAATAGATCGCTACGCCTGCAATGGCAAGCAGCAATAAAAATGCCAAAAGCAAAAGCTTTCCGCTTCCCTTTTCATCCTCCTGCGGTGACAGCAGTGCATCGCTAAGCGCCTCCGCAGACACCTCGGTCCGGTCAGCGTTGAAGGCATTGCCGTAATTATTGGCGTGATTTTTATATTCCGGAACATCTTCGATATAAAGATCTTCCTCTGTAACAGCCACTTCCCACTCCGGCTCCTCCGGCGCTTCCGGCTCTTTTTCCATTAGCAGCGCTTCGCTGAGCCGCTGCAGCTCTTCCTGGGTATCCCGGCGCATACAGGCCCTCCTTACTGTCATTTTTCTTTATTGTATCCAAAAAAAGCTTTGCTGTAAAGATTTTTCCCAAGGAATACTTGTTAACCGGCGCAAGATGGTGTACAATATCGAAAAGGAATGAGAAAGGAGGGATCGTTATGGCATTGGATCCGGAGGAATTTCGCCGCCGTCGGGAAGAAAAAGAGGCACAGCGCGCCCAACAGCAAAAAAAGACCACCGTCAAGCTGATGGCGGCAGGCATCGTTTTGGCGCTGTGTGCTGTGATCATTGTCATAGTGGTCAGCCGTGGTGCTGCTCCGTCCCCCTCCGAAACCACGACCCAAGCCGTGCAGCTGCCTTCTGCCGGTGAGACCGCGCCCTCTGAAAGCACCGCACCTACCCAGCCGCCCACCACAGTGATTCGTCTTGCGGCTGCGGGTGATCTGAATGTAAATGACGCGCTGATAGCTGCTGCCGGACCGGATTACGACTTTTCCGGCACATTTTTGGATGTTGCCCATCTGCTGGCTGATGCAGATATCTCGGTTTTGAATTTTGAAGGTGTGCTGTGGGATCCCCCTTACGGACAGACCACCAGCGCACCGGCCACCATTTTGCAGACCCTGGGCGCTGCCGGCGTAGATCTGCTGCAGCTTGCCAACTCCTGCTCCATAAATCAGGGTATGTCCGGTCTGCACCGGACTATCACCACTGTGCGCAGCAGTGGGATCGAGCCGTTGGGCGTATTTGCCAGTGACCGGGAGTTTAAGGAAAGCAAAGGCTATACCATCCGCAATGTTGCAGGCATCCGCATTGCCTTTGTCGCCTTTACCAAGGGTATGGATGGACTGGCATTGCCTCCCGGTAACGAAGACTGTGTAAATCTTTTATACACCGATTATGCCAGCACCTATCAGGAAGTGGATCGTGACGGTATCACCCAGGTGCTCAACAATGTTCAAAAGGAAAAACCGGACCTGACCGTGGCGCTGCTGCATTGGGGCAGCGAATTCAACAACACCATCAGTGCCAGCCAGCAGGAGATCTGTTCGCTGATGCAGGAAAACGGCGTGGATGCCATCATCGGCACCCATTCCCACTATGTCCAGCAAATGACCCTCGATCCTGCCACCGGCAATTTTGTGGCATACTCCTTAGGGGATTTCTGTTCCGATGCTCAGCGTGCAGGCACAGAGTATTCTGTGGTGCTGGAGCTGGAGATCACCAAAGACAACACTTCCGGTGCGACTGCTATCACAGGATATAGCTATACGCCCATCTTTTCTGTTGCAGAGGAGGGAAAGCCCCTGAAGGTGGTCCGGCTGCGGCAGGCAATGGCAGCCTATGAGGCAGGTCATATCGATGCCGTTTCTCAAAAGACCTATGAAGCGATGCAATATGCTCTGACCCGAATTGAAGCGCGCATCGCAGGAGAATAAAAGACCAACGCCCGGAGATCAAGCTGATCTCCGGGCAACATTTATTGTCTGGCATATAAATTCCGGTTTATGAGGCAGTTCAGTCCCGACTGTCATTGCGAACCAGTGACCGTGTCACTGGTGTGGCATGACAGTTTCAGTATATCGACCCGATATACTGAAATTTGACATATTCTATATTCGATACAGCCGCTTGGCATTTTCTGTGGTGATGGCGGTGATCTCCTCTATGCTTAAGCCGCGCAGCTCGGCGAGGCGCTCCGCCATCCGGTACAGATAGCCCGGATCGTTCCGCTTGCCCCGGAACGGCTCCGGCGCCATAAAGGGGCAATCCGTTTCCAGTACGATCCGCTCCAAAGGAATGCTTTGGGCAGTCTCCACTGCCTTGCGGGCATTTTTGAAGGTCAGCACACCGGTAAAGCCAATGTACCAGCCCATATCCACCAGCTGCCGCGCCATTTCCGCGGAGCCGGAATAGCAATGGAATACACCGCTCACTTCCTTATATTCCTTAACGATGCGCATACCGTCATCGTGGGCATTGCGTTCGTGGACGATCACAGGAAGCTTTAATTCCCGGGCAAGGTCCATCTGCAGCCGGAAGGCCCGCTGCTGAATATCCCGGGGAATGGTCTCGTAGTAATAATCCAGGCCGATCTCGCCGATGGCCTTTACCTTTGGGTTTTCCCGGCACAGATCGCGATAGCGGTCAATAACGGTTTCGTTTACCTCGTCAGCGGTGTCCGGATGGGTGCCCACGGCGGCATACATAAAGTCATAGGTATTGGCAAGGTCGATGGCCTGCAGCGAGTTTTCCAGGCTGCAGCCGGGATTCATTACAAGGCCAACACCCTTTTCTGCCAGCGCGCGCAAAACCGCATCCCGGTCCGCATCAAACACCGGGTCATTCATATGGGCATGGGTATCAAAAAGCATAGTTGTTCTCCTGTTCTTCTATTACGGCTACCAAGCAGCCTTCTATGATTTGGATCTGCTTGTCATCCGGGGAAAAAGCGGTATGATCGGGCCAAATGCGCAGACCCTTGCCGCTTGCCTTTGCAGCGGCCTCTTTCAGAACCCAAAACCGCAACAAAGCTTGCCGTTTATCCTCTGCCCCATCATAAAAAACACGCTCCGCCGGAGAGAGGATCTTATCCGCAAGCCGCAGATCGATCTTTCTGTCCAAGGGCTCTGCGTCAATGCCCACAGGCTTGTCAGACAAAACGCAGAAAACAAAGTCTTTGGTATGGCTGATGGAAAAGTGGATACCGTTCCCGGGAAAATACGGTTTTCCCATAGGTGTAACGGCAATAGCAGGCTGCTCCTGTCCGGTCATATCCCGATACATCCGCGCCAAAAGCTGCCGACCGGCGCTATGAGCGTCACCGCTGTGCGCCGCACTTTGGATCACCATATTTTCACCACCCTTCAAATTTCAGTATGTCGAGCAGATGTATCTGCTCGACATACTGAAATAATGTAGAATGGAGAATGAAGAATGTAGAATTATTGTGTTGCCTACGGCAACTATTTAAATTATTCCCGGAGGAAATACCTTGATTCTCAATTCTCCATTCTCAATTCTCAATTTGCGCGTCAGCGCATTAAACCGGAATTTCTCCCCTCAGTATACCCCTTTGGGGATACAAAGTCAATGCGTCTTGTTCTGTTTTCGTCCGGGCTGCATAGCCTATACAGAGGTGATAGCTATGGCAGAGCAGCAGCTAAAGCTCCCCCACAAACTGACGCTGAATGCGCGCAAGACGCTGACCATGAACGGCGTATCTGAGGTAGTGAGCTTTGATGAGGATTGTGTGGTTTTACGCACGGAACTTGGAACACTGCTGGTACAGGGTCAGCAGCTGCAGCTGAAGACCCTGTCCTTAGAGGGTGGTCAGGTAGCTGTGGAGGGCTGTGTTTCCGCCCTTATTTACGAAGAGCCCAGAAGGCGGCGCAGCTGGCTGCGCCGAACAGAAGAATGATCTCTCCCGCCACCGCCGCCCGGCGGCTGATCATCGCCCTCGCTCTGGGCGCGCTGCTGGGTCTTTGGTATGATTTTTTGCGTCCGACCCGGCGCAAATACAACACTGCGGGTGATATCGCCTTCTTGCTGGGCGCATTTGGTGCTTGGTTGTATTTCGGGTTTTCCGTGTGTAGGGCGGACCTGCGGCTTTGGGACACCGGTGCCATTGCCTTGGGCACATTCCTTTGGGAAATGACTTTGGGCAAGTCCTTGCAGCCGGTTTTTTCCGGATTTTGGAGGATTATAAGGCAGATTATCTCCACAATTTGCCTCCCAATTGAAAAATTTTTGTCTTTTTTTCAAAAAAACGCAAAAATTCTCTTGGCAACGGTGAAAAAAGCAAGTACAATAAGAAAGAAATCACAAAAGCGCACGCAGCGCACATCTGGAGGTGGGCACCGTGGCGACGAAAGGGAATCCCTTACACCGGATCCGTTTGGTATATCAACGCAGCTCCCCGCTGCTCAAATGCGCACTCCTGGTGGCCATTGTATTGTGTACGGTCTGCCTGATCGTTTTGCGCAGCCAGCTGATGGCAGAGCAGGAAAAGCAGGAGCAGCTGCGCACAGAAGCCGCCACGCTGGAGCAAAAAAACGCGCAGCTGGAAGAGCTGATCTCTGAACTGGGCACTGTGCAGAGTGTCAAGCGCATCGCTTTGACACAGCTGGATCTGGTTATGCCGGATACGGTTTTGTTCCTGCCGCAGGAGCCGCAGGCAGATAAATAAAAATTGCCAGGGAGCGCCTTGGCTTAATGGAGGAAACAAAGCAAATATGGAGTTAACCGTAGGTGCCGTAGTTGAAGGCAAGATCAAATCCATCACTAATTTTGGCGCATTTGTGGCATTGCCCGACGGAAAGTCCGGAATGGTCCATATCTCAGAGGTGGCTAACACCTATGTCAGTGATATCCGTCAACACCTGACGGAGGGACAGGATGTCAAGGTAATGGTCATTGGTGTGGATGGCGGAAAAATCAATCTTTCCATCAAGCGCTTAGAGCCTAAGCCGCAGCGGGAGGAAAGCCGTCCTTTCCGGCAGAATGCACCACGCAGCGATGCACCCCGTCCGCCACGCACTGCCCCCACACCGCCCCCGGCACCTAAGACCGCCGATCAGCTGTTTGAAGAAAAGCTGAAGGCATTTATGTCGGAGTCTGACAGCAAGATCTCCTCGATCCGTCAGTATTCTGACCACCGCACAAAAAGCAGAAGAAGATAACAAAAAGGCTGCTGCATAAATGCCAATGCCATTAAGTTAGTGTCATTGCGAACCAGTGACCGTGTCACTGGTGTGGCAATCTCCCGGACCAACTCCGGTTTTAGAGATTCCCACGCCAGTGTGTGCACTGGCTCGGAATGACATTTTTCTCTTAACTTAGTGA
>JAZNQK010000082.1:0-8071 GCA_045590135.1 Faecousia sp.
AATTGTTCGGCTCGCCATAAGCTCGCCGGCAACGCTCATCCGCGTTGCATTTAATCTTTCGATTCCCGTACCTCTATATAACAAAAAGGAAGACCACCAATCGGTGGTCTTCCTTTTTGGAGCAGGGTACGGGAGTCGAACCCGCCTTCACGGCTTGGGAAGCCGTTGTATTACCGATATACGAACCCTGCACGGTGAAGGTATTATATCAAAGGGGCTGCCAAAATTCAAGCCTTTTTTGTCGCTTCACCAGATCGATAAATTCCGGTTTGACACGCTGATTAAAACAGCGTGTCATCCTGAGCCAGTGCGCACACTGGCGTGAAGATCTCGTTGGATTCTGGGGATTCTACAATAGATTGCCACACCAGTTTGCGAACTGGTTCGCAATGACAGTTTAAATATATCTGCCCGATAAACTGAAATTTGACAACTTATATTTTATTAAAATCTACATTGCGGCGCTCTGACCAATAAGTCAGGGCGTTTTTCACATCCTGCTCCGGCAGGTCAAAGTACTCTGCCAGCTGCCAAGGCTCTGTGTAACCGCACCGGAATGCCTCCCGGAAGGCTTCCGCCGTGAGAAATTTCTGGGCAGTCCACCGCTTTGCACGATACTCGCTGCGCTCTGCCAGTTCAAAGGGACTGTCTACCTTGTGCAGCGCACCGGTGGCAATATGCCCCAGCTCGTGGCAACACACGCCCCGCAGCAACCGGGTGCTGCAGATCTTGGTAAAGTCCAAAAACACCGCATATACACCGCTGTCGCGAATCGTTGCTCCCGGTGCCGGGATCCCGGCATAGGGGATCACATCCACCTTATGTTCTGCGCAATACTGATAAAAATCCGATAATTCAAACACGCTGCTCTACTCCTGTTGCGCAGCCCTCCGTTGACGCATCAGACGCACCATATCCCGGACAGTCTGCTTTTGTTCCTCGTCCAATTCCTTATATTCTCCGTAAAAGGCAACATCCACCTGCTCCAGCACATCGGCTTCCTGCTGGCCTAACAGATAAGCCACAGACACGCCAAAATAGGACGCGATCCGTTGGGCCGTCTCCGCGCTGACACTCTTCTTCCTGCCCATTTTCAGATCCGTCATCAGACCCCGGCTGATACCCAGTTCGTCACAGAGTCTTCCCGGACGGATGCCCTGCTGCTGACATAAAGCGCTGATGGTTTCATACAAATTGCCCATATTTCTCTCTCCTGTACTTGTGCAAGTACAACAAACCTGGTATATTTTGCAGGTTTGCTATTGACTTGTACTTGTTCAAGTACTATTATGTAGGCAGAACAAGTACTTGCCCGGGTACATAATAGCCTTGTTGCTTTTATTTTAGTACTTGTTCGCGTACTTGTCAACTGTTTTTTTCAGTGAGTTGCCCCACTGACTGAAAACGACAAGAAAGGAGTGTCGTTGCAACAAGATTATCCCAATAATGGTACAATAAAGCGTACTGTTATGTATTTGAAGAGCCATTCCCGCCGCCCGGTCAGCACCAGAACGCCGCTGGGTCTAACGGACATCCATTCCTATCCTCCCCCAGACTGGTGCCCCCGGTGCGGCAAAGAATTATATGATGAACGCTGCCCCTGCAGCAAACAAGAAGGAGCGATGTATGATGAGTGATGTGACATATCCCTGCAAAAACTGCAGCCGGGTCTGTGACCCGACCGCATGCGACAACAAGCGTTGCGGGCCCTGGCGAAACTGGTTTATCCGCCGCTGGGAAAAGCTGCGCAGGCAGCTGCAGGAAAAAGAACGATGTGAGGAAACGCCATGAATTGGAAAACAGAAGCAATCGACAAGCTCAAGCAATATGACGCTATGCGTTGCAGCTTGGACACGATCCCCCAGGAGCTGCAGCGGCTGCAGCTCCGGGCGCAATCCTTGAAAAGCCTGGATCTTTCTTCCCCGGTGGTCCGCACCGGAAACCAGCACGATGATGCACTCATTAACAATCTTGTCCACCGGCAGGAGCTGGAATCCACACTGGAGCAGGCCTGCCTTTGGGTCAGCCAGGTGGAACAGGCACTAACGGTGCTTACCCCCGACGAACGAATGGTGCTGGACAAGATGTACATAAAGCAGGAGCGCAACGCGGTGGACACGCTCTGTCAGGAGCTGTGCCGGGACACCCCCACTATTTACCGCCGCCGGGACAAGGCCCTGCGAAAGTTCACCCTTGCCCTGTATGGCAGCTGCCCAAGCTGATGCCCTTGCAAAAGTATTTCCGCTATGGTATAATGCTATCAATACTGCAAGGAGGTCGCGCTATGGGTATCCACGAATCCGGCGAGATGTATCTGGAATCCATCCATGTGCTGCTGAAGGAAAAAGGCTTTGTACGCAGTGTGGATGTCAGCGAATATATGGGTTACTCCAAGCCCAGCGTCAGCCGGGCAATGGGTGTTTTGCGCCGGGACGGCTATATTAGTGTAGACAAAAACGGCTACATTACCCTAACGGATGCCGGACTCAAGCTTGCCAACAAGATCTATGAGCGGCACACACTGCTGAGCAGTATGCTGGAGCGTCTGGGTGTCAGCAAGGAAACTGCCGCAGAGGATGCCTGCCGGTTGGAACACGCCATCAGCGACGAATCCTTTGAGGCGATCAAGCGGTATATGGAAAGTCAGAAGTAGCAAAAAGCACACTGCTTAAGCAGTGTGCTTTTTTATTACGCTTCTATGATTTTTACGAGACCCGCTCTGTCGGCTGCGCCGTAAAAGGCAGAGCCGGCAACCAAGACATTGGCGCCGTTTTCCTTGCAGATCTGCGCCGTATTGGCATCTACACCGCCATCCACTTCCAAATGGCATGCAGGATTCACTTCATCCAGCATCTGCCGCAGCGCCTTCACCTTGGGCATCATATCTGCCATAAAGGACTGGCCGCCGAAGCCGGGCTCCACCGTCATCACCAGCACCAGATCCACCTTATCTAAATACGGTGCGATTGCCTCCGCCGGGGTCTTAGGCTTTACCACAATGCCGGGCTTTACGCCCATGGAGCGTATCTTTTCAATAGCAGCAAGGATATTTTCCGGTGTGTCCGCCTCCACATGGACGGTCAGGTAATCTGCGCCTGCCTTGCAAAATTCCTCCACATAGCGGATAGGCCGGTCGATCATCAGATGTACATCCAGCACAAGATCCGTGATCTTACGCATTGCTTTTACCCAGGCATAGCCAAAGGAGATGTTGGGGACAAACTGGCCGTCCATAATATCCACATGAAGCCACCTGGCGCCGTCTTCCTTTGTTCTTTGCATATCCTCATGGAAGTGCATATAATCTGCCGATAAGATCGACGGTGCAATAATTGCCATAATCGTATTCCTCCTTACTGGATTCTGCCGACAGAAAGTGACGCTTCATAAAGAGCGCCGAACTGCCGGTATTTCTTTTCCAAATGCTGTGTCTTGCGAGGCTGATAGGTGTGGGAAAAAGTCACGCATTTCCCCGCCGCAGCGGCAAAGCTTTTGAATCTGTCGCTGCTGACTGCTGCGATTATTGCCGCGCCCAGACAGGCGGCCTCCTTTTCTGCCGGGATCTTCACCGGAAGGCCGGTGATATCCGCCTGCAGCTGACACCAGTAGGCGCTTTTCGCGCCACCGCCGGTGGCTATAATTGCGGTGGGCTTTAGTCCGTTTTGCGCCATATGCTCACAGTTCTTTCGCAAAACGAAGCTGACACCCTCCATGACCGCCGCCGCCATATCCACACTGTCGTGCTCCTGCCGCAGACCCCAAAATACACCGGTGGCACTATCGTCAAACTCCGGTGCGTTGGTGCCCACTAAGTAAGGCAGGAACAGCAAGGCGTTGGGCTTGCGCCCGGCAAGCTGTGCGTTGAGCTGATCATAATCCATATGCAAACAGTTTTTCCGGAACCATTCCAGGCTGACACCACCGCTTTCCGCCACCGGCAGCATTACATAGGTATCCTGCATAAAACCGTAGTGCATAGCAATACCGCAGGGTCTTGCTTTCCTGCACATTGCTGAAAGCGCCATCACCGTACCGGTGGAGAGGGTGATCCCGCCGGGGGTGATATTGCCGGTGCCGATCATACCGGCAAAGTGGTCCAATGTACCTACATTGACCACAGGCGGCTGCGTCAAGCCAAGGCTTTGGGTATGCTCCGGCAGCATCCGGCCTGCATTGGTGCATGGCTCACACAGCTGCGGCAGCTGCTTTTCGGTAATGCCGATGGCGCTGAGCATCTCCTGCCAGTAGCATTTCTTATAAATATCAAACCAGAAGGAAAATGTGGCAATGGACATATCCGCAAGCTTCACACCTGTAAGATAATATACCACATAATCCTTCAAAAGCATATAGGTTTTTGCTTTTTTGAATACATCCGGACGGTTTTCCTTCAGCCAGAGCACCTTGGTAGCCGGCCAGGTGGGCAGCACCGCCTGCTGACCGGTGACCGCCTCACATATCTCAGAAGAAAACTGCTGCGAAAGCACCTGGCACTGCGCTGCGCTGCGCTCGTCCATCCAGGAGATAGCGTTCATCAGAGGCTCGCCGTTTTCATCCAGGATGACCAGCGTTTCCGCCTGACCGGTAAACGCCACTGATATCAGCTTGCTTACGCTGTTCTCCCGGCACAAGTCTCCCAGCAGCGCTGTCAGCTGCGTACAATACGCCTTCGCGTCAAACTCCACTTTTCTTTCGCTGCGCAGGTACTCCACCGGCACGCTGCGCCGGTCAATAAGACACATATTTTCGTCATAAAGGGCTGCTTTAATATTGGTGCTGCCAAGATCAATTCCCAAATACATGCGTTGTTCCTCACCTTCCGCCAGCAATGATCTGCACATCGGCTTCGCTTAACACGGACATCACATACTCCGCAGTCGCGTCTGTCACAAGGGTCAAATCAGGCATACAGTCGATCACCCGGGTAAAACCCGCTCTGCCGATCTTACTGCTATCGGCAACGATCAGCGTCCCCCTGGCACCGGCGATCATCATTCTATCTAATATTGCCTCCTCTGCATGGTAGGTGGTGATCCCGCATTCCAGACTGACACCGTCAACAGAAAGGATCGCCCAGTTTGCCTGGTAGCAGCGCAGCTGCTCCTGGGCATTGCCTCCATAGGTAAAGCCATACCGCGCATTGATCTCACCGCCTAAAAGCAACACCCGGAAGGTAGGCACATCTGCCAATTCCAGGGCCACATCAATGGCATTTGTAACAATATTCAAGCTTTGTTTTTCCTTCAGCGCCCGGGCAACACACACGCTGGTGGTTCCGGAATTGATAAAGATCGTATCGCCGTCTTGGATCTGCTGTGCTGCCAATGCCGCGATGGTCTCCTTGGCCACCAGATTAACAGTGCGATCATCCTTAAGCTGTGTCTGTATCCGTACAGCTCCACCGTGGACACGCATCAGCTTTCCATCGCGTTCCAGTTGGCTCAGGTCGCTGCGAATGGTCACCTCTGTCGTTTCCAGCAGCGCACTGAGCTGGGCGACACTGACCCGCTCCTGTTTCTCCAGCAGCTGTAGGATCTGCGCCTGCCGGTCATTTTGCTTTTGCCGTCTTGGCTGCATTTGAATCACCTCTTTACAGTGCTTTGTTATTCAGTCGCTCACCTACGGCGCCGCCGGGGTGGATGAGAGCAAACTGCTCTGCCTGATATCCGGTCTGCTCGATCATTGCCGCCTGCAGAGAGTGGAAGATCATACAAAGGGCAGTGGAACTGGTAGTGCCCTGGGCATTCCACTTATCCGTCTCCCGGTTTACATGCTGCTTCAGCACCACATCTGCCGCTGCTGCCAGGGGAGATTCCAGATTTTCCGTAATGGTGATGATCTTAACACCCTTTGCCTTGCAGATATCCACGATGGGCAGCAGCTCTTTGGTCTTACCGCCCCGAGAGGCAAACACCATCACATCTCCTGCCTGCAGAAAGCCTGTTGCGCCGTGAACTGCCTCTGCCGGACTGATGAACCGGGCAGGCCGCTCGATGCAGCACATCAGATGGCAAAAATGCTGGCATAAAATACCGGAGTGACCGCTGCCGGCTGCGCCGATCCGGGGCGCTGCGCACAGCAGCTCCACCGCAGCAGAAAACTGTTCTTCATCAAAATACGCCTTCATCTCCTGAATGCAGGCAGCTTCAATATCGTAAGCCGCCTTGGCTGATTCTAATGCTTCTCTGGTGATCATAGAAAGATCCCTCCTTTATATTTCTAACTTATTATACAGCATAGCCGTAAAATTTTCAATCCGCAAAATAAACAATTTCGAAACGAAAGTTTACTGCACAAAACACAAATTATCATTGACGAAACAAAAGTCTATTGCTATAATAAAGAAAATTTAAAAGGGAGTGTATGCTATGACCAACATCAAAGCACCTTTTTTTGAGATCGGTCCCAAGTCCTATCTTTACGGCGACGAGATCTTAGAGCTGGCTCAGGCTGCCGACGCCGCCAGCGAAAAGTACGGTGTGGACATCATCTTCACCTGCCCTGTTGTGGACATCCGCCGGGTGAAGGAAAACACCAAGCATATCCACATCTTCGCCCCCCATATGGATCCCATACCCGTGGGCAGAGGTCTTGCTGACATCCTGCCGGAGTCTCTGGTAGCTGCCGGCGCAGAGGGCGTTATGCTCAACCATGTAGAAAAGCCGCTGACCTTTGATGTGCTGGCTGCCACGATCAAACGGGCGGAGGAAGTGGGTCTGACCACCATCGTATGCGCTGATTCTATGGCGGATGCCGCCCGGATCGCAACGCTGCATCCGGATATCATCGTTGCAGAGCCCTCTGAGCTGATCGGAACAGGCGTCAGCGTAGGCCCGGAGTATGTGGAGGCTGCCACCAAGTCCGTCAAAAATGTGGATGCCAATATCTTGGTGCTTACCGCTGCCGGTATCGCAGGCGGCGAAGATGTATACAACACCATCATTGCCGGCGCAGATGCCACCGGCTCTTCTTCCGGTGTTGCCAAAGCTGCCGACCGCCCTGCTATGGTGGACGAAATGATCGCCGCCTGCCGCAAGGCTTGGGACGAGCGCCACACATACAGCGCCCGGTAACAATGAGAATAGATATTTTTGTCCATTCAAATGCCTGCAAAAGTAAAAATACATTTCTTGCCAAGACAAGAAAGTGACATATTCATCTGCATTTAATTTATAGGAGGAACTTATTATGGAATTCAAGGTTTATCAGAAAGAATTAGAGCTTCAGTCCCGGGGTTGGATCCCCACCTTCCACGATGTCTCCAAGGAGATCATGGAGATCGTCAAGGCTTCCGGTGTTAAGAACGGTACTGTGTGCATCGCTTCTCACCACACCACCTGCTCTGTGATGATCCAGGAGTGCTCCCACGACATCGACACCTTTGATCTGGAGTACCTGCAGCACGATTTGCTGGACATTATGCGCAAGCTGATCCCTGATTACACCAACGAGGGTGACTACCGCCATCCCGGCCCCATTCACGCACAGTTTGGCCGTTATGTGAACGAGCCCGGCAACTATACCTCCATGAACACCGACGGTCACCTGCGCAGCGTTTTCTTCGGCCGCAGCGAGACGATGACCATTAAGGACGGTGTTCTGGACGGCGGCGAGTTTGCACACATCTACTTCATCGACTGGGATCATGTCCGCGCCCGTCACCGTCAGCTGAATGTTACCGTTATGGGCACTACCGACGATGTGGAGGACCGCAAGTGGAACGGTGGCGAGACCATCAACACCCTGCGCAGGTTCACCGAGGAAGAAAAGGCTTACGATATCCACTACGATCTGCAGCAGCAAAGATAATACATATTTTAACGCGCCGTGTGCTTACTGCACACGGCGCGGTTTTTGTAATTATCAAATTTCAGTTTGACGAGCAGTTGGATAATGCGCAAAGGCTCCCTTGTGTAAAGGGAGCTGTCAAAAATCTATTTGATTTTTGACTGAGGGATTGTGGTTCAGAATTTACAACACTCCCATCAGCTGCAGGTGAATCCGTAACGCAATCCCCCAGACAAATTGCCTAATATCGGCAATTTGCCAGCCCCCTTTACACAAGGGGGCC
>JAZNQK010000083.1:0-2463 GCA_045590135.1 Faecousia sp.
GTCCTCCCGGACATTGGAAACGGTATAGGTGCCGTCTGTACCGGTAATTTGTGTGCCGTTCACACTGACGATCAGGGACTTACCTCCTGTGGGCGTGACCGTAAAGGTGTAGTCCTCTCCCGGTTTGACCATATCCGCTCCTGTGAAAACAAAGCCCTCGCCGGTAGGTATTGTGATGCTGCAGTAATTCTTGTTCACAGGCTGGATTTTTACCAGCAGATCCGTATACGCCGCTGCATTTGCCATCAACGTAAAGTTTTCGTTAGGTTTAAAGGTAGTCAGATCTACCTCAAATGTGTAGGAACCGTTTACGAAATCCTTAGCATTGACAGCAATTTCTCCGTCGCCCCAATCATCGTCGCCGTACCAGATCTGAGCACTGCCCAGATCGCCGGTAAGGGTGACATTCAGATGGGTGTAACCGGCAGCGATCAGATCCTGGGTGGTGGCCAGACGGAGCTTGTAGTCGCTTGCGGCACTCCAGCGGATAGTCTGTGCATCCACATAGGAAATAGCCAAATCGTTATTCCACGAGTTGCGGTTAGATACCCAATCCAGAAGCTTGAAGCGAGCTGTGCCTGCCTTATCCAGGTGGAGACTGAATGCATTGTGGTCGGCAGATACATTGTTATTCCATGCCCAGCCGCCGTTTACATCACCGCATACGGTATTCACAGCACTGCCCCAACCCCACAGCATAGAGCGGGTGTTATCGCGCTGGGAAATATAGTCGGTGTACATCAGCCATGTACGCTGACCGGCATCATCACTAACCATATACTTCTGGATCCAGGGGGCAGGAGAAGTTACGCCAAAGTCATTGCCGCGGGTCTCCAGAACATAGTAGCCATCCTCAATAGCAAAGTAACAGTTGGTGCTGCTCTTTGTCCAGTTCAGGGTTTCTGCACTCTTGTAGGCTCTGGGATTGGATACGGTCATAGTGCCTGCATTGAAGCTTACGTTGTACCAGGTATCGCCATTATGGAACTCATTCAAGTCAATACGGATATCCACATTGGTCGCGGCATCAAAGTTTGCCCAGAAACGGCTCCACTCGCCGCCGTGGGTATAGTTGGGATTGTTGTCAGATGCAGCCTGGGCATTGACGGTAAATACCAGGTGGGTATAGCCTTCCTCCCACAGTACCTTCAAGTAATCTGCCTTTAGGCCGGAATTGGCAGGAACTGTCAGGGTGTTACCGCCAACGGTGCCGCCGGCAGACCAGTTATCAGCAGTCAGCAGTTTGTCTACTGTGGTCATTACCTTGGTTTCCACGGTAATCACCAGGTCGGTGGTGACATTTTCCACGGTATAGGTTCCGTTTTCACCGGTGATCTCCTCACCGTTTACCTTTACGGTAACAGCAACGCCATCGTTGGGGGCGACAGTAAAGCTATAACTGCTGCCGCCCAAAACAGAGCTTTCACCGCTAAAGGTAAAGCCTTCGCCAGCGGGAGCGGTAACATTGTAATAAATAGGCTTCACGGGCTCAATCTTCACCAGAAGATCGGTAAAGCTGGCAGCATTTGCCATCATAGTGAAGTTTTCACCGGCATTGAAGGCAGTCAGGTCAACCTCAAAGGTGCAAGCGCCATCTACGAAGCTATCGGCGCTGACGCAGATTTCACCGTCGCTCCAATCGTCTTCGCCGTACCAAATCTGCGCGCTGCCCAGATCGCCGGTCAGGGTGACCTTCAGGGTGGTATAGCCGGCAGCAATCAAATCCTGGGTGGTGGCAAGACGGAGCTTATAGTCGCTGGCAGCACTCCAACGGATGGTCTGGGCATCTACATAGGAAAGGGCCAAAGCGCCGTTCCACTCGTTGCGGTTAGATACCCAATCCAGAAGCTTGAAGCGAGCAACGCCCGCTTTATCCAGTTGGAGACTGAATGCTGTGTGGTCATTGGTTACATTGTTGTTCCATGCCCAGCCGCCGTTTACATCACCGGTTATGGTGTTCACAGGAGTGCCCCAGCCCCAAACCATGGAACGGGTGTTGTCGCCCTGTTTGATGTAATCTGTGTACATCCGCCAGGTGCGCTGAGAAGCATCGTCCTTCACCATATACTTCTGAATCCAGGATGCGGGAGAAACCACATTAAAGTCATTGCCGGTAGTCATCAGCACATAATAGCCGTCTTCCACAGCAAAGTACACACTGGTATTGCTCTTTGTCCAGCTCAGGGTTTCAGCACTCTTATAAGCCTTGGGTGCACTGACTGCCACACCCTCGCTCATATTTGCGAAGGACAAGTCATACCAGGTATCGCCATCGTGGAACTCGTTCAGGTCAATACGCAGGTCCTGTGTGCCCGCATTGATATTGCCCCAGTAACGGTCCCATGTACCGCCATGGATGTAATTACCGGCAGAGGCAGCATCAACAGTAAATACCAGGTGGGTATAACCTTCCTCCCACAGAGCCTTCAGATAGTCAGCCTTCAAGCTGGAATTGGCAGGAAC
>JAZNQK010000084.1:0-14798 GCA_045590135.1 Faecousia sp.
AAAGCTTTTTAGAACCACCGCCACTGCCGGTGTTTTTCTCTTACAATAAACACCGCCGGATCGGTGAACCGTCGGCTCTTTTTTCGTTTATTTGCCGTAGTAAGCATTCAGGTACATCTGCTTGATCTCGCTCATCAAAGGATATCTGGGGTTGGCGCCGGTGCACTG
Organism: Faecousia sp.; assembly: GCA_045590135.1. Taxonomy (GTDB): domain Bacteria; phylum Bacillota; class Clostridia; order Oscillospirales; family Oscillospiraceae; genus Faecousia. The sequence continues at coordinate 169 of JAZNQK010000084.1, forward strand.
GTCATCAAAGGCCTGCTCCACCATATCGTCCAGCCGGTCCAGGAAATCCTTTTCGTCGATGCCATAGTCCCGGATGGTGTCCTTGATGCCCACCCGCTTTTTCAGATCATCCACAGCCTGGATGAGCTTTTCCAGCTTCTCCTCGTTCGTATCACCGCCCAAGTGCAGGTAATCTGCCACTTCTGCGTAACGCTCTAAGGTATGGGGATGATCGTACTGGGAGAAGGTGCCCATTTTTACCGGCGTATCGTCGGCGTTGAACCGCAGCACCTGACCGATGAGCAGCGCATTGGCTACACCGTGAGGCAGATGGTGGAACGCGCCCAGCTTGTGTGCCATGGAGTGACACACGCCCAAGAAGGCATTGGCAAAGGCCATACCTGCCATGGTAGCGGCATTTGCCATATTTTCTCTGGCTCTGGGTTCGCTGGCACCGCCGTCATATGCCTTGGGCAGATTTTCAAAGATCAGCTTCAGGCTGCGCAGCGCTAAGCCGTCGGTATAATCCGTTGCCAGCATAGAGGCATAGGCTTCCAGCGCGTGGGTCACGGCATCGATACCGGAGGCAGCTGTCAGACCCTTGGGGGCATCCATCATCATATCCGCATCCACGATGGCCATATCCGGCATCAGCTCATAGTCTGCCAGGGGGTACTTTACACCGGTGGCCTCATCGGTGATAACGGCAAAGGGGGTCACCTCGGAGCCGGTACCGGCAGAGGTGGGGATCGCCACAAAGTATGCCTTCTCACCCATCTTGGGGAAGCCATAGACTCTCTTGCGGATATCCACAAAGCGCATTGCCATATCCTGGAAATCTGCATCCGGATGCTCATACAGCACCCACATAATTTTGGCAGCATCCATTGCAGAGCCGCCGCCTACCGCAATGATCAGATCCGGCTGGAAGGTGCGCATCTGCTCCGCGCCCTCCCGGGCACATGCCAGGGTAGGATCGGGAGACACATTATAAAATGCGGTATGGGTGATACCCATAGCGTCCAGCTCCTCCTCCACCGGCTTGGTGTAGCCGTTTTGGTACAGGAAGGTATCGGTAACGATAAAGGCCTTTTTCTTGTGGGAAAGTTCTTCCATTGCCACCGGCAGGCAGCCTTTCTTGAAATAGATCTTCTCCGGCGCGCGGAACCACAGCATATTCTCTCTCCTTCTGGCAACAGTCTTCACATTCAGCAAGTGGCGAACACCTACATTTTCCGAAACGGAGTTACCGCCCCAGCTGCCGCAGCCTAAGGTCAGCGACGGGGTCAGCCGGAAGTTATACAGATCACCGATGCCGCCCTGGGCAGAGGGGGTATTCACCAGGATGCGGCAGGCTTTCATCCGCTGGGAGAACATCTCCAGTCTTTCCTGCCGGGTACGGGTATTGAGATACACCGCAGCCGTATGGCCAAAGCCGCCGTCCTCCAGCAGCTTCTGCGCCTTATCCAGGGCATCTTCAAAGCTGTGGCTGCGGTACATTGCCAGCACCGGAGACAGCTTTTCGTGGGCAAAGGGCTCGGAAATGTCCACAGACTCCACCTCACCAATGAGGATCTTGGTGCGCTCGGGTACGGTAATGCCTGCCAGGGCTGCGATATCCACCGCGCTTTGACCCACAATCTTGGCATTCAGGCTGCCATTGATCAGAAGCACTGCGCGCAGCTTTTCCAGTTCCTCGGCATTGAGGAAATAGCAGCCGCGGTCTGCAAATTCCTTACGGACCGTATCGTAGATTTCATCCAGCACGATCACCGACTGCTCCGAGGCGCAGATCATACCGTTATCAAAGGTCTTGGAGTGGATGATAGAGGAGACCGCCATCAGAATATCTGCGCTGTCATCGATAATGGCAGGCACATTGCCGGCGCCCACGCCCAAAGCAGGCTTACCGGAGGAGTAAGCAGAGTGGACCATTCCCGGTCCGCCAGTGGCCAGGGTCAGATCCGCGCTGCGCATAACCTGCGCCGTCAGCTCCAGGGAGGGTTTGTCGATCCAGGTGATGATATCCTCCGGCGCGCCGGCCTCCACAGCAGCCTCCAAAACAACTTTTGCTGCTGCGATGGTGCATTCCTTTGCTCTGGGATGGGGGCTGATAATGATACCGTTGCGGGTCTTTAGGCAGATCAATGTCTTAAAGATCGCTGTGGAAGTGGGGTTAGTGGTGGGGATCACCGCCGCCACAACGCCGATGGGCTCCGCGATCTTTACGATACCGTAGGAAGGGTCTTCTTCCAAAATACCGCAGGTCTTTTCGTGCTTATAGGCATTGTAGATATATTCAGAGGCATAGTGATTTTTAATGACCTTATCTTCCACAACGCCCATCCCGGTCTCGGCGACCGCCAGCTTGGCAAGCTGGATCCGGGCCTTATTGGCAGCAGTTGCCGCCGCAAGGAAAATCTTATCCACCTGTTCCTGGGTATAGGTTGCAAACTTTTCCTGAGCCGCACGGCAGCGTGCAAGGGCCTCGGTCAGCTCTTCGGGGGTGGTAACGGGTTTATACTGCTTCGTCATACAGATCACCTTTCCTTTTCGGTTTTGTTTTATCGATTTGTTTCTATCGATATAATAGCATCGGAATCAGAATTTGTCAACGATATTACAGTACAATTTTATCGATATTTTTATATCTGTTTTAGGTAGTATTGCACAATAGCATCAAATTTCAGTTTATCGAGCAGATACATCTGCTCGATAAACTGAAATAATGTAGAATGGAGAATGTAGAATGTAGAATTATTGTGTTGCCTACGGCAACTATTTAAATTATTTCCGGAGGAAATACCTTAATTCTCAATTCTCCATTCTCAATTCTCAATTTGCGCGTCAATGCGTTAAACCGGAATTTGGCGTTTGGGTTGTATTGAAGATTTTTGTATGCTATAATATGACAAATCCTTTCTTTGGAGGTGCTTTCATGGAATTTAATGTTAACCATCCGATCCTGTTTATCCTTTGTGGGCTTTTGGTAGCCGTGGTGCTGGGACAATCTGTGTATTTCCTCATCAAAGCGCTGCGCAGAAGCAAGGCACTGGGTATGGACCAGACCAAGCTGCGCAAAACAATGGTCTCCGCTGCTATCTTCACCATTGCGCCGGCAGTCGCCATCGTCATCAGCGTGATGGTACTCAGTAAGACCTTGGGTCTTCCCCTGCCCTGGCTGCGCTTAAGCGTGGTAGGCTCTATGAGCTATGAAACTGTGGCAGCAAACAATGCTCTTTCTGCTATGAATCAGACTCTGGGTGCCAGCGACCTGAACGCACAGCAATATGTCAATGTGCTTTTGGTTATGACAGTGAGCATTATGATGGGCATCTGGCTGGTGCCGCTGATCGGCAAAAAGCTGCAAAAGGGCATGGCAAGCCTTGGCAAACGGGATGCCAAATGGGCGGATATTTTCCAAAACTCCCTGTTTATCGGTATGATCTCTGCTTTCTTGGGCTTTGTTTTCTGTGATGTTTCCCGACTGTGGAGCGAAAGCGCCCGTACCGGAACGGAAACGGTCCTTGAAAATGGCGTAGAAGTGGAAAAAGCCGTTTCCTACTCTGCCACCTCCGGTTTGATCCCGGTTTGCGTGATGGGTGTTTCCGCACTGGTAATGATCATCTGCGGTCTTTTGATGCGCAAGCCAAAGCTGAAATGGCTCAGCGAATACGCGCTGCCCATCAGTTTGATCTTGGGTATGGCTGCCGCCATTCCCTTTACCGGCTGGTTAAGCTAAGGAGGTGTCGATTATGAAAAAGAAACTGAGCTATCTTGACTCTGTCCATCGGGACGGACGAATCTGGAACTTAAGTGTAATGGTTCTGCTGCTGGCTTTCCCGGTAGCGGTATGTATGATTTTCAATACGATGCCTGACTGGAACGCACTTTTGTTGGGTCTGATCGCCACGGCTCCTATGTACTGGGCAGTGGGCGCTATTGAAACAGTGACCTTTGTGCCTATGTTAGGTGCAGGCGGCTCTTACTTAAGCTTTGTCACCGGTAACATCTCCAATCTGAAGCTGCCCTGCGCGTTGAACGCGTTGGAGCAAAACGGTGTCAGCGCCAACTCCGAGGAAGGCGAGGTGGTCTCCACCATCGCCATTGCTGTTTCCAGCATCGTTACCACCATCATTATTATATTGGGCGTTGTGCTGATCGTTCCGCTGACCCCTGTATTGCAGGCGCCTGTGCTGCAGCCGGCCTTTGATCAGATCCTGCCAGCCCTCTTCGGCGGCTTGGGTGTTGCTTTTGTGTCCAAAAACTGGAAGATCGCTGTCGCACCTATCATTTTGATGCTGATTCTGTTTATTTTTGTGCCGGCGCTGGATTCCGGAACTGTAGGCATTATGGTGCCGGTATCTGCACTGTTTACCATCGGTACTGCCCGGATTTTGTATAAGCGGGGTGTACTGTGATGGGTTATGTGATCTTAGCCGCTATCGCACTTTTACTATCTGTCATATTATTGCGCGCTGCCTTTTTTCTGCCGAAAAAGCGCTCCGCGCCTGCTATAGAGCCGGTCAGCTTTGATAAAGATGCCGCAATCGATGCCCTTGCCCAGCTGATCCGGTGCAAAACGATTTCCTACAACGATCCTGCCCTGGAGGACGACGGGGAGTTTCAAAAGCTTCTTGCGCTGCTGCCGGGACTGTATCCCCGGGTATTCGAAAATTGCTCTGTCCGGGATCTGCCGGACCGGGCGCTGCTGATCCGCTGGCCCGGCAAAAAGGAAAGTGACCCCTGCGTGCTGATGGCCCACTACGATGTGGTGCCTGTGGATGAAGAGAAGTGGGATAAGCCACCCTTTGCCGGTATTATTGAGGACGGCGTTCTCTGGGGCCGCGGTACACTGGACACCAAGATCACTTTCAGCAGTATTTTATCGGCTGCCGATCACCTTATCGGTGAGGGCTTCGTGCCGGAAAACGACATTTATTTTGCATTCTCCGGCGGTGAGGAGGTCAACGGCGAGGGCGCCAAAAACATCGTGCGCTACTTTGAGGAACACCACATTCAACCCGCGCTGGTGGTAGATGAGGGCGGCGCTGTGGTGGAAAATGTGTTCCCCGGCGTGAAAAAGCCTTGTGCCATGGTGGGCATTGCGGAAAAGGGTATGATCAATGTTTCCTACAGCGCAAGATCCAACGGCGGTCATGCCTCCGCGCCTCTGCCAAAGACGCCGGTCACAACTTTGGCAAATGCCTGCCGGAATGTTATCCGGCATCCCTTCAAAATGCACATCACCAAGCCTGCCGCGGAGATGTTCGATACCTTGGGCAGGCATTCCACCTTCGCGTATAAAGTGATCTTTGCCAATTTGTGGCTGTTCAAACCTGTGCTGGATCTGATCTGCCGGCTTAGCGGCGGTGAGCTGAATGCCTTGGTTCGCACCACCACTGCCTTCACCCAGATGAGCGGAAGCTCTGCCAGGAATGTGATTCCCACAGAGGCAAGTTTGGTAAGCAATATGCGGCTGAATCCCCACGACAGCGTAGATAGCGCTGCTGCATATCTCAAAAAGGTGGTCCGTGACGATGCCGTGGAGATCACGGTTTTAGAGAGCCATGAGCCCAGCCCCATTTCCGAAACCGGCTGCGAAAGCTGGGACAAGGTAACTGCCGCCGTTTCTGAGACCTGGCGCGGATGTATCGTTTCTCCTTACCTGATGGTGCAGTGCTCTGACTCCCGGCATTACCGGGATCTGAGCCGGCATGTATATCGGTTTTCTGCTATGGATCTGACCGCCGAGGAGCGCCGGAGCATCCACGGCAATAACGAGCGCATTCGCCTGGACTGCGCCGCCCGGGCCGTGGAGTTCTATATCCGGCTGATGAAAAAGTGCTGAGCGGCGAGCCGCTGCTGACAACTCACACAAAGGCGGTCAATAATCGATATACATCCTGATTGTGTCCGGTTTCGATACTGCAACAGTCAGATTTCAGTTTGACGGGCAGATATATTTAAACTGTCATTCCGAGCCAGTGCGCACACTGGCGTGGGAAACCCCTGAAAAATGCGCATGATCCGGGAGATTGCCACACCAGTGACACGGTCACTGGTTCGCAATGACAGGTTTAGATTGTACTGCCCGATAAATCGGAATTTGTGTAAAAATATCGGCGGTTGCTTTTTCCCTTTTTCTATGGTATTATAAGAAAAAATTGCAAATTATCATAATTTTAGGAGAATTTCAATGGATATTGAAAAAGCCGCGTATGCGTTTCGCCTGAACGGTCAGCCTATCTCCTGCCTATGCTTTGGTCACGGCCATATCAACCACACGCTGAAGATCGTCACCGATACCGGTAATGAGTACATCCTGCAGCGGATCAATAAGTATGTTTTCAAGGATCCGGTTAAGGTTATGGCAAATGCCAGTGCTGTTACCAATCACATCCGTAAAAAGATCAACGATCCCCGGTTGTCTCTGCATTTCATCCCCACCCTGGAGGGTAAATACTATCACCGGGATAGCGACGGCGAGTTCTGGAGAATGTACGATTTCGTCCACGGCTTTTGCCTGGACACCCCGGAAAACGAGCAGGACTTTTACGAGAGCGCCCTGGCTTTCGGCAGATTCCAGCAACTTCTGACAGATTTCCCTGCTGATCAGCTTTACGAGACCATTCCCAATTTCCATAATACACCTGACCGGTTCCGTCAGCTGAAAGATTCCATTGCCGCTGATAATATGGGCCGGGCTGCTTCTGTAAAGGCTGAGATCGACTATGCCCTTTCCTTAGAAGAAAAGGGCAGCGTTTTGCAGCATATGCTGGAGGCAGGCGCGCTTCCCTTGCGGGTCACCCACAATGACACCAAGCTGAACAATGTTATGCTGGACCGGGACACCCGGAAGGCGCTGTGCGTGCTGGACCTGGATACGGTAATGCCCGGTCTCAGCGTCCACGATTTTGGCGATTCCATCCGCTTCGGTGCTGCCACAGTTGCCGAGGACGAGCCGGATGCCGGCAAAATGCAGCTGGATCTGCATCTGTTTGAGGTGTACACAAAAGGTTTCTTAGAGATCGCCACCTCTTTGACTGACGCGGAGATCGATATGCTGCCTATGGGTGCGTTTACCATGACTTTGGAAGTGGGTATTCGCTTCCTGAAGGACTACTTAGACGGTGATATCTACTTCAAGACCAAGTATGATGATCACAACCTGATCCGCGCCCGGACTCAGCTTGCGCTGGCAAAGGATATGCTCCTTAAGTGGGACGATATGAAAGCCATCGTGGATAAACTGCGCTGCACACAATAACCGACAACACCTGCACAGGACCGGCCAGTCTCTGTGCAGGTGTTTTTACATAATCCAAATATGCAAAAACTCCATTTGTTTTGTATAACTTATCTGCAATCTAAGCCCTTGCGCTGCATTGCTTTTCCCATTTGATTGTGCTAAAATTATGTTAGAAAAATATGCAAGGAGGCAGTTTATTATGGAAAATGCAATTCTCGCGTTCAAAATTGACGGCAATCCCATTTCCTGCGTGGAATACGGACACGGCCACATCAACCGCACATTGAAAGTTGATACTGATACAAATAGATCCTACATCCTGCAGCGGATCAACACCAACATCTTCAAGAACCCTGTGAAGCTGATGGAAAACATCATCTCTGTGACACAGCATCTGCGCAGCAAGAGCAACGACCCCTATGCATCGCTGAACTTCCTTTCCACCAACGAAGGTACATACTACCACGCAGACGAGGAAGGCCAGTACTGGCGCTGCTATGAGTTTGTTCCCGGCTTTGGTCTGGATACACCGGAGACAGATAAGGATTTTTACCAGAGTGCTTTGGCCTTCGGCAAATTCCAGGGTCTGCTTTCTGATTTCCCTGCCGACACATTGGACGAGACCATCCCGGAATTCCACAACACCATTGACCGCTTCCGTCAGCTCAAAGAATCCATCGCCGCTGACCCCAAGGGTCGGGTGAAGGATGTGGAAAAAGAGATCGAGTTTGCCTTAAGCTGTGAGGCTATGGGCAGCACTCTGCAGAAAATGCGTGTTGCAGGTCTGCTGCCTCTGCGGGTCACCCATAACGACACCAAGCTGAACAATGTGCTGCTCAACGAGCAGACCCACGAAAGCGTATGCGTTATCGATCTGGATACCGTTATGCCCGGTCTGAGCGCTTATGATTACGGCGATTCCATCCGCTTTGGCGCTGCCACAGCCGGTGAAAGCGAGCCGGATGTAAGCAAGATGGAGCTGGATCTGCACCTGTTTGAGGTCTATACCCGCGGTTTCCTGACTGCTGCGCCTTCTCTGACCGATCTGGAAGTGATGATGCTGCCTATGGGCGCATTTGTTATGACCTTGGAGGTGGGTATCCGCTTCCTGAAGGACTACATCGACGGCGACATTTATTTCCGCACCACCTCCCCGGATCAGAACAAGATCCGCTGCCGCACCCAGCTGAAGCTGGTGAGCGATATGCAAAAGAAATGGTACGCTATGAATGACATCGTCACCAAGCTGGCTGCCGAGCTTCGGGGCTGATAACAAGGAGGAAATATGATGCAGTACTTAGGCGTTAATTATAACATCAAGCATATTCCTGCGCTGGATGCAGGCTTTATCCCCTTCGGCGTGTGGGCAGATGCCTACCGCAAGGATGCCAAGCAGCCTTTGTCTATTGCTGTAGAGCGTAATAATGGCAATATCTCTGTTCGCAACACCTTCATCCACGGCTCTGCCGAGATGGCGGAAGCCGATTACCGGTATGTGGAGCGCTATGTGAAGTTCCTGCTGTGGTCCATTGGCGGTTTCCGGGTGTATATCTGCGGATGCAGCGCCATTGCCCAACGCCTGCAGAAGGCTTACACTGCCCAAGGCGAGCGTGCTTTTGATGCAGACTTCTTCCAAAAGCTGTACGAGCGTCCTCTGGAAATTCTGGATGTGGCGCTGAACGATTGCCCCAAGGCAAACGAAGAGCCCAAGCCCATCGGCGGTCATCTGGACGGCTGCCGTATCGGCTTTGATGCCGGCGGCTCTGACCGGAAGGTCTCCGCTGTGATCGACGGCGAATGTGTATACTCTGAGGAAGTGGTATGGCATCCCAAGAAGAATCCTGATCCCAACTACCAGTATGAAGGCATTCTGGATTCTTTCCGCACTGCTGCCTCCAAGATGCCCCGGGTGGATGCCATCGGTGTGTCCTCTGCCGGTGTCTTTATCGGCAATGCGCCCATGATCTCCAGTATCTTCTACTGTGTGCCCAGAGAGCGTTGGGACGAGGTCAAGACCGTGTTTGACCGGGCTGCTGCCCAGATCGGCGATGTGCCCATCGTGGTCGCCAACGACGGTGATGTGTCTGCCCTTGCCGGCGCAATGGGTATGAATGTGGGCTCTATTATGGGTATGGCTATGGGCACCAGTGAGGCCGTCGGCTATGTGGATAAGGACAAGAATGTTCTTGGCTGGATCAACGAGCTTGCCTTTGCCCCTGTTGACCTGAATGAGGACGCTATGCAGGACGAGTGGTCCACCGACTTTGGTGTTGGCTGCAAGTACTTCTCTCAGGACGCTGTCAATAAGCTTGCACCCCGCGCAGGCATCGAGCTGGACGAGAGCCTGACTCCCGCTGAAAAGCTGAAGGTGGTACAGGCTCTGATGGAGAAGGATGATCCCAGAGCCGCTGCCGTTTACAAGGATATCGGCATTTATCTGGCTTACACGGTCGTTTTGTACTCCCAGTTCTATGACATTCACCATCTGATGCTGCTGGGCCGTGTTATGTCCGGTAAGGGCGGCGATCTGATTTTGTCCACCTGCATCGATGTGCTCAAAGACGAGTTCCCTGCTCTGGCTGAAAAGGTCAATGTGATGCTGCCGGATGAGAACACCCGCCGGGTGGGTCAGAGCGCAGCTGCCGCAAGCCTTCCCGAGCTGAAGAGGTAATTCACTACCATCGCCTTATCGCAATCAAATTTCAGTTTGACGGGCAGTTTAACCCCCGTTGTCATTGCGAAACCAGTCCGCAGACTGGTTGTGGCAATCTAAAGCGTGCAGTTATTCCTGTAGATTGCCACGCCAGTGTGAGCACTGGCTCGCAATGACAGTTTAGAGGATACTGCCCTATAAACCGGAATTTACTATGTAATTAGGAGTATTACTATGTTTTATAAAAACGCGAGAATTTTTACATCCGATTTTCAGTTTGTAAACGGTGCTTTTGAAGTTACCGATGACGGAAAATTCGGCGCTGTACTGCCGGAGGCTGTTCCTGCTGATGCTGTGGATCTGCAGGGCGCTACCGTTATTCCCGGCCTGATCGATGTCCACAACCACGGCAATTCCGGTGAGGACTTTTCTGACGGCAATTACGAAGGCCTTGTAAAGATGGCTCAGTATCTGCTGAAAAACGGTATCACCTCTTTTGCACCTGCCTCTATGACACTGCCGTATGACACCCTGGAAAGCGCCTTTGCCGCTGCCAAAAAGCTCCATCACGAGCAGCCGGAAGGCTGCGCCCGGCTGATGGGCATTCAGATGGAAGGACCTTACTTCTCTGAGAAGAAAAAGGGCGCTCAAAACGGCGCTTATCTGAAAACTCCCGATTTTGAAGGCTTCAAGGCCTTGTATGAAGGCTGTGACGGTCTGGTGCGGATCGTGGATGTGGCACCGGAGCTTCCCGGCGCGGCAGAGTTCATTGCCAAGGCTAAGGCGCTTTGCACCGTATCCGTTGCCCACACCGATTCTGACTACGATCACGCAAAGGCAGGCTTTGATGCAGGTGCTACCCACTTGACCCATCTGTTTAACGCAATGCCCGGCATCCACCACCGCAATCCCGGTGTGATCCCGGCAGCTGTGGAGAACAAGAATGTCCGTGCAGAGCTGATCTGCGACGGACTGCATGTGCATCCTGCCTCCGTCCGGCTGGCATTTGCTATGTTCGGTGGCGAGCGGATGGTGCTGGTGTCCGATGCCCTGCGCTGCTGCGGTATGCCTGACGGCGAATATGAGCTGGGCGGTCAGCAGGTATTCCTCTCCGGCGGCATTGCAAAGCTTTCCGACGGCACCATCGCCGGCTCTGCCACCAACCTTTATGAATGTATGCGTAAGGCTATCTCCTTCGGCATCGCCGAGGAGGATGCTGTCCGCGCTGCCAGCTACAACCCCGCCTGCGCTCTTGGCGCTGAGGATAAGGTCGGCTCCATCGCCACCGGCAAGCTGGCAGACTTCATCGTCTGCTCCCCGGACTACGCAGAAAAGACAGTTTATCTGGGCGGTAAGGCTATCTAATTGCTTCAACACTCCCTGCAAGGGATACCTTGCAGGGAGTGTTTTTGTCAAATTTCAGTTTGACGAACACTTTACCCCGCTGTCATTGCGAACCAGTTCGCAAACTGGTGTGGCAATCTATTGTAGAATCCCCAGAATCCAACGAGATCCTCACGCCAGTGTGCGCACTGGCTCAGGATGACACGCTGTTTTAATCAGCGTGTCAAACCGGAATTTAGGGGTTGCTTTTTCTGCATAGTTTGATATCATTGGTAGCGGTGAAACGGAGGGATCTTTATGCTGAAGCGCTATATTGGCGATGGAGCGTTCTACAAACGGATGCTTGCCATTGCCTTACCGATCATCGCTCAAAACGCCATTACCAATTTTGTTTCCTTGCTGGACAACATTATGGTGGGTCAGGTGGGCACCCTGGAAATGAGCGGCGTGTCTATCGTCAACAGCTTGATCTTCGTGTTTAATCTGTGTATTTTCGGAGGCGCCTCCGGTGCCGGTATTTATATTTCACAGTACTGCGGCTCCGGAGATGACGAGGGCATTCGCTATACCTTCCGCTATAAGCTCCTTTTATGTCTTTTGTTTTCCATTTTCGGTATCGGCATTTTCCTGTTGGGCGGTGATTCGCTCATCAATTTGTATCTCACCGGCGAAGGCTCTGCCGCGGACATTTCCGCCACCTTACATTTCGGTCAGGACTACCTGAATATTATGCTATGGGGTCTTGTGCCCTTTGCTCTGGCAAACGCCTACACCGGTACGCTCCGGGAATGCGGTCACGCCGTTGTGCCGATGATCGCAGGCATTGTGGCAGTTCTTGTAAATCTGATTTTGAATTATGTTCTGATCTTTGGTCATTTCGGCGCGCCTGTTATGGGCGTCAACGGTGCAGCACTGGCAACGGTGATATCCCGGTTTGTGGAGCTGGCGATCGTGGCAGGCTGGACTCACTGCAACAGCAAAAAACTGCCATTTGTCAAGGGATTGCTGCGCAGCCTGCGCATCCCCGGAAAGCTTGTTTGGCTGATCACCCTGAGCAGCTTACCCATGCTGCTGAACGAGGCCCTTTGGTCTGCCGGTGAGGCGATGCTCAATCAGATCTTCTCCACCCGTGGACTGGATGTGGTGCCGGCGGTGAATATCAGCAGTACGATCTTAAATTTGTGTAATGTGGTGGTGCTGTCTATGGGCAGCACAGTGGGTATTATTATGGGTCAGATGCAGGGCGCAGGCCGCAGCAGCGAAGCGCTGTGGGATGCTTTCCGGAAGATCTGCGCTTTCACCCTTGCTGCCAGCTGTGTATTTGGCGGACTGCTGGCTGCCCTTTCCGGTGCTTTTCCGCAGCTTTATAACACCTCGGACGATGTGCGCGCTCTTGCGGCAGAAATGATCTTGATCTGCGCAGCGCAGATGCCCCTGGTCGCCTATGTCCATCAGGCATATTTTACTATGCGCTCCGGTGGAAAGACCCTGATCACCTTTATTTTTGACAGCGGATTCTCCTGGCTGGTTATGCTGCCAATTACTTATATCGCCTGCCATTTTACCGGTTTGAGCATCGTTTGGGTTTTTTTGATCTCCCGGGCGACCTACATCATCAAGTGTGTTATGGGATATTTCATTATGAAAAAAGGCACCTGGATCCGGAATCTTGCCCGCAAATAATTTTACCAACTATAAGGAAAAAGCGTGTTGCAATGCAACACGCTTTTTTTGTGTTAGATGAGATTTTTATTCAGCACCAGGGTGCTGTAAAGAAACAGTACATCCTGACCGTTGAACTCTAAAAATCTTCCCAGCATGGGTGCTTTCACATAGCGGATATCCACCAGAGTCACGGTGGCATAATCCTGCACCAGCAGTGGGATCAAGGAGCTGGAATAGGAATCCCGGAACACCATCAGCTCCCGATCTGTGGCAGCATTGGGATTTTCAATGCGCAGCATAGACTGGGCGCCGGACAAAAACACATCGTAAAGATCGTAGCTATTAAGCTTTTCCATATCGTACACTTCGGTGTAGGTGTTCTTTTCATAGTTAAACACCTTACACTGGGAGAGCAGCTCACTTTGCATAATGAACAGCTCGTCTGCCTCCATAGGCAGCGCTGCCTGTCCGTGGTACACGCCGTAGAAGGGCTTTTCGATCTTGGTCTGGGTGAAGCTCTCCGCTGCCGGCACGCTGACACCCATAGCCTGTGCAAGCCGCTGTGCCACCTTCAATATCCGCTCCTGCCGCCAGTGGGTATCGGTGCGGTAGTAGTCCTCCAGGCTAAGACAGTCGGTGATATCGATATGCTCTGCCCAGGGCATCCCCTCCCGGACGGCAGAGAACATTTTCTCATAATCCAAGGGAAGATAGCCGTTTTCCTCAGCCAGATAATAGCCCTTATCCGGCACGATACCGGCGTAGATCTTAGAGCCGGTATCCTTCAGATAATGCTCGTAGATATACTGCAGCTGCGCCAGCGCGTGCTCTACGGAGCCGCTGTCCAAGGGGTATTCCATTTCGGCAGCGTAACCCTGCGCAATGTAGATGCCGTTATTGTCCATCTGCTGCAAAACAGATTTGTGGACCAGGGATTTTAGCGTGCGAAAGCTGTCGCGCATAGGGAACTGATCCAATGTGTAGCTTTCAAAATCGCTCATAAAGTCACCCTCCAGAATGCTGTCTAAGGTGACCTCCGGCATTTTATCCAGGGGACGGCGCTCTGCAACGGAAATATCCTTTTTGGGTGCAAACCAGGCAAAGCAGGTGATCACCAGCCAAAGGGCAGCCAGCAGGAAAGCACCGTAAATTCGAATTTTATTTGTCATTACGCTACCTCCTTAGAAACGGAAATACAGGAACGGGTTAAAAGAGCCGTCCACTAAATAAGCCGTACATACCAAAAGCATTGCCGCCAGCACCAAAGGCTCGATGACAGCTGTCAGAGCAGCTGTTTTCTTTCCCTGCTCCAGCTTGAGTGCTGTGTTGCGCACCAGAGAGGTTGCGCCTACGAAACCAAGGATAAACAGCACACCGTAACTGCGCAGGTAGTAAAGGGTCTCGGCAGTTACCAGGGGAATACCACCGGCACCAAAGAGTCCTGCCACATCGGAAAACGCCTGGGAAATGTCAACTGCATTGAAAAGGACAAAGCCCACCATCACCACAAAAAGCACATACACTCTTTGCAGAACACCCGGCAGTTTTTTCAGCGGCAGCCACTTTTCCAGCAGCAGGAACGCTGCATGCAAAAGGCCCCACAGAATGAAGTTCCAGGCTGCGCCGTGCCACATACCGGTGAGCATCCAGACCACAAGGACATTCCATACCCAGCGTGCCTTGCTCACCCGGTTGCCGCCCATAGGAATGTAAACATAGTCCCGGAACCAGCTGCCA
>JAZNQK010000085.1:0-8524 GCA_045590135.1 Faecousia sp.
TCCTTGAGGGAGGTGGCACGGCGTAAGCCGTGACGGAGGGAGTGTCCTACAACTGCAACGACACTCCCCCAGTCAGCTTCGCTGACAGCCCCCTCAGAGAGGGGGCCAAGAATCGGCGCGGCGCAATTTTAACCTGCCCGAATTCCCGGAAAATTCCGGGTTTTTTCTTTGCCTTTTTTGCTTTTTGTGCTATACTGGGTGCAGTGAAAGAAAAAGAGGCGATGAAATGGCAAAACAAGATATGCTCTCCCGGCAGGAAAACCGCCGTCTGATGATGCAAAACGAGCCGGTTTCCCGGGTGATCCCCAAAATGGCGATCCCCACCATCGTGGCATTTCTTATCAACTCTATATATTCTCTGGCGGATACCTATTTCGTCAGTTCCTTAGGTGACAGCGCCACAGCTGCCGTCAGCGTCAACGCTTCCCTGGATCAGCTGATCATGATGGCAGGCTCTATGCTTGCCGTGGGCGCGAACAGCTACATTGCCCGGCTATTGGGTGCCGGTAACGATAAAAAGGCCAGTCAGGTCTTGTCCACCGCCTTTTTTATTGCTATGGGCATGGGCGCGCTTTTGCTGATCTTCGGCAATATTTTTATGCTGCCTATGGTACGGCTGTTGGGCGCCACGCCCTCCTGTGAGCAATATTCCGTGGACTATGCCTCCTATGTTCTGTTGGCTGCGCCCTTTATGGCCAGTAATTTCGTAATGAATCAATGCCTGCGCAGCGAGGGCAGCGCAACGCTTTCCATGGTAGGTATGGGCTTTGGTGGCATCCTCAACTGTGTTTTGGATCCCATTTTTATCTTTGGACTGGATATGGGTGTTGCCGGTGCTTCTTTGGCAACTGCTATTTCTAAATGGGTCAGCTTTGCTATTTTGCTGTTTCCCTATATCACCCGACGCAGTCTGCTGCGGCTGTCCATCCGGAACTTCTGCTTCAGCAGAGATATCATCAGCAAGATCGTCAGCATCGGTTCTTCTTCCATGTTCCGGTCCGGATTGGCGGTGGTCTCCGGCATCCTGCTGAACAACTTAGCTGGTGACATCTCCGATGCGGTGCTTGCCGGTATCGGCGTTACCAACAAGGTGATGATGTTCCCGTTTAGCATTATTTTGGGCTTTGGCAACGGCTTCCAGCCGGTGGCAGGCTTTAACTGGGGCGCAAAGCAATATGACCGGGTGATGGAAAGCTACCGGTTTTCCTCTAAAATGGCCATCATCGGCTCTACGATTATGGCGGTGACCTTGTTCGTCTTTGCCGACGATGTGATCCGGCTTTTTGCCGGCACAGATCCACAAATGCGGGAGGTGGGCAAGCTGTGTATCCGGCTGCAATGTGTGGCACTGCCTATCCACGCCTGGGTGGCAGTGGTGAATATGCTCTGTGCCGGTCTCGGCAATGCATCCGGCGCGCTGCTGTTATCTACAGCCCGGCAGGGAAGCTGCTTTATTCCCATTTTGTACCCGCTGTCAAATTTCTTTGGTGCAAGCGGTCTTGCTTCGGTGCAGGCGGTGGCAGATGTTCTGACATTGATCCCCACCATTCCCATTGCCATTTATATGGTTAAGCGCATCCGCGCCGCCCAAAACGGCACGCTGATCATCCCGGAAAAACAGGTATAATAAAAGATCCTGCAACGCATTACTGCGCTGCAGGATCTCAGAGAGTCAAAAAAGCCGCCGATCGTCAAAACACAAAAAACAAATTAGAGTTTCTCCCAAAGGCTCCCTTGTGCAAAGGGAGCTGTCAGCCGATCAGGCTGACTGAGGGATTGCTCTCAAAAGCTTGCTTTGCAAGGTGTTTTGATTTGCTGCACAAATCGAGCCTTACCGTACCTATGTACGCCGACAGGCTCGATTTGTTTGCCTCGCCGGCTCCTTTGTCCTCTGCTTAGTTTGTCCAAAACAAGTTTTGGACAAACTAAGATCCTGCAACGCATTACTGCGCTGCAGGATCTTTCTTTTCTGCATTCAGCTGATCCACTACAATATCCTTGTAGGGATTGGCGATGACGGTACGATAGGTATGATAGATCACCATACCCGGCTTACTGCCGGGTGCCTTTTTTACCTGCTTTACAGGTGTCACATCCACGGCGATGTTCTGACCGCCGATGCTTTCTGAATAATAAGCCGCCAACTGGGCTGCCTGTGTAACGGTATCATCCGGAGGCGTCGTGCCGCCACAGGAGATGATCACATGGCTGCCGTGGACCTTTTGGGCGTGAAGCCAGAGATCATCCTTTCGGGCAAGCTTGAAGGTCAGCTCATCGTTTTGCCGGTTATTTCTGCCCACATAAATGGGATAGCCGTCAGTGGATTCAAAGCGCATAGGCGGCAGCTTTCCCTGGCGCATCCGCTTTTTACCGGAGTCTACACGGATATAGCCGCCTTGCTGCAGCTCCTGCCGGATCTCCTCCAGTTCTGCCTCCGACTGTGCCCGGTCCAGCTCCTCCAACACGCTTTGCAGATAGCTTAACTCCTCTGCGCCCAGCTCTAACTGCCGGGTCAGTTCCTTTTGGGCGTTTTTCATACGGGTGTAGTCTTTATAGTATTTTGCGGCATTTTGCTGGGGGGAGAGCACCTCTGACAGGGGAATCGTTACGATTTTCATTTCCTCGTCGTAAAAATCCTCTGCTTCCAGGACTTTTTGACCCTTAGTGATCCTGTGCAGATTGGCTGTGACGATATCGCCAAACTGCCGCAGCTGCTCCCGGTCATAGGTGGCAGTCAGCTCTTTTTCCTGTATGGCGAGCTTTCGCTGCAACCGCTGACACAGATTGCTCACGGTTTTTCGTACCGCCTGGCTTTTCTGGCGCATAGCATCCTTTTTATCCCGCAGGATATAAAAGCTGTCTAAAAGCGCAGCAAAGGATTCCGCCTCCTGATAAGCGCCGTACTGGCGGATGGGGCAGAAGGCAAACTGCTTGGGGGTTCCGTCCGGGGCAGCATAATAATAAGGTTTGGGATAACGCAGATTTTCCCGGAAGAAAAGGTGCAGCTTTTGCGCGGTGTCCCCGGGGAGTTCACCCACTCTTGCGTCCGTTTGACCGGCGGCAAACAGCGCCGCCTCCCGGCACACCAGGGGGGATAGTCCGCCTAAGGTGTCCATCAGTCGGTCAGCTAAAAGATCTGCACCCGGTTTGATGAGGAGGTTTACATAATCTGCCTCTTCGTATACAGAAGGGTCGTCCTTGGCTATCTGCTCCGGATACACATAGTTTAGTCCCGGCAAAGCGGCGCGCTTGGCGCTTTCGTCCAGGCCGATCCGCCGCAGACAGTCGATGATCCGTCCGTCTGCTCCCAGCAAATATAAATTGCAGGTCCTGCCCATCAGCTCCGCGATCAGCCGCTTTTGTACTGCATCGCCCATTTCGTCGGTGCAGTCAAAGACAAACTCTGCCATTCGCTCCATGGGCGGTTGGCTGACCTGCACCAGCCGGGCACCGGACAGATGCTTGCGCAGCAGCATACAGAACATAGGCGGCTGCTCCGGGTTTTCCGGATTGGCGGCAGACAGGTAAAGCCGGGGCGCTGCCGGGTTGGCAGCGATCATCAGCTTTTCCCGTCCCTGCTCGCACCGCAGCTGGAGCACCACTGTATCCCGGCTTGGCTGGTGGATCTTCTCCACCCGGGCGCCGGTGGCGCGGCTACGGATCTCCTGCAGCACCGCTGTGAGAAAAAATGCGTCAAATGCCATATCAATTCTCCATTAAGATGTGAAACAATTCATTGATGCGATCCGTCCTGCCCAGCAGAAACAGCGCACCGAACAGCGCCTCCAGACCGGTAGCCTTGGCATATTCCTGGGGAGTGGCGGATTTGGGCGCTGCGTGGGTGTGGGCATTCTTGCCCCGGCGATAGTAGCCGAATTCCTCTTCTGTCAGAAGGGGTTTCAGCTTGTCGGCAAATTTTGCCTGGGTAGGCGCTTTCACCAGATTTACCGTGTCCTTGTGGAGCTTCAGCACCGTCTGATCGCCCTTTTCGCAAAGATACGCCCGGCATAAAAGCTCATAAACGCCGTCGCCGATGTGGGCAAGTCCCAAAGTGGATACAGCACCTAACCGGTGGGCATCAAAATTCATTTGAAAATAGTTTTCCATAAACGGTCTCCTCGATTCACCAAAAGCTGGGCGCAAAGGCCGGTAAACAAGCCGGTTACGATGCTGCAAAGGATCATTACCGGAAGATAAATCAGCAGTGACGGCGTGCCGGAAAGGACTACAGCCGCCAACATCTGCCCGATGCTGTGGGCAATGGCGCCCATACAGCCGGCGACCCAAAGCTGCTTTTGCTTCAATACAGGCTTGAGCAGTACAGTTGCCATCAGTGCCAGTGCGCCACCGGCAAGGGAGTAGAAGATCGTGCTGAAATTTCCGGCAAAGACCGCCCCTAAAAAGATACGGCCAGCCAAGATCAGCGCCGCCTCCCACACGCCCAACATAAAAACAGCGAACACCGTGACGATATTGCTCAGTCCCAGCTTCACACCCGGCACCGGAACCGGCGCAGGTATTTGGGCTTCCACTGTAAAAATGATCAGCGCCACCGCGCAAAGCAGCGCGATGGTGGTAAGCTTTCTGGTCTTCACCGCGCCACCTCCTTTTACCGGAACTATGGTAACAGATTTTTGCGTGGGTGTCAAATTTCAAAAACGGATGGGAACAGTGCTGAGGAACATTTACACCGCCCGGTTCATATAATGGGACTAAGGAAAACCCAGGCAGCAAAACGATAGCTGCCTGTCAATGTGTCAGATCCTGCCGAAAACACATAAGATGTACTACAGGCTGCCTGCAAGCTTAATGTGAGGAGGGATTCTATTGAACAGATACAATGGCTTCGATGACCGAAGCTGCGATGTCCAATTTGATGATAATTCGTGCAAGCGCCACCACCCCAAGGATTATGGCTGCGCAGAACGGGGCTGCGGCTTCTGCTGTGCAAATTGCCCGCCTGGACCCGCCGGCCCACAGGGTCCGGTGGGTCCGAGGGGACCGGCTGGTCCGCAGGGTGTTCCCGGCGTCCGGGGTCCGGTTGGTCCACAAGGGCCGGAAGGCGTCGCAGGTCCTGTGGGTCCTCAGGGTCCTGTGGGTGAGGCCGGACCCGTCGGTCCCCAGGGTCCTGCCGGTATTGCGGGACCCACTGGTCTGCGCGGTCCTGCGGGTGTTGCCGGACCGGTCGGTCCTCAGGGTCCTGTGGGTGAAACAGGGCCTGTTGGCCCTCAGGGACCTGCCGGTGTTGCCGGTCCTGCCGGTGTCCAAGGACCTGCGGGTGTTGCCGGTCCGGTAGGTCCGCAAGGCCCTGTTGGTGAAGCGGGTCCAGTTGGTCCTCAGGGTCCTGCCGGTGAAACGGGTCCTGTCGGTCCCCAGGGACCCATTGGTTTGACCGGAGCCACCGGCCCTGCCGGTCCCCAAGGTCCTGCCGGCGAAACCGGCCCCATTGGTCCCCAGGGTCCTGCCGGCGAAACGGGTCCCGTAGGTCCCCAGGGACCTATAGGTTTGACCGGAGCCACCGGCCCTGCCGGTCCCCAAGGCCCTGTTGGTGAAACCGGCCCTGTTGGTCCCCAAGGTCCTGCTGGTGAAACCGGACCCATCGGTCCCCAAGGTCCTGCTGGCGAAACCGGCCCCATTGGTCCTCAGGGCCCTGCCGGCGAAACCGGACCTGTCGGTCCCCAAGGTCCTGCCGGCGGCGTTTTGAGCTACGCGGATTTTTACGCCTTAATGCCACCGGATAACGCAGCGACTGTGGCGCCCGGAACGGATGTCAGCTTCCCACAGGACGGACCAAACAGCGGCTCCGGCATTGCCCGATCCGGTCCCAGCTCCTTCACCTTGGCTGAGATCGGCACCTACCAGGTGCTGTTCCAGGTGAGTGTGACCGAAGCAGGGCAGCTGATACTGACCTTGAATGGCGAAGATCTGGCATATACAGTAGCAGGCCGCGCAACCGGGACTTCCCAGATCATTGGAATGGCAATCGTGGAAACAACGGTTACAGGCTCTACTTTAACAGTGCGAAATCCTGAAGGAACGGCAGCAGCTTTGACCATCACACCTTTGGCTGGCGGCACCCGACCGGTGTCCGCGCACCTGGTGATCACACAGCTCCAATAACACCATTTGTGCGTGCAGCACCATCCCGGGCCGGGGTGGTGCTGCTTTTTGTATAAGAAAACCCCCAGCACACGACTGGGGGTTATGATTTGTTCGACAAATTGGTCAAGCAAAATGCAAATGCTCATGGGACATTGCTTTATGATTATGCTCGTGGTTGCCGCTGTCCTCACCATGAATATGGATATGCGTATGGGTGTGCGTATGCTCGTGGGAATGGACAATATCCCCATGACTGTGTTCGTGTGTATGGATGTGTTTATGCTCGTGTGTATGCTGTAATTCAATGGTGTCTTTAATCATAAAATAAGTACTGACAATCATCACAGCCAAGGCAACATAGAATTGAATTGCAGGTCTTTCACCCAAAATCAGCATACCAAATGCCACACCAAGGAACGGGGCAATGGAGTAGTAGGCACTTGTTTTGGCTGCTCCCAAGTCCTTTTGAGCCATGACATAGAAATAGATGCTCAAGCCATAGGCAACAAAACCAAGCAGCAATACACACATCACCCAAAGAACAGAAGGAATGCGTTCGCCAATGGTCAAGGCAACAGCTAAGCTGCCAAGCCCTGAGAATGTGCCATTGATAACTACAATTTCAATGGAGCTTTTGTTGCTGATCATTCGGGTACAGTTGTTTTCAATGCCCCAGCACAGACACGCGCCGAATACAAACAGGGAACCGATGTTGAACTCAAAAGAGCCTGCTCCCTCAAAGGAAAGGATAACACTTGCAACTGTCACCAATCCAATGGCAATCCACAATCTTTTGGAGATAACCTCTTTGAAAACAAATAAAGCAATCAGAGAAGTTGCGACAATCTCAAAGTTGTTAATCAAGGAAACATTCGCAGCGTTGGAGGACTTGATACCAAACATAAGGAGAATGGGTGCAATAATATCTAAAATCACCATTGCGATTGTGTAAGGCAATTCTTTTTTGGTCAGCGGCTCTGTGGGGGCGGCTTTTCCTGTTGCCTTGGAAAGAATGCTATAAACAAACATTCCCAAGCCAGCACCCAGATACAAAAAAGCGGCCATCATTGTGGGTTCAACATATCCCAATAGCATTTTGGAAAATGGAACATTGATTGCGTATAGTGCGGCTGCAGCGATAGCATATATCGTTGCAAGGTTCTTGGTCTTCATAGGCTCTACCTCGTCAAATTCAAGTCTGTCTAACTGAATTATACTTCCATACTACACAGAAATCAAGATTTGCTCATAAAGCACTGCTACCCGCCCTTATCTGCAAATGCAGCTACGATGATCCGCCACAACCACCTGTAGGGCGGGGGTTTACTCCCACCGCCAAGTATGATATAATGCACATGTTATCAGGAGATTGCCACAGGCGGTAAAGCCGCCTTCGCAATGACAGCGCTAATTGGGAGATTTTTATGGTCAAGCTTCTTTTCGTCTGCCACGGGAAGATTTGACCTAGGGACGGCATACCAAGCTATGTAAACAAATACCAGGGTTTGCGAGTTTTTACCCCATTCGTACTACTGGCATACTACTTTTGAAAATAACCACATTTTGCCTCGAATATGACATATAACAGCACAGCCGCCTCCATCACGGAGGCGGCTGCTTTTAACTGTTCGACATATTGGAATTGGCTTTACTCTTTGCCTAACACTTTTTTCTGCCAAGACTTTTTTCCGCATTGCGGGCAACGCATATATCTTGTTCTGCCCATATGTGGTGCGAAATTGACCGCTTTGTATGTGGGTACATATCTGTGTCCGCATTCTTTACATGCATAATACCCTGCTACTTGCTCAATCCGCAATGCATAGAAGCAACCTGCAAAAAACAAAATGAATCCAAGCACCATAAGAGAAATCCTTAGGCCGTTTGACATCTGCACAAAAGAGGCAAGGAGAACCATGGCGAAAAGAACGACTGTTGCAGTAATGCCTATAAACACTTCTACAGACAACAATCTTTTGTCGGCCTGTTCTTTTTGCTTAATCATCTCAAGCAAATTGTTTTCTAATTCTTTGTTGTAATTATCCATTGTAACTACCTCCCCACATAATAAATCATTAACACTGATACCCAGAACATCACAAAGTTCAAGCATAATAGACGAGTCGGGCAGAGATTTGCCTGTTTCCCATTTTGATATTGCTCTGTCGGTAATGTTCAGTTTTTCTGCCAACTGCATTTGGGTTAAGTTTGTTTTTCTTCTGCACTCGGCAATAAACTTTCCAATTTTTACTTGGTCCATAGGTTACCTCCTTTCGCTTTCAGTATACAAATTTTGGGTAACGAAGAACACGAACTGATGGTTGAGTGGAGAGAAATCAACCATCAGTGATGGAAAAATTGACCATCAAATCGGGATTTGTCGAATTGATTATACTCCCACACCACACAAGAATCAAGATTT
>JAZNQK010000086.1:0-5982 GCA_045590135.1 Faecousia sp.
CCCCGTTGTCATTGCGAACCAGTGACCGTGTCACTGGTGTGGCAATCTAAAAATGCTGTGTCTACAGTAGATTCCCACGCCAGTGTGCGCACTGGCTCGGAATGACAGTTTAGTTTGAACAGTTCGTCAAACTGAAATTTGACATCCGCAAGGAAGATACCGGGCACAATCAAGATGCATAGCGATAACTACCGTAGGGCGTGCGAATTGGGAGCGGCGGCTCGCCGTCAAACTGAAATTTGGCAGCAAAAAGGAGGGCTTTCGCCCTCCTTTTAGTCTTTGCTAAGCTGCTGCTTGTGATACTGCAGTGTGTATAACTGGTAGTACCTTCCCTTTTGATGCAGCAGTTCCTGGTGGTTGCCCTGCTCCAGGATCTTACCGTGGGATAACAGAATAATGTTATCCGCGTGCTGGATGGTGCTTAAACGGTGGGCAACGATGAGCATAGTGCCGATATTTTTCATCTTCTCCAGGGAATCCTGGATCAGCACCTCTGTTTCCGTATCGATATTTGCCGTAGCCTCATCCAAGATCATTACAGAAGGCTTGTGAATAATGGTGCGGGCAAAGCTCAGAAGCTGCCGCTGGCCGGCGGAGAAATTGTTGCCCCGCTCCCGGACCTCCTCATCCAGGCCCTTTTCCAGGCGGTTAATGAAGGTGTCCGCATTCACATAGCGGCACGCCTCCATCACATCCTCGTCAGACACACCGTCCATTCGCAGCAAAATATTGCTGCGGATCGTACCGGAGAACAAAAATACATCCTGCAGCATCTGGCCGAAGTGCCGGCGCAAGGATGCGATCTTGATCTTACGGATATCAATGCCGTCAATAAGGATCTGTCCCTTTTGGATATCGTAATTGCGGCAAATAAGGCTCAAAATGGTGGTCTTGCCGGAGCCGGTAGAGCCTACAAAGGCTACCGTCTGCTTAGGCTCGATCTTAAAGGACACCCCCTGTAAGACCCATTCATCCGGCTTGTAGGCGAACCAAACATCCTTAAATTCGATCTCGCCACGGATCTCCTCCAGCACAATGGCATCCGGCGCATCCACCACCTGCGGCACTGTGTCCAGCACGGTGAAGATCTTTTCCGCAGAGGCAAAAGCGGACTGAAGGGTGTCAAAATGCTCAGAAAGGGTTTGAATGGGGTTAAAGAATTTGGTGGCAAACAGGTAGAAGGTAACCACCGTACCGCTGGTAATGACCTGCCCCATAAATTCTATGTTCCGGATATAGCTTCTGCTTCCCAAATAGAACAAGCACAGCACGCAGCTGATATGCAGCAGATACACCATGGGTCGGAAAATGCCGAACACTGTCAGCCGCTTGAATTTTGCCTTGCGGACCTGATCGCTGTGGCGCATAAACTCTTCCATCTTCTGCTCCTGCCGGTTGAAGATCTGGGTGATCTTCATGCCGGAGAGGTTTTCAGACAGGAAGGTATTCAGCTCTGTGCGGCTGTCAGTCACATCCCGGTGAGCATTCCGGGAAAATACCCGGAAGATCACTGTAAACAGCACCACAAAGGGCATAAAGCACAGCACCACCAGAGTCATAGCCAAATTGTTTACCAGCATCACACCAATGACGCCCACCACCACCATAATGTTCTTTATCATGGTCACCAGGAGATTGGTGAACATCATGGAAATGGAGTTGGTATCGTTGGTAGTACGGCTTACCAGCTTGCCCACGGGAATGTTGTTCAGCTGCTCATGGGAAAGGCTTTCGATGTGGGTAAACACATCCTGTCGCAAGGATGTCAGGATCTTCTGTCCGGTTTTTTGCAGGATCATGGTCTGAATATACATACTGACCATGGACACCACCAAAATACCGGCGTAAGCGCCCACCATCCAGAACAGGTGGGGAAGCTGGAATTCATTTTTCACCAGTTCCTCGATCCTGCCTACCAGCACCGGGGATACAAGATCATAGGAGATGGATAACACCATCACCAAAAGCACGATGACGAATTCCTTTTTATAAGGCAGCGCATATTTTAAGAGTCGTTTCAGGATCTGACCGTCGGTCATTTCCCGTTCCTCCGGCTTGCGGGTGTCCCGCATCCGGGTCACATAATAGGCGATCAGGAAGATCAGGGAAAGCACCCCGATCACCGCGCCTACCACCAAAAGAGGCCAAAACTCAGCCATTGTGAGCACCTCCTTCTTCTTCCAGCTTCTGCAGATCCACCATTTTCCGGTAAGCGGGGCAGGTCTCATAAAGCTGGCTGTGCGGTCCGATCGCCGCCAAAGCACCGTCCTCAATGAAGAGGATCTTATCCATCTTTTCAATGGTGGAGATCCGGTGGGCAATGAGGATGGTGGTCTTGCCGGCGCGTTCCGCGCGCAGGTTTTCCAGAATCGTCCGTTCTGTTTTGGTATCCACCGCAGAAACAGAATCGTCCAAAATCAGAATCGGCGCATCCATCAGCATCGCTCTTGCAATGCTGATACGCTGCTTTTGACCGCCGGAAACAGTAACGCCCCGTTCACCCAGCACTGTCTGATAGCCCTGGGCAAATTCCATAATATTGCTGTCCACATCTGCCATTTGGGCAGCCCGGCGGATCTGCGATTCCTTCTGGGTGTTGATGCCAAAGCCGATGTTGTTGGCAATGGTATCGGAAAACAGGAAGTTATCCTGGGGGACATAGGCGCAGGCGGCCCGGACATCGTGAATGGAAACGGTGTTTACATCCGCGCCATCGATAAATACCGTTCCGTCGGGAACATTGTAAATACGCAGGATCAGGTCCACCAGAGTGGTCTTGCCGGAGCCGGTCTTGCCTACAAGGCCCACATTCTCACCGGCTTTAATGGTAAAGGACACATTGTGCAGCGCATCCAGTTCCCCATCGGGGTAGCAAAAATCCAGGTTCCGGAATTCGATATCGCCCTTTACATCCGGCAAAGGCTTTACATCCGGCCGGTCCACCACATCCACCTTGGCATCCAGCAGCTCACTGATACGCTTCAGGGATGCTGAGCCGCGGCTGGTCATATCGATCAGATCCGCACCCGCCATAATGGGCCAGATGATGGCATCAAAATAGCCGATAAACTCCACCAGCTGACCGGGATTGAATGCGCCCCGATACACAAGATAACCGCCGTAGCCTAAGATCACGCAGGTAACGCTTTCCACAAAGGCGGTCACCAGGATCCGAAACAGCACAGATGCCCGGGTGAAGGTGATATTGGCATCTTCATTATCCTTATTCAGCTTGGAAAACGCCCACAGCTCCTTGCCTTCTTTTACAAAGGCCTTGATCACTGCGATGCCGGAATAGCTCTCCTGGGCAAAGTCGGAGAGGTTGGAAAACGCCTCCTGCCGCTTTTCCCACTTGGCGCTCATATACTTGCCCACAAGGATGCTGCTCGCCATCAAAAAGCCCATAGGGATCAGACACAGACCCGTCAGCAGCGGATCCATGGTCCACATCTTGTAGATAGCAAGGCCGCCTAAAAACAGGGCGTCGCAGCACTCCATAATGCCCCAGCCGTAGCACTCCTGCAGGTTATCCAGGTCATTGGTGAACAGGCTCATCAGGTTGCCCACTTTGTTGAGCTGATAATACTCCCGGGACAGCTCCTTGCAGTGGCTAAACATCCGGCGGCGCATATCCGCCTCCATCCGGATGGCGCTACCCATAAAGCATACTCTCCACAAAAATCTTCCCACCACCATACAGGCGATAATGCCAAGCAGAGGCAGACAAATGCGGTCCAGCAGGAATGCCATATCAAAGGCAGTCTCCACACCGTTATAGACAACCATACCGGTGTTCATACCGTTGATGACCATCTGGTATAAATTAGGGATCAGCAGCTGCAGATAATCAATGGTGATCAGCGCAGCAAGGCCCAGCAATATCAAAGGCAGATATCGCAGATAATATCGGTTGATGTGCTTGCCAAAAATCACAAAGCATTCCTCCTTTCACAAACAAATTCGCGCAATTCATACTATAGCACGCTTTATTTTATTTGGCAATCCATTATTTTGCAGAAATTGTCCATACAAACCAACATTCTATTTTTTCCAACCGCCGGTTGTCAAATTTCAGTTTGGCATAGGCTTCCCCCGGGGGGAAGCTGTCAAAAATCTTTGATTTTTGACTGATGAGGAATGCGGGCATAAATCCTAAATATAGCTGTTTCTACAGGCTTATTCTAATGTTTCGATCTGGGAAACCCCTCATCCGACCTCGCTTATGCTCGGCCACCTTCCCCCAGGGGAAGGCACCGACAAGCCGGAATTTATAAAATAAAAGCTGCAAGGGAGTTCCCTTGCAGCTTTTCTATTTGATTTTTTCTCCATTGAGGATTGCCTCTTCCAAGCTTTCGCCCCGGTAGCGCAGCGTCAGCAGAAAAAAGGGCGCATCCTGCCAAAGAAGATCCAGAAATATCTGATCTCCCTCCCACTTAGGCAGGCTGTCTAAAAATGTGCGTTTTACCCACCGCAGCTGACCTTCATCGCATTCGGTCAGCGTGCCCTTGAAATCATCAGCGGTAAACAGGTACATATATTCCCCTTCGTACCTGTCACTTAAAAAAGTCACGATCCCCCGGCACTGCCAGGAAGTAAGGGTCAAGCCCGTCTCCTCCTTCGCCTCCCGGAGCAAACACGCGTCCGGGGATTCGTTTTCCTCTATCTTGCCGCCAATGCCGATCCATTTGTCCTTATTGATATCCTTTTCCTTTTTGATCCGGTGGAGCATCAGCACATCCTCTCCACGCCTCACATAGCACAAAACAGAATGGATCATCTCAGCTGTTTCCTTTCATCAAGGCATACGCCAAGTGTTTGTTCTCCACCAGCACCTCGCTGTGTCCGGCTTCCTTTTCACCGTCCAGAGTCCATGGCATATTTTCGTCGGCAAAGATTTTGATCTTTCTGGCGCTTTGGAAGGTGATCATCTTGCAGTTATACTGCTGCCTGCGCACCGCCTGCACGCACTCGCTGATCTCTAAAAGATCCCGGGGTGCACGCACCAGCAGTATTTCAAATTTTCCGTCACGCATATCCACCTGCCTGGGATCTAAGGTCAAAATACCCGCTACGCTGGTGCTGTTGCAGATAGCGCCAAACAAAAACTCATCCTCGATAATGCGCTCGTCATCCAACTCCATCCGGATATGCACCGGGCGCAGCTGGGAAAGCTCCTGAATGCCCTCTAAAATATATGCCGTGTGACCCAGCGCATTTTTTACATTCTGCGGCGTGGAATAGCTGGCTTTGGTAAACGCGCCAAAGGAAGCAACATAGGAAAAGTACCGCCCGCCAAACACGCCCACATCATAGCTCACCGGCTCTCCGTCCGCGATCGAGTGCGCTGCCTTCAAAATATTCGTGGGCAGCTTCAGACTGCTGGCAAAATCGTTGGTCGAGCCGGCAGGAATATAGCCGATGGGGATGCCGGCACCACTACTGAGCAAGCCGGACAGGGCTTCATTGAAAGTACCGTCTCCGCCGCAGCAGACCACCAGATCCACCCCGGCTGCCCGCTGCTGCACGATATGCTTTGCATCCAGCCGTTCCTGGGTGACAAAAACACTGACTTCATAATCCGCCCGATTAAAAACAGATATAATGTCTGTTAAATGCCGGTTTGCCTTTTTTGTGCCGGCGCAGGGATTCATAACAAAAAGCATTTTCTTCATAGGAAACACCTTGCTTAAAAGAATGTAACTATATTATAATCCTGTTCTTTCCAAATCGCAACAGGAAATCTGTCAGATAATGCCCATCAAATTCCGGTTTAACGCGCTGACGCGCAAATTGGGAATTGAGAATGGAGAATTGAGAATTAAGGTATTTCCTCCGGAAATTATTTAAATAGTTGCCGTAGGCAACACAATAATTCTACATTCTACATTCTCCATTCTACATTATTTCAGTTTGTCGAGCAGATACATCTGCTCGACAAACTGGAATTTGGCATACACAAGGCTTTTAGAAAGGAAGTAAGCA
>JAZNQK010000087.1:0-15660 GCA_045590135.1 Faecousia sp.
GCTCCAGCTGCTGCAGATCCTCCTGCATAGCCGTAAGCACCTGCTCTTCTGTGCGGCGGACTTCCTTCTGCCTTTTTTTGATCACAGGGCGCAGCCACGCAATAATTCCGCCTATTACCACTGCCGCTGCCAGCAACACGAATGCCAAGGACGGATAGATCAGCGCAATGGCAGCAAAGCTGCCTGCAAGGCGGGTCACCTGTCCGACCAAAGATGGGATCAGATGCACCGTGCCGTCACATACGGTGTTGACATCCTCCATACCTCTGCTCAGGAGCTCACCGGAATGGTATGATTGCAGTCTGTCTCCCCGGCTATATGCCGCCGCGCGCAGCAGCTGCCGCCGCAGCCGGGCAATATAATGATCCATAGATCGGCTGCCGAACCAGTTCAGCAGCGCATAAACACCAACGATCCCACATAGATCCAGCGCCAGTGCGATGCCCCAGAAATACAGCTTTCCGTTTCCGGACAATGCCGCATCGATCACATATTTCATTAAGACCGCCATCAGCACCTGCAGCAGATTCATTACCACATTCAGGCAGCTGAGGGCGATCACACTTTTCCGACAGGGGCGGAGCATATTCCGCAATCCGGGCCGAAACAGCCTTTGATTCATTTTCTTCACCCTTTTCAAAAAAGCCCCTGGGGTGACCCCAGGGGCAGTACGGTCGCAAGCAGGATCACTTGTATTCCTTATAGCAATATTTATTTTCCTGCGGATTGATGCCATTGATGATAAAGCCCAACAGTCTCGCTTCTGCCAGCTTCAGCTGTGCAATGCCGTGTCTGACCGCATCGATTTCCGTCTGCTTCTGGCGCACCAGGTAGAGCACACCGTCCAGCATCCCGGAGATCACCCGGGCATCGGACACCGCATTGACAGGCGGCACATCCACAAGCACATAGTCATATTCCTTGCTGACACTTTCCATCAGCGTCTTCATCCTGTCGCTGCCTAAAAGCTCAGAAGGATTAGGCGGCACATCACCGGAAAGGATCACATCCAGATTGGAATACACATCCTTGTGGATCACATTCTGCTTCTCTTCCATGCCTGCCAAAAGATTGGAAAGACCGGGAGATACCTTGCGCATCAGCAAATTACCAATGGAAGGCCGGCGCATATCTGCATCGATCAGCAGGACCTTTTGACCGTTTTCTGCAATGGAAATGGCCAGATTCAAGATCGTAACACTTTTACCCTCACCCATCGTGCTGCTGGTAATGCAAAACTTCTTACACCCATCCTGATTCAAAAAGAAACGGATATTGGCACGCAGGTTCTTGTAGGCTTCCCGCAGTGCAAAGCTGCTGTTTTCATCCAAAATTTTTTTGCGCTGATCGCCAACTCCGACCTCTTGCACTTTGTTCTTATTAAACATTTTCACGACTTTCACCTTACCTTTGTGCCAGAGTTACGCTTTCTTGTCCGCTTTCCCTCAAAGGCGATATCCGGGATCAAACCCAAAACCGGGACATCGCAAAGCTTCAGCAGGTCTTCCTCACCCTTAACGCGCTTATCCAGCACACTGCACATCACGATCACCAGCACTGCCAAAAACGCACCTGCAAATAAGCTGAGGACCGCTACTTTAGCGTAGCTGGGAGAATGCCGGCCTGTGGGGACCTTGGCGTAGTCGATGATCTTTGCGGAGCTGCCCTCGATAATACCGGAGATGGCCTCTGGTGCCACTGCCGCAACTGCATTTGCCACCTGCGCAGACATTTTAGGATCTTCACTGGTGACGCTAACTGTAAACATTTCCGTATCATCCACAGGCTGAGCATCGATCATTTCGCGCAGCTGTTTGACCTCCAGGTCATAGCCGCTCTGAATGACCACCTTTTCCAGAACATTGTCGCTCTCCAAAATATTCACATAGGTATTTACCAGCTTCAGCGCAACAGACAGGTCGCTGGATGCCACGCCGCCGGTGCTGTTGTTCGTCTTATTGTTAACATAGACCTTAATGCTTGCCTGATAGGTAGGTGTTACAAAGCAGGCGGTGTATGTTAAGGCCGCACCGGCAACCACGACCGCACACAAAATAACGATCCAAATGCGTTTTACCACCTCACGGGCCAACGCTTTCAGGTCAATCTCAATGGTTTCTTTCATATTTTAGCTCCTTTGCACTACTTAGCCGAAACAAATCCTTTGTTGGGCGCACACTACCCGACTTTAAATTTCTTGGGGTATTGTATCACAGTTTATATTGTGTGTCAACCTTGATGCCCCTTCTGCTTCGCCGATAAATACATAAATTCTACAATTCATAGATTGACTCTTTTGGTGAAGTTGGTATGATGGTAGAAGCATATCATAGGAGGAGATCATATGACCTTGCAGGAATTGAAGGCGCTGCTCAGCACTGAGCTGAAGAACTACTGTATCCCTTTCTGGCTGAAGCACGGCGTGGACAAAGAAAACGGCGGTCTTTATAACTGCTTAGACCGGACGGGAAAGATATATTCCACCGATAAAAGCGTGTGGATGCAGGGACGCTGCGGCTGGATGTATTCCTATCTTTACAACAATATCGAAAAAAAGCCCGAATATCTGACACTGGCAAAAAGCTGCATCGATTTTGCCAGAGCGCATGCCATCGATTCCGACGGACGGATGTTCTTCACCGTTACCGCCGACGGAAAGCCGTTGCGTAAGCGCCGCTACTGGTTCAGCGAGACATTCTACATTATCGCCAATGCCGAGTACTATATGGCAGCCGGAGATGAAGCCTGCTTATCTGAGGCAAAGAAGTACTATGACTTTGTGTACGCAATGTACTGTGACCCTTCTTCTGACCCTTACAAGATCACGCCCAAGGGTTACGCTTCCACAAGAGATACCAAATCCCTTGCAAACCCGATGATCCTGCTAAATGTCACTGCGGTGATGCGCCAAGCCGATCCGGACGGTGCAGCACGCTACAACGATATCGCAGCTAAGCTGGTAAAGGATATCAAAGCCTTCCACAGTGATGAACACGGCGCTACCTTCGAGTGCATTTCCGCTGACGGAGCCTTTTTGCTGGAATCCCAGACTACCCGGGTCATCAATCCCGGTCACGATATGGAGTGCGCCTGGTTTTTGCTGGAGGAAGCGATCCGTACCGACGATAACGAGCTGGTTGCTTTCGCCGAGAAGATGTTTACTGAGGCATTCCAAAGGGGTTGGGATGAACAGTACGGTGGGATCGTGTATTTCAAGGATGTGCTGGGCACGCCTGTGGAAGCTTATGAGCATGATATGAAGCTGTGGTGGGTACATAACGAGGCCATCATTGCATCCTTGATGCTTTACCTGCGCACCGGAAAAGAGCAGTACAAGCAGATCCTTGATCAGGTGGTGAACTATGCTTTCTCCCATTTCTCTGACCGGGAATACGGCGAGTGGTACGGATATCTGCGCCGGGACGGAAAGCCTACAGAGCCGCCCTGCAAGGGTCACACCTACAAGGGGCCTTTCCATGTGATGCGTATGCTCAGCAAATGCATCCTGATGCTGGAGCAGGCTGGCTTCTGATTTATATAACAAAGGGAGCTTCGGCTCCCTTTTTTCTTTACCGAAAAAAGCAGGTGTGCTATGATATAAGTAAACACTGCGTTTCATTCGTATAATAAGTGAAAGGTCGCACATCAAGGAGGATGCCATATGGATAACGGTGCAAGTAGCTACCGCCGCTACCGCAATGGCGATGAGGATGCCTTTCGTCAGATCGTAGAGGAACACTTTGACAAACTGGTCTTTTTCATTGACCGCTATGTGGATGACACCGCCCAATCCGAGGACATCGCACTGGATGTGTTTGCCTGGGTCTGTGCCAATCCGGGGCGCTATGATTACCGGGTAAGCCTGAAAACATATCTGTTTATGCTGGGAAAAAGCCGCGCTCTGGATTACATACGCAAGCGTAAACGACAAAAGGAAATACCACTTTCCGAAGCAGAAAACCTTCCTGCGCAGACGGCATTGCTGGAGGATATGCTTTTGACGGATCTGCGAAAGCAGGCCGTAAACAGAGCTTTGTCACAGCTCAGTGATGAGCAACAGGTAGTGGTACATCTTGTCTACTTTGAGGAGCTTTCCTGCAAGGAGGCCGCCAAAGTACTGAAAAAGAACACAAAGCAAATTTATAACCTCTTGTATCGGGCGAAAAGCGCACTTCGTACCATTTTGGGAAAGGAAGGTGAGCTTTTATTATGAAGACACTTGACGAAAGAATGGACCTGATCGCGCAGCGCGCACAGGTCATAAAAGAAAAACGCCGGCACAGGAGAAAAGCTGCGGCTGCGATCGCAGCGCCATTGAGCCTTTGTGTGCTGCTTTGCTGTATCTGGCTGCCGGCGGATCATGGCGATGGTGCTAAACCGGTGGACGGTTCTGCCGGCGGTCCTTTCAATTCCTACGAGCAGGTGCAAATACAGTCCGAAGGAAAGACTGCCACGGTAACAGATGCTGCCTTCGTATCGGAGCTTTACGGATGTATTACGCAGGTCGAGGAATTACAAAAAGAAAACGCGCCCCTGATCATACCGGATACGGGGAACAAAAACACATATACCCATATTGACATCTGCTTCTCTAATGCCAGCGGCTCGCAGGTCAATTACACCCTGACCGGCAAAGCGTTGACCAACAGATCTACCGGAGTTGTCAACATTCTGTCTTCTTCGCAGCTGATGCAGCTGCGCAATGTGCTAAGGGAGATCGCTTATGAAAAATAAACTCTATATTTTCCTGCTTGCAGCGGTTGCCATACTGGCGTTCCTGTTTACCCCCATCCCCCAGGCAGCCTATGATGACGGCGGCACAAGAGAATATATTGCCCTGACCTATAAGATCGTGGACTGGAACCGCCTTTCCAATGACGGGGTTTATGAAAAAACAAGGATCTACTTCGGCAAGGACCGCAATACCGATATCGATACCCTTTGGGAAAGAGAAGCGGAAAGCTTTCACCACAGCTTCCGGGCAAAGCTGATATTACTGGATAACACCACCGCCCGGGTAATGCCTTTAGAAGGCGAATGGGAGTTGGATTGCTGCGACCGCTTTACCTTCCCTATTGCAGAGCTTGCGCCTATCGAGCCCCAGTTAGGCGATATTCTGAAAATCACATATACCGGGGATATTATGGAAAGCTATCCTGCGCAGATCCGGGCAACAGCCTGGGAGATCTCCAAGGATCAGCGTCCTTTGGAATATACCGGTATTTGGATGGGAAAAGGTCCTGCCCAGCTGGTGGATAACGATTTTTTCAGCGATATTATCATCACAGAGATCTACGCAAACTGTTTCTTTGCCAAAACTGTGAATCCCACTCCCTACACGATCTTGCTTTGGGGACAGTTGGGTGAGGAATGGTGCGTTGGCGATCAGGTGCTCTGCACTTATGAGCACACCGGATATGATTCCAAAACACAAAGAGTGGAAGCCAGTATGCTGACCATCCGACCCAGCAATCGGGAACCGGATTCTCTGGTCTGTGCAAAGCCGGTGATCTATCTGTATCCGCCGGATCTGACAAATGCCTATGTGACACTGGAACTGGACGGTGCGCTTGTCTGTACTTATCCTGGATATCAAGACGGCTGGTATGTCACTGCTGCACCGGACGGCACGCTGACAGATAAAAAAGGACAGAGCTACAATTATCTATACTGGGAAGGCAACACCAACGCCCGGTGGGATATGTCCAAAGGTTTTTGCGTTAAGGGTACGGATACTGCTGCCTTTTTAGAGAATGCATTGGAAAAGCTGGGACTTAACCGGCGGGAGGCAAATGAATTCATCGTCTACTGGCTGCCCCTAATGGAACAAAACGAATACAATATTATTTCTTTCCAACAGGAAGTATACACCGACGCAGCAAAGCTGAATGTATCCCCCGCCCCGGACACGATGATCCGGGTGTTTATGGCATGGCAAGGGGTGGACAGCTTTGTGGATATTATGCCGCAGGAATTGACATCGCCACAGCGGGAAGGCTTTACCGTGGTAGAATGGGGCGGCACGGAAATAAAATAACAACGATCATTATAAAAGAGGCAATGCTTACAGCATTGCCTCTTTTTGGCTTATTTCAAATCTTCCAGCGCAGCACGAACCGCTGCAATCACAAATGCAGAAAATGTACAGTCTTTCCCTTTTATCGCGTTCTCCACATTTTCCACAACATCGTTGGGAAACCGTATGGTCTTATTGACCGTAGGTGGATTCTCCGGAATCTTAAATTTACCCATCATATACCCCTCCACGAGCATTGCGTTTGCCTTGCTATTAGTTTAAGCGAAAACAAATATTAAATATGCATTGCAAACGCAATGCATTATGCTATGCTATTGTTTGAGGTGATTATGTGGCTGAATTTTGCTTAGATTGTTGGAATAAAATTAATAAAACCAACGATTCCAAATGGATATATATCTTATCCTGGGACTTGGAATTGTGCGAGGAATGTGGTGAATATAAGCGTGTGATCGTTACGGAGCATTGTTTATCTCATATACAAAGAATTTCTTCCGAAATGATAAATGACATAAAAAACCGCAAACGATTTTGAATATTTGTGTATCGGCGGGCGATCGATGATCGCCCCTACAATTTGAGATTGACGGTTATGCTTTGGCCTGTTATGCTATGTGTATTCTATTTGAACGGGTGATGTGTATGGATTTGCCGAAACGCAAGCCTAACCGGTTGGCAGAATATGATTACAGTACACCAAACGCATATTTTATCACCATTTGTACAAAAAATCGAAGAAATCTCTTTTGGACGGATGTAGGGGCGATCATTGATCGCCCGCAAAATGTCCCCTTAACTGCATATGGAAAGATCGTTAAGCAAGTGGTTGAGGATATCCCTATTCATTATCCCTGTGTAACAGTTGAGCATTTCGTAATTATGCCCAACCACATTCACTTACTGCTCCAAATTCATTCTGACGATGACGGGCGATCGATGATCGCCCCTACAATATCGTCTGTACTGCGGCAAGTAAAGGGTAAAGCATCAAAGCAAGCGGGCTGTGTGATATGGCAAAAAAGTTTTTACGATCATATTATCCGCGGCGACAAGGATTATCTGGATATTTGGAACTACATCGACGGAAATCCTTCCAAGTGGGCAGAGGATGTGCTGAACGATCTGGGAAAATAGGTATTGACTTTTCCGGCAGGTGTGCTATAATTTAATTCGCTCCACGGAGGCTTAGCTCAGCTGGTTAGAGCGCATGCTTCACACGCATGAGGTCACAGGTTCGAGTCCCGTAGTCTCCACCAAATAAAAAAGACACCCAATGGGGTGTCTTTTTTTATTTGGTATCGGTATTCAGACAAGGGACTCGAACCCATTTACATGGAACTGTCCGGTGGACAGTTCCTGCCACCAGTGCGAACACTGGTGGCTACAATAATTTTCGTTCTCCTGCCGGGAGATCGAAAATGCATATCGAGTCCCGTAGTCTCCACCATACATAAAAAATCCGGACTTATTCCCAATCGGAAATGCGTTCGGATTTTTTGTTTATATCAAAGAGAGTGCCTACTAAGCACCGAAGGGTGTAGAAAAAGTTTCTCACACCACAATTTCAACAATTTCGCCGTCGTGGTTATGTGCTTCTATAAGTTTCCATTCCGGGTGTGTTGCCTTATATGCCTTGATCGCACGAAACAGGATGTGTAACTGCTTGCCGGATATATTCATATTTTTATCCTTCAGTCCTGCAGAAAGAAGCATAGCAGATAGTCTATTCAACATAAGTCCGTTGGGCAGGCGCAGGTGGATGTTCTTTCCGCCGCCTTCATTCACAGTGATATGCATAGCTTACTCCACAAAGATCCGCACGATGTCCCCATCAGAGGACTCCACTTCCACAAGATTTCCGATGACGCCCTGAGAGATCATGGACATAATCTGGTTCCAGTCAATATGCTTCAGTGCGCTATTGCCGGATACCTGTGGCATCTCTATCCCGCAATCCATTGCCACCTGAACCAACGCCATTGGTAAATTGACCCGTACCTTATCTCCATCAGCAGAATCCACAATGATCCGTAGCATCATATCCTTGATGTTCTTGCGTTGATCTTCAGGAAGGACTTGGACGGTGGATACCATCTCCTGCTTTCCGGAGAGCAGCTCGTCCACAGTAACACCAAGAATCTTGGCAAGCTGTGGCAGCAGGCTGATATCCGGACAGGTCTGATCATTTTCCCACTTGCTGACGGCCTGACCGCTGACACCTATCATTTCAGCCAACTCCTCTTGCTTAAGGCCTTTGTCTTTGCGTAGCCCCGCGATTCTCTTTCCGATTGTTGTATTCATTTGTTTTAGCTCCTTTCTTTTGGTAAGTCCAATATACCTGTTCCTGCAAAAAAGTGGAATGGCCCATCGGTTGGATGGACAGGTTCTCGCTCAACCAAACGGAGAATATCCGCTCAACCGATGGTTGGACGGTGAAATCCATGCCTTTTGTGATAAAAAATATACCACAAATAGATGTGAGACCCAGACTCTGCAAGAAATTGAAACTGCTTTAAGTTCGAATTTAACTATTATGTCTCCACCAGGTACAAAACCCCATCCAAGTGGATGGGGTCTTTTTTAGTCTATCGGTTGGATCTGAATGGTAGGCAGGATGTTGAGAGCAAATCTTTCAGTAAAGGCTTCTGCCTGTTTCATTTCCTCCGGGGATGCAATATCCTCTGTTTTATGGGCATCGCAGCCATAGACTGCTGCACAGCCTTCCTCTGCCGCGATCTCCCAAAACAAGGGGTTGGGGTAATGTCTTCCCCGGCGCAGTCCCTGCAGGTTGATCTCCAACGGAATATCACACGCCTTTGCTGCCCGGCAAAGGCGGCGCATCTGCGCTTTATAATCCTTAGGATCGCCTAAAAAACCAAGTATATCCGGGTGGGCAAAGCAGGAAAACACACCTGTATAAAGCGCGTCTATGGTCTGGTTACAGTACTGCTCTAAAACCGCAGGATCCCCGGTTTGCAGTTTGGCCAAATAAGCTTCTCCGATCTCCTCGCCGATGTAGTGCTGCCCTAAGATCATATATTCGATGGGATGCTCATTCAAGTGCTCCATCAGAGTGGGAAAGGTCTTGGGATAGTACTCCACCTCCAAGCCTAACGGGATCTCGATCCTGCCGGCATACTGTTTTTTCAGCTGAAGTATCGTATCCACATAGTCACGCAGCTGCTCCGGGAACATCCGGAAGGTAGAATAATAGTCTTCCTCAAACCAGTAGGGTGTGTGGTCGGAAAAGCCCAGCACCTGCAAGCCGCTGCGCAGTGCCGCTTGGATATATTCCTCTTCCGTGCCGTATGCGTGGCGGCAGCGCCAGGTATGGGTGTGATAATTTGCAATCATTGCGCGTTACCTCTTGGATTATTTCTATTTTTGTGCTATTCTTTTTGAAAAGGGGTGATAGATGTGAAGTATGAAAATATGGTTCCGGGCACATTTCTTACCCGCCCTAACCGTTTTATTGCCCACATAGAAATTGATGGGCAAATGCAAATCTGCCATGTAAAAAATACCGGGCGTTGCCGGGAACTGCTGATCCCAGGCACGCAGGTTTGGTGTCAGAAATGCGGCAATCCCAGTCGAAAGACCAAATATGATCTCATTGCCGTAAAAAAAGCTGGGCGGATCATCAATATGGATTCCCAGGCGCCCAACATTGCCGCTAAGGAGTGGCTGGAAAAAGGCGGTTTGGGAGAAATTACGCAGCTGAAACCGGAAACCAAGCACGCCAATTCCCGTTTCGATTTTTCTTTCATCAAGGACGGCAGGCTGTGTTTCTTAGAAGTCAAGGGTGTGACCTTGGAAAATGGCGGCATTTGCGCCTTCCCCGATGCGCCTACCGTGCGGGGTGCGCGGCATTTGCAGGAGCTTGCCGAAGCAGCTGCAGACGGCTACGGTGCCTATGTGCTGTTCGTAATACAAATGGCGGATGTTGTGTATCTGCATCCTAATGATGTAACCGATCCGGCTTTTGGCGCAGCTCTGCGTCAAGCTGCTGCGAGCGGTGTGCAGGTTTTGGCAATGGAGTGCAATGTCACCCCGGATACAATGATTATCAACAAGCCGGTGGAAGTGCGGCTGTGACTGGAAAAATTCAGTTTGACGAACTGTACAATCTAAACTGTCATTCCGAGCCAATTCCCAAAGGGGACCCCGCAAAGACAAACAGTCTTTGTGGGGAGAGGAGAAGCCAAGATGTTGTCGGAATTTTCTGCTTGCAGAAAATGAAGCGTTACATCTTGTGCTTTGACGAGGCATGGGAATCTACTGTAAGCACTGCATTTTTTAGATTGCCACACCAGTGACACGGTCACTGGTTCGCAATGACAATGGGGGGTGTGCTGCTCGTTAAACCGGAATTTACAGGGTTTCCAGCAGCTTTGGCAGCTGGTGGAAGTATTCGATCTCGTAGTCCGGCTGCAGCTCCGGCGGAGCACTTTTATGGTTGGGGTTGATCCAGCAGGTCAAAATACCGGCATTTTTGCCGCCTAAAATATCTGAACTCAAGCTGTCACCCACCATAATTGCCCGCTTGGGGTCAAAGTCCGTGATGGTTGCAAAGCAGCGGCTGAAATACTCCGGGGACGGCTTATTGGCGCCGATCTCCTGGGATACAAAGATCCTTTCGAAATAATGGCTGATGTTGGCGCTTTTCAGTCTGCCCGCCTGGACTTTTGCCGTACCGTTACTGGCAAGGTACAGGCGGTATTTTTTGGAAAGTATTGCAAGTGTTTCCTCCGCCTTTGGCAGAAAATAGTGCCCGACGGAGAGAAAATCCTCATACCGGCGGGCGCACTGCTCCGGATCGGCTGTAATGTCGTATTCCGAAAACAATGCAGCGAAGCGGCCCACCAGCACTTCCTCCCGGGTCAGCTCCTTGCGCTCCAGGCGCTCCCAGTGGGCTTTGTTGATGACGCTGTACCGGGCGCGAACCTCCTCAGTAGGCGCGAGGCCAAAGGAATCCAGCGTTTTGCCGATGGCAATGTACTCTGCCTTATGAAAATCCAGTATGGTATCGTCCAGGTCTAAAAACAAAAACTCAAGCATTGGCGCGCCTCCTTACGATGGCATTGGCAATGGCGGCAAAGCCGGCAATGTCC
Organism: Faecousia sp.; assembly: GCA_045590135.1. GTDB lineage: Bacteria > Bacillota > Clostridia > Oscillospirales > Oscillospiraceae > Faecousia. The sequence continues at coordinate 11,149 of JAZNQK010000087.1, forward strand.
AGGGTTTCTCCACGAACGCTGGGCGCAAAGCCGCACGCTTCGATCACTTCCGCAGCGCCGGCCTTGCCAAGCTCCGGAAAGCCGGCTGCCAAGCCGTTTTGCAAAGTCTTACGCCGCATAGCAAAGCTTGCCCGGACGGTGCGGAAGAACACATCCTTGTCGCTGATCTGCCAGGGCAGCTGCTTTCTTGTGCGCAGGGTGATCACCGCAGAGGTGACCTTAGGCTGGGGCATAAAGCAGTGCGCCGGCACATCAAACAAAAGCTCCGGCTCGGCATAATACTGGCAGAAAATGGTAAAAGCGCTGTAATCCGCAGTTCCCGGCTTGGCGGCGATGCGCTGCGCCACTTCCTTTTGCACCATTACCGTAACGCTTTCAAAGCACTGCGCTTCCAGCAGCGCCGTCAAAATGGGTGAAGTGATATAATACGGCAGATTGGCGCAGGCCATAGGCCGCAGATCGCCAAACTTTTCCTTGACTAATGCAGGAATATCCTGCTTCAGCACATCGCCCCATAAGATCTGCACATTGTCGCAGCCGCATAAGGTCTTTTCGAGGATCGGCTCCAGCCGGGTATCCACCTCCACAGCGCAGACCTTCCCCGCCCTTAAGGCAAGCTGCTGGGTCAGCGGGCCGATGCCCGGGCCTATCTCCAGAACACCTGCCGTGCTGTCCACGCCGGCATCCTCTGCGATGCGCTCCGGTACCCACCGGGCGATCAGAAAATTCTGACCCTTGGCTTTGGAAAAGTGGAAGCCGTGTTCTGCAAGCAGTGGCTTCATCACTTGGATATTACATACATCGATCATAAGAAAACCGCCTTTCTTCTGCCATTATAGCAGGAGAAAGGCGGTTTATCAACAATTAAGTAAGGAAGTAGACAGTTGCGCTGCGGACGCCATATTCCCAGCACTCGTCGACGGTGGGGAAATACAGGTCGATGTGGTTACCCTTAACACCGCCACCGCAATCCTCTGCAGTTGCGATGCCGTAGATGTAAGCACCGTCATTGGAGACGATGAACATCCGGGTGCCATAAGGAATCACGGTGGGATCCACAGCCACAGTACCCATACGGACTGTGGTGCCGGTGGCGGTGATCATATCACAGCCGGCATCGGTGTGGTTATATGCCGTGGTCTTAAACTGCTCTGCCTTGTCGAAGGTCAGGATCTCACCCTCCGGGGTGACGATGATACCGTCACCAATGGCAAACGCATTTTCATTCAGGGTTTCTTCCGTGCCGGTGCCTACAGCTACCACACGGGTCACGCTCTGGGAAACAACCTCCTGAGAAATCGTAACGCGGTTGGTCTCCTGGGCGTTTACATAGGTCACGCTGGCAGTGCAGCTCATCTGACCGGCAACGCCCTCCACGATGACCTGCTCTGTGCCGACAGGCAAGGATGCGTCGTAGCAATAGTTGGTCTCATAGGGAATGTCTACAGTGTAGGTCTGCTGCTGCTCCAGGATGTGGTCAACAGTTACCTCCATACCGTCAAAGGTTTGGGTATCCATAGGAAGGGACACCTTATAATCGCCGTACGCGCTCACACCGATGCGGCTGAGCAGCTCATCCAGGGATTCACCGTAGCTGGTGGTCCGGATGGGATTACCGCGGTCATACACGGTAATGGTCTGTAAACGCTGAATGGTGATCTCAGAAACACCGTCATTGACTTCTGTTGTGTACAGATCGTCGGCAGATAACGCAACGCCGGCTTCTGTTAACACTGCGGCAGGGTCGGTCTCATAGGTGTTATACACCGTGACCTGATCGCCGTCTGTGATCACATATGTATTTTCCGCGTGAACTGTCTGGGACAGTGATGCAAAGATGCAAATGATCGGCAGCATGATCGCAACCAGCCGAACAAAGAGCTTTCCGTTCTTGGGGAACGACGGAACATACAATCGCATTTTTAAACCTCCTTTCACCATATTGGGGTGGTATTCACCGCTGCAAAAGCAACGGTATCAATCTGTAACAAAATCGCAATCCTACACAGGATTGCTTGGTCATTATAGCAAATATTTCGAAAAAGTCAAGTCTTTTCCGTCAAAACCCGGAATTTGACAACTTTTCATAGAAAAATGCACATAAAATTATGTTAACCAACATACAAATTCTGTCATTTTTCCCGGATATGAACCACGATATCTTGTGCAAAAAGTTACATTTGTTAACATAACGGGCAGAATTATGTTACCGTCGCACAATTGTAACCGTATTTAGATTATGGTAAACCTATCTCACCCCATTTTCACTGTAAAAAAGGTAATTATCTGATACTTTGCCTCCACTGAAAGAGCACGCAGCCATTCTTTTTCGGGATCAGCGCACCACATCGGCAGTCATAAACTTAATGGCTTCAAAGGATTGACAGACCTTATTTTTTATGTTATATTGCTTTTTGTAAATGGCTTTGATGAAGACACGCGCATCGGGTAAGAACCATAGAGAAGAGCCGGTTGGTGAAAGGCTTTGTTCCCTGCCCGAGACGATACCACTTCTGAGCTGACAGTCGGAAATGGCTGTCCGGGTCTGCCCGTTAACGCAGCAATGAGTGGCGGACTTGTCCGCAACCAGGGTGGAACCGTGGAATACATTATATATAATATGTATGCCACCCCTGATTATGTCAGGGGCGGCATTTTTATTTTGCCCCTCTGTAATCAAAAAAGGAGGAAAAAATATGTCTGAAGAAAATCTGTACACCTTTGAAAATCCTGAGTACCGCAAAACCTACTGGCACACCTGCTCCCACATTATGGCGCAGGCAGTCAAGCGTCTGTGGCCGGAGGTGCAGCTTGCCATCGGTCCTGCCATTGACGAAGGCTGGTACTATGATTTCGATGCCCCCTTCTCCTTTACGCCGGAGCATTTGGAGAAGATTGAAGCAGAGATGAAGAAGATCTGCAAGGAGCGTGTCCGCTTAGAGCGCAGTGAGAAGCCGAGAGCAGAAGCCATTTCCTATATGGAGTCTATGAACGAGCCTTACAAGGTAGAACTGATTCAGGATCTGCCTGAGGATGCCGTTATCAGCTTCTATACCCAGGGCGAGTTTACCGACCTGTGCGCCGGTCCTCACTTGGATCACACAGGTCGCGTCAAGCACAATGGCTTTAAGCTGACCAAGTCCTGCGGCGCTTACTGGCGCGGTGACAGCAATCGCAAGATGCTGCAGCGTGTTTACGGCATCGGCTTCCCCAGCAAAGAGGAGCTGGAAGTATATTTGGAGAAGCAGGCTGAGGCTCTCAAGCGCGACCACAACAAGCTTGGCCGTGAATTAGAGTTCTTTACCACCGTAGAGGAGATCGGCCAGGGTCTGCCCATTCTGCTTCCCAAGGGCGCAAGGGTCATTCAGACTCTGCAGCGCTGGGTGGAAGACGAAGAGCAAAAGCGCGGTTATCTTCTGTCCAAGACCCCTCTGATGGCAAAGCGGGATCTGTACCGGATCTCCGGTCACTGGGATCACTATTTAGACGGTATGTTTATTTTGGGCGATCCTTATGATGAGGAAAAGGAATGCTTTGCCCTGCGGCCTATGACCTGTCCCTTCCAGTATCAGGTCTATCTGAACCGCGCCCGTTCCTATCGCGATCTGCCTATGCGCTTGGGTGAGACCTCTACCCTCTTCCGCAACGAGGATTCCGGCGAGATGCACGGATTGATCCGTGTCCGTCAGTTCACCATTTCTGAGGGTCACCTGGTGCTGCGTCCCGATCAGCTGGAAGAAGAATTTAAGGGTTGCCTGGAGCTGGCTAAGTACTGCTTAGAGACTGTGGGTATGCTGGAAAACTGCTCCTTCCGCTTCAGCCAGTGGGATCCTGCCCGGGCAGGTGTAAAGTATGAAGGTACGCCTGAGCAGTGGGAAGAAGCCCAGCGTGTTATGGGTCAGATCCTGGATAACCTGGGTGTTGAGTATGAGATCGGCATTGACGAGGCTGCCTTCTACGGACCTAAGCTGGATATCCAGTACAAGAATGTCTTCGGTAAGGAAGACACCATCGTCACCATTCAGATCGATATGCTGCTGGCGCAGAAGTTCGGTATGGAATATGTGGATGCCGACGGCCAGAAGAAGACCCCCTATATCATCCACCGCACCTCTTTGGGCTGCTATGAGCGCACTCTGGCTTACCTCATCGAGCGTTATGCCGGCGCACTGCCTCTGTGGATGATGCCCACTCAGGTACGGGTGCTGCCCATCACCGACCGGGCACACGAGTATGCAAATGAGCTGGTCGCCCAGTTAGAGGCTGTGAATATTCACGCAGAGAGCGACTGCCGCAGTGAAAAGCTGGGCTACAAGATCCGCGAGGCGCAGCTGCAGAAGATCCCCTATATGCTGGTCATCGGCGACCGGGATATGGAAAACGGCACCGTTTCTGTCCGTACCCGCAAGGGCGATGATCTGGGCGCCATGACCCCCGACGAATTCATTTCCAAGTGCCTCATGGAGATCGCTGCCAAGAGCAAGGAAGTCTGATCCCCCTAAATTTACAAGC